>NZ_JXXD01000089.1 GCF_000935215.1 Stutzerimonas stutzeri
GCTGCGGTCGTAGTTCGACACGGTGCCCGAGCCGATGATGGTGCCGGCGCCCAGTGGGCGGGTGCGCGCGGCGTGGGCGACCAGGGTCGGGAAGTTGAACGTCATGTCGGTGCCGGCATCCGGCTGGCCGAACAGCTCACCGTTGATATGCGAAACCAGAGGCCGGTGTACCTTGCCGTCGCGCCAGGTTTCGCCCAGCTCGTCCGGCGTCACCGCCACCGGCGAGAAGCTCGACGACGGCTTGCTCTGGTAGAAGCCGAAGCCCTTGGCCAGCTCGCCGGGGATCAGGTTGCGCAGCGACACGTCGTTGACCAGCATCAGCAGCTGGATGTGCGCGGCCGCCTCGGCTGGCGTCGCACCCATGGGCACGTCGTCGGTGATCACCGCCAGCTCGCCTTCCAGATCGATGCCCCAGGCCTCGTCGGCCAGGCTGATCGGGCTGTGCGGCGGGATAAAAGCATCGGCGCCGCCCTGGTACATCAGCGGGTCGTGCCAGAAGGATTCCGGCATCTCGGCGCCGCGCGCCTTGCGCACCAGCTCGACGTGATTGACGTAGGCGCTACCGTCGGCCCAGTGATAGGCACGCGGCAGCGGGCTGTGGCAGGCGGCCTGATCGAAGGCGAATGCGCCCTCCTCCAGCCCGTCGTTGAGGCGCTGGTAGACCGCCTCCAGCTTCGGCTTGCAGTAGTTCCAGTCATCCAGCGCGGCCTGCAGCGTGGCGGCGATCTGCGGCACTTTCACCGCCTGGGCGAGATCACGGGAAACGACGACGAGCACGCCGTCGCGGCCCTGGTTGAGGGTTGCGAGTTTCATCAGGATTCCTTGCCCGGCGCACGCCAGGAGTTGACGTATTCGGGGACATCGACGGCTGCAGCGGCCTCGCCGACCTCCAGCGCGCGGCGGGTGTCGATCATCACCGCCACCTCGTCGGCAAAGGTCGCCGGGTCGGTGCTGGCCTTCTTCAGCGCCTTCGGGTGCGGCCCGTGGGGGAAGCCGCAGGGGTGGAAGGTCACCATGCCCTGCTCGATGTTGTCGCGGCTGAAGAAGTTGCCGCGGTGGTAGAACAGCACTTCGTCGTAGTCGTCGTTGTTGTGGAAGAACGGCACCTTCAGCGCGCCCGGATCGGATTCCACCGGCCGCGGGGTGAAGGTGCAGACCACGAAACCGTTGGCGACGAAGGTGGTGTGGGCAGATGGCGGCAAGTGGTAGCGATGGCTCATCAGCGGGCGGATGTCGCGCCAGTTGAGCCGTACCACGGTGTTGTCGCCGTGCCAGCCGACCACGTCCAACGGGTTGTACGGGTAGGTCACGGTGGTGATCTGGTCTCGCCGCTTGATGCGGATCTGCCAGGGGTTCTCGTCCTGCTGCGCACGGAAGGCGTCGTCCAGCCGCGGATGATCGAGCACCGCGGCATCGAAGATCGCGTGCGGGCCGACCAGGCCCTTGTCCGGCAGCTGGTAGGCGCCATCGGTGTTCTCGATCAACAGCATGAACACCGGCTGCGTCGCCTCGATGCGCCAGGCGGTGCCGCGCGGGATCATCAGGTAGTCGCCGTCGCGGAATTCCAGGTGACCGAAGTCGCAGTAGAAATGCCCAGCGCCCTCGTGGATGAACAGCAGCTCGTCACCGTCGCCGTTGCGCACCAGATGACGCATGGCGCCGTTGGTCTTCCACAGGCGCAGCTTGACGTCGGCGTTGTGCAGCGCCAGCGGCGCCTGCAGCGGGCAGTCGCCTTCGCTGGGGATGTGATTGAAGTTGAAGGCGTGCGGGCGCAGCGGGCCTTCCCAGTCGATCCAGCCGGTCGGCGGATGCTTGTGATGCAGGTGCGAAGCCGGGCCGAAGAAGCCTTCGCGGCCCATTTCGCGCTCGTAGGTGCCCTGCGGAAAATCGCAGTGCGCCTGACGCGAACTCTCACCCTCGCGGATGGGGAAACTGATCCATTTGCGGCTCATGTGCCTCTCCTCGTGATACCGCGTGATCTCAATGGCGGCGCAGTGGGCGCCGATGCGTAGGGTGGATGTCGCGAAGCACATCCACGCGTCGGTCGGCCCGACACAGACGCGTGGAAGATGCTCCGCAGTCTTCCACCCTACGCCCCGGACTTACTCGTCCGCCTTGATCACGCCGCGGCGCACCTGGTCTTCCTCGATGGATTCGAACAGCGCCTTGAAGTTGCCTTCGCCAAAGCCCTGGTTGCCCTTGCGCTGGATGATCTCGAAGAAGATCGGGCCAATCACCGTGTTGGTGAAGATCTGCAGGAGGATGCCGTCGTCCCCCGGCGCGCCGTCGATCAGCAGATTCAGCTCGCGCAGCTGGTCGAGCGGCTCGCCGTGGCCGGCGACGCGGGTGTCGACCTTCTCGTAGTAGGTGTCCGGCGTGGTCATGAAGTCCACACCATTGGCCCGCAGGCGGCGCACGGTCTCGTAGATGTCGTCGGTGGACAGTGCGATGTGCTGGATGCCCTCACCGTGGTATTCGCGGATGAATTCCTCGATCTGCGACTTGTCGTCGGCCGACTCGTTGATCGGGATGCGGATCTTGCCGCACGGCGCGGTCATGGCGCGGGAGAACAGACCGGTCAGCTTGCCTTCGATGTCGAAGTAGCGAATCTCGCGGAAGTTGGCGATGCGCTCGTAGAAGCCGGACCAGACATCCATCTGCCCGCGCATGACGTTGTGGGTCAGGTGGTCGATGCACATCAGGCCGACGGCGTTGTCGTTCGGCGTACGACCTTCGATGTACTCGAAGTCGACGTCGTAGATGCTCTTGTCGCCGTAGCGGTCGACGAGATACAGCAGCGAGCCGCCGATGCCTTCGACGCAGGGGATGTTCAGCTCGCCGAAGTTGGCGTGGCTGCCGACCAGCTTGGCGCCCTGGGATTCGACGTAGGCGGCGGCCTGAGCGGCATTCTTCACCCGGAAGGCCATGGCGCAGGCGCTCGGGCCATGCTTCTCGCCGAACTCGCGCACATGCCCGGTGGGGCTGCCGTTGAGCACGATGTTGATGTCGTGCTGCTGGAACAGCCAGACCTCCTTGGAGCGGTGCTTGGCGGTTTCGGTAAAGCCCATCTGGGTGAACAGCGTGCGCAGCTGCTCGATGCCTTCGGCATTCGGCGCGGTGAATTCGACGAACTCGAAGCCGTCGGTACCGATGGGATTGTGCTGTTCGATCTTGTTCACGGCGTTCATATCGCCTCCTGATTATTGTTGTGAGGACTGCCGTTGCACGGCTTGGCTGGCCCCATCACACCCCAGGCCAAGGCGGCGAACAATGCTGTTTACGGGCACGGAAAGCGGCTGGCGCCAGCCCTGCTGTCAGGTTTTCCTTACGGCGCCTTTTTTGCTGAAAAGCCTGGCCTGGCGGCTTGCCAGGCGTAACGAAAAGCTGACAGCCTGGTGCGACAAGCTGCCGCACATGTCATTCGGCGCATGGGATCGCGCATAAAAAAGGTGGGCTGAAGCCCACCCCATGAAGGCCTGCGTCGGCCTGCTATGGGATGGACCTGAGCCCACCAAAACGGCTTCCTGAGAAGCCCGCAGCATTCTTGTAGGGTGGGCTTCAGCCCACCTGCGCGTACTACACGGACGACCGTGATCGCGCTAGATCAAACCCATGAGGTTGAGGAACACCAGCACGATGGCCACCGGCGTGCCGTAGCGCAGCAGGTTCCACCAAGCCAGGAACAGGCCGTTGCTACGGATGCCGATCGCTTCGCTGACCACCTGTTTTTGCAGCACCCAGCCGGTGAACAGCACCGTGCCCAGCCCGCCCAACGGCATCAGCCAGTTGGTGGTCAGGTAGTCCAGGGTGTCGAAGAAGGTCTTGCCGAACAGCTGGTAGTCCGCCCAGTGATTGAACGAGAACACGCTGCCCAGGCTCAGCAGCCAGAGCACCAGACCACTGCCCAGCACGGCCTTGGTCCGGCTGATACGGAAGCGCTCGGTGAGCCAGGCGATGCTCGGCTCGGAGAGCGAGATGGCCGACGTCAGCGCGGCGATCACCAGCATGATGAAGAACAACCCACCGACGACCTGCCCCAGCGGCATCTGGCCAAAGGCGATCGGCAGCGTGACGAAGATCAGCCCCGGCCCGGCACCCGGCTCCAGGCCGTTGCCGAACACCAGCGGGAAGATCGCCAGGCCGGCCAGCAGCGCCACCGCGGTATCGGCCAGCGCCACCAGAATCGAGGTCTTGGCGATCGAGGTGCCTTCCGGCAGGTAGGAGCCGTAGACCATCATCGCGCCGCAGCCCAGGCTCAGGGTGAAGAAGGCATGACCGAGGGCGATCAGCACGCTCTGCGCGGTCAGCGCGGAGAAATCCGGCACGAAGAGAAACTGCAGCGCCTGGGCGAATTCGCCTTCGATGGCGGCGTAGACGACCAGCACCAGCATCAGCACGAACAGCCCTGGCATCAGAAAGCGCAGCGATCGCTCCAGCCCGCCGCGCACGCCGAAGCCGACGATCAGCATGGTCGCCGCCAGCACCAGCGTGGCGCAGACCACCAGGCGCAGCGGGTCCGCCAGCAGCGCGCCGAACAGCTCGCCGCTGGCCTCGCCGCTGGCCCCAGCGAAGCCGCCGCTGAAGGTCGCCGGCACATAAGCCAGCGCCCAGCCAGCCACCACCAGATAGAAACTCAGGATGAGAAAGCCGGTCAGCCCGCCGAGCCAGCCGACCACGCGCCAGCGCGAACTGGCTCCGGCTTCACGGGCCAGCCGCGCAACGGCGCCATCAGGATTCGCCCGACCGCGACGGCCGATCATCACCTCGGTCATCAGCAGCGGAATGCCGATCAAGAGGATGCAGGCGAGGTAGACCAGAACGAAGGCGCCGCCGCCGTTCTGCCCGGTCACGTAGGGGAATTTCCAGATATTGCCCAGGCCCACCGCCGAGCCGGTGGCGGCGAGGAAGAACACCCAGCGCGAAGACCATAGGCCGCGGCTGGCGTTGTCTTGGATGCGTGCGCGCGCGCCGGCGAAGGTGCCGGCCGCGAGGCTGGTTTTATCGGTCATTGCGGATTCCTGCTTGTTGTTTTTGTCAGGGACGGTGCGAACGAACGGAGCGGGTACGGCGCTGGCGATCAGCGCCCGCCGCCCCGCTCAGCGAAGGCCGGCGCACTCAGGCGCCCGGCCGGGATCACTCATGAAGCCTGGCGCTTGAACGCTTCGGTTTGCGGCACGCCACCGGCGTGCAGCCGCTCCAACGCCAGGCGATCGGCGATCACCGAAGTCGGTTCACCGCTAGCAGCGGAGCGGGTGAAGATCTCGCCCAGCGAGTCGCCGATGGCTTTCACATGGGCGTCGATCTGCGCGGCGCTGCCGCCGGTGCGCTGGTAGTAGACGTCGATGATGCCGCCGGCGTTGATCGCGTAGTCCGGCGCGTAGAGCTGGTTGCGCCGCTGCAGTTCGATGCCAATCTCGGCGGTTGCCAGCTGGTTGTTCGCCGCGCCGGCGATCACCGGGGCGCGCAGCACTTCCAGGGTCTGCTCGTTGAGGATGCCGCCCATGGCGCAGGGCGCGAAGACATCTACATCGAGACCGTAGATGTCCTGCGGGCGCACCACGTTGGCGCCCACTTCCTCCATCGCCTGCTTGACGTTGGCATCGAAGATGTCTGCCACCCACAGCTCGGCGCCGGCAGCTTTGAGGTGCCGCGCCAGGCCCAGGCCGACATGACCGACGCCCTGAATCGCCACCTTCAACCCGGTCAGATCGTCGCGGCCAAGGCGCTGGCGCACCGCTTCCTTGAGGCCGACGAACACGCCATAGGCGGTGGATGGCGACGGGTCGCCGCTGGCGATGCTGCCATCCAGCGTGGTGCGCGGCGTGGCGCCCACCACATGGCGGGTGCGCTGGGCAAAGGCCTGCATCTCGGCATCGCCGGTGCCCGAGTCCGCAGCGGTGATATAGCGCCCACCGAGGCTGTCGACGAAGTCGCCCATCGCATGCAGCAGCGCCTGGCTCTTGCCGGTGTGCGGGTCGCCGATGATCACCGCCTTGCCGCCGCCGAGATTGAGCCCGGCCAGCGAAGATTTCAGGGTCATCCCGCGCGACAGCCGCAGCACATCGCGCAGGGCGTCGTCGTCATTGGCATAGGGAAACATCCGGCAGCCACCCAGCGCCGGACCGAGGCGCGTGTCGTGGATGGCGATAATGGCTTTCAGGCCCGACGCCTGGTCATGGCAGAAGACCACCTGTTCGTGGCGATCGAAGTCGGGGTGAGCGAAGACGGACATTTGGGTTACCTCGTTCTTGTTGGTCTGGTTCCCTGCCGTGGGCAGGGCCTACTTGTCTGGTACCGGGGCCACCGCTATTCGGGCGATCCGGGCCGCGAAAAACTGGCTGTCAGACGTTACTCCTGCGCCAGTAACTTCGCGGCCATCGCGCTAGGCCGCAGGCTGGAACAGCCGCACGCTCTGCACCTCGTCGCCCTTGGCCAGCTGCTCGCGGAGCAACTTCTCTTGCTGGCGGGCCTTGGCAATGGAGCGCTCCTTCACCGGGCCGTAGCCGCGGATCTGTTCCGGTAGCGCGGCGATGGCCACAGCGGTGCGGTAGTTGGTCGGCTTGAGCTGGGCCAGCAGCTCGTCCACGGTTTTCTCGTACTCGCTGATCAGCTGGCGCTCGACGCGGCGGTCGTGGCCATAGCCGAACGGATCGAGCGGCGTACCGCGCAGGAAGCGGAACTTGGCCAGCACGCCAAACAGGTTCAGCACCCACGGCCCCAGCTCGCGCTTGCGCGGTTCACCGGTGACGGGGTCACGCTTGGCCAGCCAGGCTGGGGCGAGGTGAAACTGCAGCTTGTAGTCGCCCTCGAACTGCGCTTCGAGCTGTTGGCGGAATTCCGGCTCGCTGTACAGCCGCGCTACCTCGTACTCGTCCTTGTAGGCGAGGAGCTTGAAGTAGTAGCGCGCGACGGCCTTGGACAGCGCCAGATCGTCCGCGCTATCGGCGTCGCGCACGCGCTCGACCAACTGGCGATAGCGGCGCGCCAGTCCGGCACTCTGGTAGCGGGTGAGGAAGTCCACGCGCCAGTCGACGATCTCTTCCAGGGTCTTGCAGATCGGTTCGACCATATCGACGGGGCGTGCCAACTGCTCCACCGCTTCACGCTCGAGCACGGCACGGCGGCCCCAGCGGAAGGCCTGCAGATTCAGCTTGGCGGCAACGCCGTTGAGCTCGATAGCCTTCTCGATGGCCTCGGCGCTGATCGGCAGCAGCCCCTGCTGATAGGCGAAGCCGAGCAGGAACAGGTTGGTGGCGATGCTATCGCCGAGCAGTCGCGTGGCCAGGCGGGTGGCGTCGACGAAGTGGGTCTTCTCGGCACCGACCGCCGCGCTGATGGCCTGCCGCATGGCGCCGCCGGGCACCTGGGCATCGGGGTTGCGGGTGAACTCGGCGGTGGCCGATTCGTGGCTGTTCACCACGGCGTTGCTGATCTGCTCGTTGAGGCGGGTCAGTGACTCGTCGCCCGCCGCGACAATCAGGTCGCAGCCGAGCAGCAGATCGGCCTCACCGGCGGCGATGCGCACGGCGTAGATGTCGCTCTGCTTCGCGGCGATGCGCACGTGGGTGGTCACCGGGCCGAACTTCTGCGCCAGGCCGGCCTGGTCGAGCACCGTGCAGCCCTTGCCTTCCAGATGCGCGGCCATGCCGAGCAGCGCGCCAAGGGTAGTCACACCGCTGCCGCCGACACCCGGAATCAGCACGTTCCATGGACGATCCAGCGTTGGGTGCAGCGGCTCGGGCAACGTCGCCACCTCGATACCGCCAGCCACGGCTTCGGGCTTGCGCAACCCGCCGCCATGCACGGTGACGAAGCTCGGACAGAAGCCCTCGACGCAGGAGAAGTCCTTGTTGCAGGCGTTCTGGTCGATCTCGCGCTTGCGCCCCAGTTCGGTTTCCAGCGGCAACACGGCGAGGCAGTTAGACTTCTCACCGCAGTCGCCGCAACCCTCGCAGACCGCCGGGTTGATAAAGGCGCGCTTGGCCGGGTCTTCCAGTTTGCCGCGCTTGCGCCGACGACGCTTCTCGGTGGCGCAGGTCTGGTCGTAGATGATCACCGAGACGCCCTTGAATTCGCGCAACTCGCGCTGCACGGCATCCAGTTCGCGGCGGTGATGGAAGCTGGTGATTGGCGCGAAGGTATCGCGGGTCGGGTACTTGTCCGGCTCATCGCTGACCAGAGCGATGCGTTTGACGCCCTCGTGGAAGATCTGCCGGCTGAGCTGGTCGACGCGCAGCTCGCCGTCGATGGGCTGGCCGCCCGTCATGGCCACGGCATCGTTGTAGAGAATCTTGTAGGTCACGTTCACGCCGGCCGCGACGGCCGCACGCACGGCCAGGCTGCCGGAGTGGAAGTAGGTGCCGTCGCCGAGGTTCTGGAACATGTGCGGGGTGTCGGTGAACGGCGCCTGGCCGATCCAGTTGACGCCCTCGCCGCCCATCTGGGTAAAGGTCTCGGTGCGCCGGTCCATCCACTGCACCATGTAGTGACAGCCAATACCGGCCGAGGCGCGGCTGCCCTCGGGCACCTTGGTCGAGCTGTTGTGCGGGCAACCGGAGCAGTAGTGCGGCGTGCGCACAGTGTCGTAGCTACGCGCAGCCAGGGCTTTTTCCTTGGCGGCGAGGAAGGCCAGGCGCGCCTGGATGCTGTCGCTGGTATAGATTGGCGCGAGGCGCTTGGCGATGACCCGGGCGATCATCGCCGGGGTCAGCTCGGAGAGGTTCGGCAGCAGCGAATTGCCCTGCTCGTCGAACTCGCCGACCACCCGCGGACGCTTGCTGACCGGCCAGTTGTAAAGCTGCCCGGTGAGCTGGTCCTCGATGATGCTGCGCTTTTCCTCGACCACCAGAATCTCGTCCAGCCCCTGGGCGAACTCGTGCACCGAGACCGGCTCCAGCGGCCAGCTCATGCCGACCTTGAGCACCCGCAGGCCGACCGAGGCGCACAGCGCTTCGTCCAGGCCGAGGTCGTCCAGCGCCTGGCGCACGTCGAGATAGGACTTGCCGGTGGTGATGATGCCCATGCGCGGATTCGGCGAATCAAGCATCACCCGGTTGAGGTTGTTGGCCCGTGCGAAGGCACGGGCGGCATAGATCTTGTACAGGTTGAGGCGCTTTTCCTGAGCCAGCGGCGGGTCCGGCCAGCGAATGTGCACGCCGTCCTCGGGCAGCTCGAAGTCTTCCGGGATGCGCGTCTGCATGCGTAGCGGATCGACTTCCACCACGGCGGAGGAGTCGACGTTCTCGGCGATGGTCTTCAGCGCCACCCAGCAGCCGGAGTAGCGCGACAGTTCCCAGCCGATGATGCCGTAATCGAGAATTTCCTGAACGTTGGCCGGATTCAGCACCGGAATCGAGGCGGCGATGAAGGCATGCTCGCTCTGGTGCGGCAGCGTCGAGGACTTGCAGCCGTGGTCGTCACCCGCCAGCAGCAGCACGCCGCCGTTGGGTGCAACACCTGCCGCATTGCCGTGCTTGAACACGTCGCCGGCGCGGTCGACGCCCGGGCCCTTGCCGTACCACATGGCGAACACGCCGTCGTACTTGGCACCGGGGAACAGGTTGGTCTGCTGGCTGCCCCACACCGCGGTGGCGGCCAACTCTTCGTTGACGCCGGGCTGGAAGTGGATGGCGTGTTGCTTGAGGTAGTCGCGGGCTTCCCAGAGGCTCTTATCGAGCCCGCCCAGTGGCGAGCCGCGATAGCCGGAGATGAAGCCACCGGTATTCAAACCACAGGCCTGATCACGCTGATGCTGCAGCATCGGCAAGCGGGTCAGCGCCTGGGTGCCGGTGAGGTACAGATGACCGGTTGCAAGCCGGTACTTGTCGTCCAGACGGATCTCGGCCAGAGACATGGGGCGCTCCTAATTTGTTGTTATCGGAGTCAGGGTGGCGTTGTTCGCTACCCGCCTGACGCAGTCATGGAGAAACCGCACGGTTGTTTCTCCACGCCGGCAATCGGCAGGGGATCACCCCACCGTCGCGTGTCGATTAACAGTCTGGCCGTGACGAAGAGAGATTTTCTTTCTACTTTTGCGGTAGAACAGCGCTTCTGTGCATGACCCATTCGCTAACAACAAGAAAACAGGCACGACCATGCAGACTTCGCCCCTAAGCAGCATCGATCGCAAGATCCTCCTGCTTCTGCAACACAACGCCGACCTCTCCGCAGCGGAAATCGCCGAGAAGGTCGAACTGTCGCAATCGCCCTGCTGGCGACGTATCCACCGCATGCAGGAGGAAGGGCTGATCGAGCGCAAGGTCGCCCTGCTCAACCCGAAGAAGCTCGGGCTGAACATGACGGTGTTCGTCAACATCAAGCTCTCGGCCCACGGACGCAGCAACCTCGACGAGTTCGAGCGGGCGGTGGTGGGTTACCCCGAAGTGCTGGAGTGCCACACCATGGCTGGCGAGTCGGATTACCTGCTCAAGGTGGTGGCGCGCGATATCGACAGCTACGAACGCTTCCTGCGCGACCAGCTTTTGCAACGCCCCCACGTGCAGGAGGCGCACTCGCATATCGCCATGAGCGAGGTGAAGCGGACCACGGAGTTGCCGCTGGATTGAGCCTTCAGACGGATTCGCGGCAGGCGGTGGATAAGGCGGAGCCGTTATCCACCCTACGGGCGAAGCAGCCGCCACGAGGGAATGAAAGCGTAAGGTGGACAACGGTCAGAGCCTTTTCCACGCGTCCACCAAGATCGCCTCCGACACCGTCCCAAACATCCGCATGCGTCGGCCCTGGTTACGGTGAGTAAGGCTTCGCCGTTATCCACCCTACGCACCGACGCACCGCTTGCACTCCTACTCCTCCGGTATCCCTTCCAGCCGCGCGCCCCGTCCGATCTCCCGCTCGGCGAACCAGCCCTGATCCATCTCCAGCGCGTAACGTGCCGGCCGCTTCGAACAACGAATCTCGGTATTGAACGGTTCCAGATCGATCACATCGACCAGAACGCCGTCCTCATCGAAGAACGCCGCGGACAACGGCAGCGGCGTGTCCTTCATCCACAGGCAGTGCCGGCGCACTTCATCAAAGCGGAACAACATGCCGCTGTCGCTGGCCAGTTCGCTGCGCCCCATCAGCCCGCGTTCGCGCTGGGCGACGGTCTGCGCGTATTCGGCGTGCAGCTCGTGCCCCTGAAGGCGCAGCCGCAGCGGTTCTTGCGCCTGAGCGGAGCCCGCAAGCAGCAGCGACAGTAAAAGCGCAACACGCATCGACCAACCTCCTCAAGCGCAGCGGGAACAGCCGGCCGCCGCCGCACTCATAAGCGAAGCGCCGCACCTGCGCGGCGACATAACGACAACAAGGGAGAACCCCATCGTGCTCAATAGAATAACCGCCGCCAGCGTCTACCTGGTGCAACGCTTCCTCCCCTCGCCCTTCGTCTTCGCGATCCTGCTCACGCTGATCGTGCTGATCGCCGCTATGCTCAGCACCGGCCAGGGCCTGCCGGCGATGGCGCAGCACTGGGGCAACGGCTTCTGGAACCTGCTGGCCTTCACCATGCAGATGTCGCTGATCCTGGTCACCGGCCATGCCTTGGCACGGGCGCCGGCGATCAACCGACTGCTCGACCGCATGGCCCGCATCCCGCAGTCGCCCGGGCAGGCGATCATTCTCGTGACGCTGGTGGCGCTGGCCGGTTCCTGGATCAACTGGGGCTTCGGCCTGGTAATCGGCGCAGTCTTCGCCCGTGCGTTGGCGCGGCAGGTACGCGGCGTCGACTACCCGCTGCTGGTCGCCTCGGCCTACTCCGGCTTCCTGATCTGGCACGGCGGCTTTTCCGGCTCGATCCCGCTGTCGCTGGCCAGCGGCGGGGCCGATCTGGAGAAGATGACCGGTGGCGCACTGACCGAGGCCATCGGCGTCGGCCAGACGCTGTTCGCCTCCTACAACCTGATCATCATCGCCGTGCTGGTGGTCGGCCTGCCGCTGCTGAACTGGGCCATGCAGCCGAAGACGCCGAAAGTGGTCGACCCGGCGCTGCTGGAAGAGCCCCAGCCGAGCGACATCCCACGGGAAACCGCCACCCAGCGTTTGGACGACAGCCGCATCCTCGGCCTGATCATGGTCGCGCTGGCGGTGCTGTTCTTCTACCGGCACTTCAGCGAGAACGGCCTGGCGTTGAGCCTGAACATCGTGATCTCGATCTTTCTCTTCGCCGGCCTGCTGATGCATGGCACGCCGGAGCGCTACATGCGCGCCATCGAGGAGAGCATTCGCGGCATCGCCGGCATCGTCGTGCAGTTCCCCTTCTACGCCGGGATCATGGGGATGATGGTCGGCGCCAATGCGGCCGGCGTATCGCTCGGCCGGCAGGTCACCGACACCTTCGTCACCTGGTCGACGACCGAGAACTTCCCGGTGCTGGCCTTTCTCAGTGCTGGGCTGGTCAACGTCTTCGTGCCCTCCGGCGGCGGCCAGTGGGCGGTACAGGGGCCGATCATGCTGCCGGCTGGCGCCGCGCTCGGCGTGGCACCGGAAGTCACGGCCATGGCGATCGCCTGGGGCGATGCCTGGACCAACATGATCCAGCCGTTCTGGGCGCTGCCGCTGCTGGGCATCGCCGGACTCGGGGCGCGCGACATCATGGGCTACTGCCTGCTCTGCCTGGTGTTCTCCGGCGTAGTGATCGCTGGCGGGCTGTACTTCCTGACCTGATTCGCCTCTGCATTCCGGACGGCGCTGCTGTCCGGAATGCTGGACCGCACTGTCCAGCATTCAAGACATCGATACCGTCCACCATTTTGGACAACCTGCAGAAACCCTATCGAAATCAGCGAGTTGCATATCTGGCACGGAACTCGCTAAATCACCGTGCGGCCTGTCCGCAGCCGAAACAAGAAAAACAATGCGCCTGCCGTGCAGCAGCGAGTCCCCGAACGCCCTCGGCAGCGTTCGGTCGTGCCGCACGGGGCCAGGAGATCGTCCCCGATGAGCGTCGTCATCGCCCTTGCTGCATTGGCCCTGCTGATGCTCGCCGCCTACCGCGGCTACAGTGTCATCCTGTTTGCTCCCATCGCCGCCATGGGAGCGGTGCTGCTAACCGACCCGTCCGCCGTGGCGCCGGCCTTCACCGGCATCTTCATGGAGAAGATGGTCGGCTTCATCAAGCTGTACTTCCCGGTATTCCTGCTCGGTGCGGTGTTCGGCAAGCTGATCGAGATGTCCGGCTTCTCGCGCTCCATCGTCGCCGCGGCGATCCGTCTGCTGGGCACCAGCCAGGCGATGCTGGTGATCGTGCTGGTCTGCGCGCTGCTCACTTACGGCGGCGTGTCGCTGTTCGTCGTGGTGTTCGCGGTGTATCCGTTCGCCGCCGAGATGTTCCGCCAGAGCAACATGCCCAAGCGGCTGATCCCGGCGACCATCGCCCTCGGCGCGTTCACCTTCACCATGACGGCCATCCCAGGCACGCCACAGATCCAGAACATCATCCCCACCACGTTCTTCAACACCACCACCTGGGCCGCGCCCTGGCTCGGCCTGATCGGCACGATATTCGTCTTTGGCCTGGGCATGCTCTATCTCAAGTGGCAGCTCGGCAAGGCCATGGCCGCTGGCGAAGGCTACGGCACCAACCTGCGCAACGAGCCGGAGACGCCGGCCGATATCGCCCTGCCCAACCCCTGGCTGGCGCTGTCGCCGCTGATTCTGGTGCTGGTGGCCAACCTCCTGTTCACCCGCTGGATTCCCGAGTTCTACGGCACCAGCCACAGCCTGCAGCTGCCCGGCATGAGCGCACCGCTGGTCACCGAGGTCGGCAAACTCACCGCGATCTGGGCGGTGGAGGCCGCGCTCCTGCTGGGCATCGCCCTGGTGCTGGCGACCAGCTTCGGCACCCTGCGCGGCAAGCTCGCCGAGGGCAGCCGCACGGCGGTCGGTGGTTCGCTGCTGGCGGCGATGAACACCGCGTCGGAATTCGGCTTCGGCGCGGTGATCGCCTCGCTGCCGGGCTTCATCGTGGTGGCCGACGCGCTGTCGGCGATTCCCAATCCGCTGATCAATGAAGCCATCACAGTCAACCTGCTGGCCGGCATCACCGGCTCGGCCTCCGGCGGCATGAGCATTGCCCTGGCCGCGATGGCGGACAGCTTCGTCGCCGCCGCCAACGCCGCGCAGATCCCGCTGGAGGTGCTGCACCGGGTCGCCTCGATGGCCTCCGGCGGCCTCGACACCCTGCCGCACAACGGCGCGGTGATCACGTTGCTGGCAGTCACCGGACTGACCCACCGCGAATCCTACAAGGACATCTTCGCCATCACCCTGATCGCCACGGCCGCAGCCTTCTTCGTGATCGGCGTGTACTACGCTACCGGCATCGTCTGATGGTGGCGGCCGCTCGCCGTTATCGGCGATGCGCGGCGCCATCAGCGATTGCCTTCCGACAACAAGAAAAGCAAAGGCGCCGTCCTCGGGCGGTCGCCGCCAAGCGGGAGAAACCATGAACCTCACAGGCAAGACCGCACTGGTCACCGGCTCCACCAGCGGCATTGGCCTCGGGATCGCGTTGAAGCTGGCCGAAGCTGGCGCCGACCTGATCCTCAACGGTTTCGGCGATGCCTCGGCAGCGCTGGCCGAAGTCGGCCGGCACGGCCGCAAGGTCGGCCACCACGGCGCGGATGTGTCCGATCCGGCACAGATCGCCGAGCTGTTCGCCTATGCCGAGCGCGACTTCGGCGGCGTCGACATCCTGGTCAACAATGCCGGCATCCAGCACGTGGCGCCGGTGGAGGAGTTCCCGGTCGACCGTTGGGACGCCATCATCGCCATCAACCTGTCCTCGGCATTTCACACCACACGCCTGGCGCTGCCCGGCATGCGCCAGCGCGGCTGGGGGCGGATCATCAATATCGCCTCGGTGCACGGGCTGGTGGGCTCGGAGCAGAAGGCCGCCTATGTCGCCGCCAAGCACGGGTTGGTCGGGCTGACCAAGGTCGTCGCGCTGGAAACCGCCACCACACCGATCACCTGCAACGCCATCTGCCCCGGCTGGGTGCTGACGCCACTGGTGCAGCAGCAGATCGACGAGCGCGCGCGGGCAAGTGGTGACGAACAGCGCGCCCGCCACGATCTGCTCGCCGAAAAGCAGCCCTCGCTGGACTTCGTCACCCCCGCACAGCTGGGTGCCATGGCGCTGTTCCTGTGCAGCGAAGCCGGTGACCAGGTACGCGGCGCGGCATGGAACATGGACGGCGGCTGGGCAGCGCGCTGACGACGACTGGCCACTCCCGGCGAACGGCTGCGCATCGCAGGCTGTCTGTATCCCATTCAGGCGGACTGCCGCGCCGGGATCGCCAGAGGTTCAGGTCGGCAGCGCCGAACAGCCAAAAACCGTTTCGGGAGTGCCGATGCAAAACCAGCTGCTGTATTTCGATGACGAGCGCGCCGCCGCCCTGCGGCTGGCCGAAGCCTCTGGGCTGGCCGCCGCGGCAGTCGAGCGCCACCGCTTTCCCGATGACGAACTGCGCCTGTGTCTGCCGCTGGGCGAAGGCGAGGCCATCGCCGAGCAGCTGGTGATCTACCGCGGCCTCGACCATCCCAACGAGAAGCTGGTCGAGCTGCTGCTGATCGCCGGCGAGGCGCGCCGACTGGGCGCCAGGCGACTGATCCTGGTCACACCTTATCTGGCGTACATGCGTCAGGACATCGCCTTCAACCCGGGCGAGGTGGTCAGCCAGCGGGTCATCGGCCAGCTGCTGGCCGGGCAGTTCGACGGGCTGATCGCCGTCGACCCGCACCTGCACCGCGTCGCTACCCTGCAGGAAGCCGTGCCGCTGGAAGATGCCGTCACGCTCTGCGCGGCACCGGCGCTGGCACGGCTGATCGCCGAGCGGCATCCCGACGCCCTGCTGATCGGCCCGGATGCCGAGGCCCTGCAATGGATCGAAGCTGCCGCCGTCGAACATGGCTTCGAACACGGCGTGTGCAACAAGGTGCGCCACGGCGATCGTCAGGTCGACATCGCGCTGCCGCCGCTGGCGTTTGCCGGGCGCCATGTGGTGCTGCTCGACGACGTCGCCAGTTCCGGTCGCACCCTTGCCAACGCCGCGGAGAAACTCCTGGCCGCCGGTGCCGCCTCGGTAGACGTCGCAGTGACCCACGCCCTCTTCGCCGACGATGCGCTGGCAGTGATCCGCGCTGCCGGCGTCGGTCAGATCTGGAGCACCGACTGCATCGCCCATGAAAGCAACGCGGTGAGCATGGCGCCGCAGCTGGCCGAGGCGCTCAGGCGGCTGTTGCGCTGAGGCGATAGGCAACGCGCAGCGGAGCCCGACCGCGACGTGGACAAGGCGGTGCCGTTGTCCACCCTACGAGCATCCTGCACCGACGAACCATCTACGCCCCAACACCACGGCCGCCGTAGGGTAGAAAACGCGCAGCTTTTCCACCGGGACCCGGCGACCACCTGGGCGACGGCAGATCAACCGCGTGGAGAAGGCGGTGCCGTTGTACACCCCACCCCTCATCCACCGCGCCCGGCTCGTCGGCCGCGATCTGCGCTGACTCGCCATAGCGCTTCTGGCAGCGTTCGCAAAAGAACGCCCGGCGCTGGCTGCGGCCCAGCTCTTTCACCTTGACCAGCGGAATCCGGCAGCGCACGCAGGTGGTCTTGCCGTGGGCCAGCCAGTGCGCCTTGAGCACACCGGCCCGCTTCCACTGGAGAAACTCGAAGCTGTAGGTACGCGCTTCACGCACCAGCTCGCGCAGCTTGGCCGCCGGCAGTTCGCCGATCAGCGACAGTGGATGCACGCGGATGCGGTAAAGCACCTCGTTCTTGATGATGTTGCCGGAGCCGGCGAACAGCGTCTGGTCGAGCAGCGCATCGCAGGCCAATAGCCGCGGACGTGCGCGCAGCCGCTTGAGCGTGGCGCGCGGGCTCCAGGCGTCGCTCATCAGGTCCATGCTCCAGTCGTACGTCGCATCCAGCGGCCCTTCGATCAACTGCACCGAGCAGGCATAGAAGTTCAGCTCGCCGTTGGCAAAGCCCAGACTAAGCCGTGCTACGGCATCCTTGCGCTCGTTGATGCGGTAGCTGCCGAACAGCAGCAGGTGGATGCGGACGGAGACGTCGTCCAACTCGATCAGGAAATGCTTGCCCCAGCTATGGAAGCCACGCACCACCTGACCGGCCAGCCGGGACATGTCGATCTTGGCGCTGCCCTCGGCACGTTCGATGGTGCGCCCGGCGAATGCCGCGACTTCTTCACGCAGGATGACGATGGAAGGACCTTCGGGCATGGCTGCACCAGTGGCTGGGCTGTCTTGGATTTGAGACTCGCCAATGCCGCGAAGGTGCGCCCGCCGCTACCAGTCCAGTTGCAGCGTACTCTCGAATTCGCGCAGCGCTCCGCTCAGCGGATCGCTAAAGCGCAATCCACGCGCCAGCAGCTTCAGTGGCCGCGCGTAGTCGTCGGCCTCACGCTCGCTGCGCTCGAGCAGCTCGGGATAGAACGGGTCATTGCAGATACCGGCGCCGAGCGTGGCCATGTGCAGGCGCAGCTGGTGCTTTTTGCCGCTGATGGGGGAGAGCCCGTAGCGCCAGAGGTCGCCGCGCCGTTCGAGCACCTCGATCAGCGTTTCGCTGTTCGGCTCACCGGCGCCCTCACGCATCAGGAAGAAGGGGTCGCCCGGCACCATGCACAGGCGTCGGCGCAGGGGAAATTCGACATGCGGCAGCGCCGGGCAGATTGCCTCGTAGCGCTTGCTGATCTCCCGCTCGCGGAACAGCGCCTGGTAGGCACCACGGCTCTCCCGGTTGGCCGAGAACAGCACCAGACCGGCGGTGAGCCGATCGATACGATGAATCGGCACCAGATCGGCGTTACCCAGCCGTTTGCTGAGCCGCGCCAGCAGGGTTTCGTTGACGTATTCGCCGGCCGGCATCACCGAGAGAAAGTGCGGTTTGTCGGCTACCACCAGATGCTCGTCGACATGCAGGATGCGTTCTTCGAACGGCACCGGGATCTCATTCGGCACTTCGCGAAAGTAATGAATGCGCATGCCTACCCGATAGGTCTGCGCGGCATCGATCGGCTGCATCTGCGCATCAAGCACGCGGCCGCGGGCGATGCGATCGAGCCAGGTAGCGCGACTGATCGCAGGGAAGTGCGCGCACAGGCAGTCGAGCACCGTAGGCCAATCGCCTGGCGGCAGATGCAGGGTGCTGGGGCGGGAACTGGAAGCGGACATGAATGCAGCTACACGGTAGCGACGAGGGAGGTGGATGATACCTGCTCTGTCAGTAGCTGCCTCCCGTTGCGGGAGAGCGGTGGCAAGTGGCTGCTGAGCGCAGCGCCGCCAGGGGGCAGGCGATGCGCTCAGCGAAGACGCCAGGCGAGAGGAACGCGCAGGCTCAGTCTTCCTTGTCCTTGGTCACTTCGCCGGTACGGCCATCGATCTTGAACTCGTACTTCTTGCCGTCCTGCTTCATGCCCTCGCCTTCCCAGCCATCATCATCGGCCTCGATGCCGTGCAGTTCGGTGTAGCCGGCGGCCTTGGCCTTCTCTACGGCCTGTTCGAGGCTGGTCCAGTCGGCGCCGGGTTTGTCGGCGGCGAAGGCAGCACCAGAACCGAGGATGGCAACGGCGAGCGCGGCGGTCAGTGTCTTGTTGTACATCTCGTTATTCCTTCTGCGAACGGGATCAGATCGGGCCATACGGTTGGCCCTTGCCTGAATTACGAGCGCGGCGGCGGCCGCTAAGTTCAACCACCGCGCCGCCAGCCGCCGGACGTTCCCTGGCCCGATGTCGATTTCGCCCGGCGCCAATCGACTCTGTCACAGGGCCATTGCCGCGCGGCGGTGGCTCCGCGCCCGCTTCCAATCCGCGCCCCGGAGGTCTACATGGCAACGCACAAGGTCGTATCCGATCAGGACTGGCTGGCCGCCCACAGCGCCCATCTGCAGGAAGAGAAACAGCTCACCCGCCAGCGCGATGCGCTCAGCGAAAAGCGTCGGCAACTGCCCTGGCGATGCCTTGCGCAGGACTATCGCTTTCACGATGCCAGCGGCGCGGTTCTCCTGAGCGAGCTGTTCGAGGGTCGCAGCCAGCTGGTGATCAAGCACTTCATGTTCGGCCCGGACTGGACCGAGGGTTGCGTCGGCTGTTCGTTCGAGGCCGATCATATCGGCGGTGCGCTACTGCACCTGCTGCAGCATGACGTCAGCTTCGCCGCCATTTCCCGCGCGCCGTTCGACCGGCTGGATGCGTTCCGCCAGCGCATGGGCTGGCAGTTCCGCTGGCTGTCGTCGGCCGGCAGCACGTTCAACCGCGACTTCCACGTGTCCTTCGATGCCGAGGACATCGTCGAGGGCAAGGTCTTCTACAACTACGCCTGGCAACCCTTCGTCTGCGAGGAGCTGTCGGGCTTCAGTGTTTTTTACCGCGACCCGCAGGGCGACATCTTCCACACCTTCTCGGCCTATGGCCGCGGCGCGGAAGAACTGCTCGGCACCTATGTACTGCTGGACATGACGCCCAACGGTCGCAACGAAACGGGCCCGCGGCACAACCTCACCGACTGGGTACGCCTGCACGACCGTTACGACAGCGATGATCGCGTTGCCCCGAGCGGACGCTCGGAGCCCGCCGGCTGCTGCCACGAGCAGGCGCGACGCTGAGGCTACTGCCGTCGAATGAAGACGATCTGCGGATCCATCTCGCCGTTGCTGAAGCGGAACTCCACCGCATCGCCCACGGCCAGCCCGCCGAGCTGTGCGGCGTCCGCCTTGAACGGCATCACCATCGCCGGCCACTTCAATTCCGGCACCGGCCCGTGGGCGATGGTGACGCTGCCCTGCCGGGCATCGATGGCGCGGATCACGCCTTCGGCCTGGTAAGCGGGCTCGGCCTCCAGGCTGTTGCCAGCCGCCACATCATCGACCGGTGGCGGTGTGGTGGAGGGCTTCAGCAGATCCTCGGCAGAGGCCTGGCCACTCAGCCCGAGGGTCGCAAGCAGTACGAGAAACACGGTTTTCATGACGACTCACCCCGATCGATCGGTCGTGCTGACCTGCAGCAAGCGTAGTCCCCATGGCGCGGTTCGCCCTCGCCCGAACGGTGCATTCGCAGCCGCCTGGCGACGTTCAGTTTCGTTTAAGCAAGCCCCCGTAACCTGTGAATCGTCGAAACCAACCACAGGAATCAAAACCATGAAAACACTGACTACGCTGTTCACCGCCGCCACCCTCGCCCTCGGTGCCAACCTGGCCATGGCCAAGGACATCGGTCCCGACGAAGCACTGAAGCTGCGCGATGCCGGCACCATCCAGTCGTTCGAGAAGCTCAACGAAGCGGCACTGGCCAAGCACCCCGGCGCTACCGTCGAGGAGACCGAGCTGGAAGAAGAGTACGGCCGCTACGTCTATCAGCTTGAACTGCGCGACGACAAAGGTGTGCAATGGGACGTCGAGCTCGACGCCAAGACCGGCGAAGTGCTGAAGGACCATCAGGACGACTGAGGCCATCCATGCGTGCCCCCCTTTTCGTAACCGTTCCACTGACCCTGCTGCTCGCTGCCACTCCGGCGGCGAGCCGCGACCTGGACCAGGATGAGGCCCTGCGGCTGCGCCGCGAGGGTCTGATCATGCCGCTGGAAGCCCTGCTCCAGCGCGCCATGGAGCGCTATCCGGGGGCCAGCCTGCTGGAAGCGGAGCTGGAGGAGGAAGATGGCATCTACGTTTACGAGATCGAATTGCTCACCACCGACGGCGTTGCCCGCGAGCTCGAACTGGATGCCCGCGACGGGCGCCTGCTCAAGGATGAAGAAGACTGATGCGTCTGCTACTGGTCGAAGACAACGTTCCGCTGGCCGATGAACTGGTCGCCAGCCTCAGCCGCAACGGTTATGCCATCGACTGGCTGGCCGATGGCCGCGACGCCGGATACCAGGGCGCCAGCGAGCCCTATGACCTGATCATTCTCGACCTCGGCTTGCCTGGCAAACCGGGGCTGGAGGTGCTGCGCGACTGGCGTGCCGGCGGCCTCACCACACCGGTGCTGATCCTTACCGCGCGCGGCTCCTGGGCCGAGCGCATCGACGGTCTCAAGGCCGGCGCCGACGACTACCTGACCAAGCCCTTTCATCCCGAAGAACTGCTGCTGCGCATCCAGGCGCTGCTGCGCCGTGCCCACGGCCTGGCCAACCAGCCCATGTTGCAGGCCGGCGGCCTGGAGCTGGACGAGTCGCGCCAGTGCTGTCGCAAGGATGGTCAGGACATCGAACTCACCGCCGGAGAATTCCGCCTGCTGCGCTATTTCATGCTGCATCCGGGGCAGCTGCTGTCGAAAACCCAGCTGACCGAACACCTGTACGACGGTGAAACCGAGCGCGATTCCAACGTCATCGAGGTGCATATCAACCGGCTGCGCGGCAAGCTCGGCCGCGAACTGATCGAAACGCGCCGCGGCCAGGGCTATCGCTTCGGCGGCCAGCCGTGAAGTCCATCCAGCGCAGCCTCAGCCTGGCGCTGATCGCCACCCTGCTACTGGTCGCGCTGGTGCTGGTGCAGACAAGCCTGTGGCTCTTCGAGTCAGGCCTCAGGCGCAGTCTGGAAACCGATCTGCGCGAGGAAACGGAGGGCCTGCTGATTGCACTGGTGAAGGGGCCGGACGGCGATCAGCTGGACGTGCAGCGCCTCAACCCGCGCTATCAACGGCCATTCTCCGGCCACTATTTCAAGATCGAACTGCCCGAGCGCACCTGGCGCTCCCGCTCGCTGTGGGACGCCTCGCCAGAATGGCCGGAACGCGCGGGCCTGGCGGACGAACTGCTCGACGGCCCGCAGGAACAGCGACTGCTGGGTTATCGCGCCGAGTACCGCCGCGACGGCCAGCCGATCGTCATCAGCGTGGCGCAGGACTACACGCCGGTCCTCGAAAGTTTTGCCCGCGTGCGGCTGAGCGGCCTGGGCCTGGTCGGTTTCGCCCTGCTCGCCCTGCTGCTGTTGCAGCGCTACGCCATGAGGCTGGCACTGCGCCCGCTGGAGCGCGCGCGGCAGCAGATCGCCCAGCTGCAGCAGGGCCAGCGCCAGCAGCTGGACCAGCAGGCGCCCGTCGAGCTGCAGCCGCTGGTGGAGCAGATCAATCATCTGCTCAGCCACACGGAGGAGACCCTGCAGCGCTCGCGGCACGCGCTGGGAAACCTCGGTCACGCGCTGAAAACACCGCTGGCGGTGCTCGGCAGCCTGGTGCAACGCGAAGAACTCGCCGCCCACCCCGAACTGCAGGCCAGCCTGCAGGAGCAGCTGGAGCAGATCCAGCAGCGGGTCAGCCGCGAACTGGGCCGCGCGCGGCTATCGGTGGACGTGCTGCCCGGTGCGCATTTCGACTGCGACGCGGAACTGCCGGCGCTGCTCGATACGCTGGCGATGATCCACCGCAGCGGCCTCGACCTGCGCTGGCAGGCGCCCGCCGGCTGCCGCCTGCCGCGTGATCGCGAGGACATGCTCGAGCTGCTGGGCAATCTGCTGGATAACGCCTGCAAGTGGGCCCGTAGCCGCGTCGAGCTGAGCATCGAGCGCAACGGCGATGGCTTCGTCCTGCTGGTGGACGACGACGGACCGGGGATTCCGGCGGCACAGCGCGAGCAGGTCATCAACCGTGGCGTACGGCTGGACGAGTCGGCGGAAGGTCACGGGCTGGGGCTGGGAATCGTCAGCGATATCCTGACGGCCTGGCGTGGCGAGTGGAGTCTTGAAGAAAGCCCGCTGGGCGGTTTGCGGGTGCGCATCGCACTGCCGGCGACGCGCTGAGCATCATTGCGGACGAGCCAGTTCGTTACGCATGTCTTCGAGTATGGTTTCGACCAGCAGGGTGTTCTGCACCTGGTGCCCGGCCATGATGCGCGTGGCGTGGGTGCCATTGATCGGGTAGCCGACATGCACCAGCAGGCGACCGTCCGCTTGCGGCTCGACGCGCGTGCGGTACTGCGAGGTGAAGGTTTCGGCCAGGTAGCGGGAAAGAGTCTTCATGAAGCATCTCTAGCAATGAGCCTGAGACAAAGACCCTGTTCGTCGCTCGGAGATTCATGCCGTCCATCGGGAATCCACTGATCTTCATAGAACTGTAACGCTCATCACCCCTTCCGATTGCCGCTGCCATAGGCCAGCCAGGCCAGAAACAGCATCACAACGAACGCCATGCAGGACATCACCAACGCATTGATCATCAGGCTCATGTCAGGGTCTCCTCATCCACCGGATCGAGTTGAAACATACCCCGAATATATGTAGCGTTGCGCGACACGTCGACCTGCTCGACATAGGCATGTAAATCTTTGGAACAGGTGCAGAGGCGATGAAACGCAAGCAATCGATCAGTCAGATTCGCTGGGACCTGGCGCTGCGCTACCGGCTGATCGAGACCATCGCCTGGTGGGAAGGCCGCCTGACCACGGGCCACCTGATGCAGAGTTTCGGCATCAGCCGCCAGCAGGCATCGAAAGACATCAACACCTACCTGAACGAACATGCGCCCAAAAACCTGACATATGACCGCCATCTGAAGGGCTACAAGCCGACCAAAGGCTTCCAGCCGCTGTTCATCGACGGCAGCGCCAGCGCCTATCTGCATTTACTCGACCAGAACCGTGTGCGCGCCCCGCATATCGAGGGCCTGGCGCTGGCCTACGCGCATACCGAAGTGCTGCAGGTGCCGGACCGCAGTATCCGACCCGAGGTGCTGCGGCCGATCCTGCAGGCCTGTCGCGAGGGGCTGCGGCTGGAGAGCGAGTATGTCTCGCTGGCCAATCCCGAGGTGGAAATCCGTGTGATGGCGCCGCACACGCTGGTGTTCACCGGCATGCGCTGGCACGTGCGCGCCTACTGCGAGAAGAACCGCGAATACCGCGATTTCGTGCTCAGCCGCTTCCGTGGCGAGCCGGACCTGATGGACGAAAGCGAACACATCCGCGAGCAGGACGAGGCGTGGAACACGCCGGTGACCGTGCTGATCGAGCCGGACGCGCGATTGAGCCCTGCGCAGAAGGCGATCATCGAGGTGGACTTCGGCATGGTCGAGGGCCAACTGCCCGTGGAGACGCGCGGAGCGCTGGTGCAGTACGTGCTGCAGCGCTTCGGCATCGATCCGAATACCGTTCAGGCCAATGCGGCGGCGCAGCAGCTGCAGGTGGGGAATCTGCAGGCGTTGAAGGGGTGGTTGTACTCGTGAGGGCTTGTGGGGGTGGTCGTGACCGTGAAGGGCCGCTGCCTCCATGTGGGAGCGGTCTTAACCGCGAAGAGCGTCGGCACGGATTTCGGTATGTGAGCGCCGCGCTTTCCTGGGCCTGGAATCCGGGTTGCGCCTCTCACGGCGCGTCACTTTTTCTTGTCTGGCCAAGAAAAAGTAACCAAAAAGAAGGCCACCCCGGCATCCGGCCCTTCGCTGCGCGAAGGGTACCCTCACTCCATCGCCATTCCAGGGGCACGCTGCGGAGGGCCATCCATGGCCCTGCGCAGCTCTCGCGGCATCCATGCCGCTCAACCCCTTCCACAGCGACTACGTTCGGCCTCCTGACGGGGACTTGGGTCCGAGTCGCCTGTGAGTTTCCGAGAGATAGTAGAGGCGAAAGTCTGTGCCGTTTATCGCGTGCAGAACCAATGATGGTCCCTACGCCCTGTGTATTGCCACGCGGATCAACCAAGCAGAGTGTAGATGTGGCCAATTACAACGCCCCCCGCCCATTGCCATTTGCACAAGCTTTCAGGCAACACCAAACGCCCCTTTCAGGAGGCCGAATGGAATCCGCGTGGAGGGGAGTGAGCGGCATGGATGCCGCGAGAGGCGTAAAGGGCCATGGATGGCCCTTGTACGCCGGCCCCCGGAACGTGGATGAAATGAGGGAAGTCTCGCGCAGCGAGACCCGGATGCAGGGGCAAGCGTTTTTGCTTACTTTTTTCGCGACTGAAAAAAGTGAGTCGCCCAGCAGGGCGAAACCGGCGCCTCATACCGGCACGAAGAGCGGCAGCCACCTAAAAACTCAAAAACCAACCAGCTTCGCGGTCAAGACTGCTCCCACAAGCCTTACATCCGACGCAACCACCCACCGCCCATCCCAAGCCAGCGGTTCGCCACTGCACCCGCCCACAATGAGCCTGAGCCCATGCGCCTGATCCACACCTCCGACTGGCACCTCGGCCAGACCCTCCACGGCCAGGACCGCGACTTCGAACACGCGCAATTCCTCGCCTGGCTGCTCGACCAGCTGGTCGCCCACCGCGCCGACGCCCTGCTGATCGCCGGCGATGTGTTCGACACGGTCAACCCGCCACTCAAGGCCCAGGAACGCCTCTACGATTTCATCGTCCGCGCCCACGAAAAACTCCCGCAGCTGGACATCGTCATGATCGCCGGCAACCACGATTCCGGCGGTCGCATCGAACTACCGGCGCCGCTGATGAAGCGTCTCAACGCACACGCCGTCGGTCGCATCAGCTGGGTCTCCGAGGGCCAGCTGGATCACCAGCGGCTGCTGGTGCCGCTACACGACGCCGCTGGCAACACCGCCGTCTGGTGTCTCACCCTGCCCTTCCTGCGTCCGGCCGAAGTCACCGGAATGACGCTGGGCGACGACTACATGGCCGGCATCCGTCAGGTCCACGAGCGGCTGATCGCTGCCGCCGAATCCGCACGCCAGCCCGGCCAGGCGCTGGTCGCCATGAGCCACGCACACATGGCCGGCGGCGCGGTGTCGGAGGAGTCCGAGCGCAATATCGTTATCGGCAGCGCCGAAGCGCTGCCGGCCAGTCTGTTCCCCGAGTCCGTCGCCTACGTCGCCCTCGGCCATCTGCACAAGCCGCAGCAGGTCGCCGGGCAGGCGCGCATCCGCTACA
>NZ_JXXD01000090.1 GCF_000935215.1 Stutzerimonas stutzeri
CTGGCGACAGCTCGGCCCGCTGCTCGAGCAGCTCGCAGGCGCCGAGCACCACCATCAGCGGCGTGCGCAGTTCATGGCTGACATCGGCGGTGAACAGCCGCTCACGCTCCAGGATCTGGCGCAGCTGGCCGAGGGTGCTGTCGAACGCAGCGGCCAGATGGCCGACCTCGTCATCGGGATACTGCAGTGCCAGCGGCGGCGCCAGCGGATGCAGCTGGTCGCGGTGGCGCACCTGGTTGGCCAGGCGGCTGACCGGTGCCAATACCCGGTTGGCCATCAGCCGCCCCAGCGCCCAGGCACCCAACACGCTGAGCAGAAAGCCGGCCAGCACGACGTTGAACAGCGCATCCTCACGGGCCTCGAACTCGTGCTGCTCCTGCACCAGCACGTAGCGCTCAGCGCCGACCTTGCGCACATAGACGTAGTAGGCATCGTCCTCGGTGAACCCCTCGCCGAGCCCGGCAAACGCCTTTGGCATCGGGTGCTCGGGCAGATGCGCGGCGAAGAAGTGGGTGCTGGTGTCCAGCTGCGGTGTCCGTCCGTTTGGCAGGTCCTCGTTGAGCACGATGTCCAGGTCGCGACTCAGCTCCTCGGTGACCAGCTGCTCCTCGATGAAGTGCACCACCCCGACGATGCCGAGGGCGAACGCCCCACTCACCACCAGCGTCATCAGCGTGAAGGCGATGACGATCCGCCGCGCCAGCGGCTGCTTAGCGAGCATCGCAGTCCTCCGCCAGGCGGAAGCCAAGGCCGTGCACGGTATGCAGCAACGGCTTGGCGAACGGCTTGTCGAGCACCTGGCGCAACTGGTGGATATGGCTGCGCAACGCATCGCTGTCCGGCACGTGATCACCCCAGACGGCATCTTCCAGCGCTTCGCGGCGCACCACCGCCGGGCTGCGCTGCATGAGGATCGCCAGCAGCTTGTGGCCGATAGGGTTGAGGCGAATCGGCTGGCCACCACGACTGGCCTCTAGGGTGTCCAGGTCGTAGCAGAGATCGGCCACCTGCAGCTGCCGGCGACGCGATCCCTGGCAGCGACGCAGGATCGCCTCGATACGGGCAACCAGCTCGGACAGCGCGAAGGGCTTGATCAGATAGTCATCGGCACCGGCCTGCAGCCCCTTGATGCGGTCAGGCAGCGCATCGCGGGCGGTGAGCATGATGATCGGCGTATCGCGCCCGGCATCGTCGCGCAGGCGCTTGCACACCTGCAGCCCGTCGATGCCCGGCAGCATCAGGTCCAGCACAATCAGGTCGTAGTCCTGGGTGGCGGCCAGGTGCAGGCCGCTGAGGCCATCCTGCGCGCAGTCGACAACGTAGCCCTTGAGCTCGAGGTAATCCAGCACGTTGGCGAGAATGTCACGGTTGTCTTCGATGACCAGGATGCGCATCGCTGGGGTACTCGGTAGAGGTTTCGGAACGGCAGACGCTGCTTATTACGCCTGCGCGCCGCGCAGAGCATAGCCGAGACGATGTGAAAAAAACGTCGCCTAGGCAGCCCCGCATTTAGCCCTGTGCGGCTTAAGACTGCCTTAAGTTTGCGCCCCAACAATCCGGCCCAGGCTTCTAACCGAGGTTCCCCGATGGAACTGCCCTGGGTCGATCACACCGATGTACTGGCACGCATTGGCCGCGAGCCGTCGCTCTGCCTGCAACTGGCGCAGGCCGATGCAGGCGAGCGGCGCACAGCGCTGGAAGACTTCATCCGCCAGCGTTTCGCCGAGCACTATCAGGCGCAGGTGCGTCATTTCATGCCCTGCCTGCTCGGCCTGCATGGCGACAATGGCGAGGTGCATGGCGCGGTCGGCCTGCGCAGCGCCCGGCGCCGGCCGCTGTTTCTCGAACGCTATCTGGACGAGCCCATCGAGCAGGCCGTGAGCCAGCGCCATGGGCGTACGGTGCCGCGCGAGGAGATCGTCGAGGTCGGCAACCTCGCCGCCTTCGGCAATGCCTCGGCGCGCCTGCTGATCGTCGCGCTGACCGATCTGCTGGTCGCCCAGGGCTTTCGCTGGGTGGTGTTCACCGGCACGCCGGCACTGCTTAACAGCTTCCAGCGCCTGGCGCTCGATCCGCTGCCGCTGGGTCTGGCCGATCCGGCGCGCATGGGCGAGGAGCTGGCCGACTGGGGCAGCTACTACGCCTGCCGGCCGCAGCTGATGGCCGGCGAGATCCTGCCAGGCCACCAGCGCCTGCTGCAGCTCGGCCTCTATGCGCGGCTCGGCTATCAGCCGCTGTTCGACACCGCGGAGGCGCCCCATGCAGCCTGCAGCTGAACGCTTCTGGACGGCACTCGACCAGCACGCCGGCATCGCGCTGAGCGAAGGGCCGCGCCAACTGAGCTACGCCGAACTGCGCCATGAGGTGGCCGCGCGCGCCAGCCATCTGCAACAGCTCGGCGTGCAGCGCGTCGCCCTGGCGCTGGATAACGGTCTGGAGTGGGCGCTGTGGGACCTGGCCCTGCTGCGCGCCGGGCTGGTCTGCGTGCCGCTGCCGGCATTCTTTTCCGCGGCGCAGCAGGAGCACGTGCTGCAGCACGCCGGCACCGACTGTCTGATCGGCACCGCCAGCCCGCTCAGCGAGCGCTGCGGCTTCCAGCAGACCGCCACTGGCCTGCTGCAGCGCCAGCCGGATGCCGTCACGCCGGTGCCGCCTGGCACGCTGAAGATCACCTATACCTCCGGCACCACCGGCCAGCCCAAGGGCGTCTGCCTGGATGCCGAGGCGCAACTGGCGGTGGCCGAGAGCCTGCGGCAGGCCAGCCTGCCGTGCGACGTGCGCCAGCACCTGTGCGTGCTGCCGCTGGCGACGCTGCTGGAGAACATCGCCGGGCTCTATGCGCCGCTGCTGGCCGGCGCACGGGTCGAGCTGCGCCCGCTGGCGGAGATCGGTTTCAGCGGTGCGGCGGGCTTCGAGCTGCAACGTTTGCTGGTCACGCTGCAGACAAGCCAGCCGCACAGCCTGATCCTGCTGCCGCAGCTGTTGCTGGCTCTGGTCAGCGCCGCCGAGCAGGGCGTGCCGATGCCGACCTCGCTGCGCTTTATCGCGGTCGGTGGCGGCCGCGTCGCGCCGCAGCTGTTGGAGCGCGCCGAGCGGCTCGGCCTACCGGTGTTCGAGGGCTACGGCCTGTCCGAGTGCGCCTCGGTGGTCTGCCTGAACACACCCGAGGCACGGCGCATCGGCACGGTCGGCCGGCCGCTGGCGCACGTCGAACTGCGCTTGGCCGACGATGGCGAGGTACTGGTGCGCGGCCCGCATATGCTCGGCTACCTCGGCGAACCGCCGCAGGTCGGCGAGTGGCTGCCGACCGGCGACCTCGGCCACTTCGAGGATGGCTTCCTGATCCTGCACGGGCGCAAGAAGCACCAGTTCGTCACCGCCTACGGGCGCAACGTCAACCCGGAATGGGTGGAGGCCGAGCTGGTGCAGCAGGCAGCCATCGCTCAGGCCTGGCTGCATGGCGAGGCACTGGCACAGAACGCCGCCGTGCTGGTGCCCAGACGCGGCGATTGCAGCGATGCCGAGCTGCGGGCGGCAGTCGAGCGGGTCAACGCCGGCTTGCCGGACTACGCCCGCGTGCACCACTGGCTGCGCGCCGCCGAGCCCTTCACCGCCAGCAACGGTCTGGTCACCGCCAACGGCCGGCTGCGTCGCAACGCCCTCTTCAACCATTACCAATCGGCGATCAACGCCCTTCCGTCCTGACTTTCGAGGTTCATCATGGATTTCTTCGACCAGTTGCAACACCAGACCAATACCGAGCGCGAATACCTGCTCCGCGCACCGATCATCCACGCTGCGCTCGCCGGCACCGCGACCCGCGCGCAGTACATCGCCTTCCTGAGTCAGGCCTACCACCACGTCAAGCACACCGTGCCGCTGTTGATGGCTTGCGGCGCACGCCTGCCGGAGCGGCTGGAGTGGCTGCGCGAGGCGATCGCCGAATACATCGAGGAGGAAATCGGCCATCAGGAATGGATCCTCAACGACATCCGCGCCTGTGGCGGCGATGCCGAGGCGGTGCGCCACGGCCAGCCGGCACTGCCCACTGAGCTGATGGTCGCCTACGTCTACGACCGCATCGCGCGGCACAATCCGGCGAGTTTCTTCGGCATGGTCAACGTGCTGGAAGGCACCAGCATCGCGCTGGCGACCCAGGCCGCCGGCGTGCTGCAGGACAAACTTCAGCTGCCGGCCAAGGCGTTCAGCTACCTGACCTCCCACGGCAGCCTGGACCTGGAGCACATCGAGTTCTTCAAGAAGCTGATGAACCGCCTCGAAAACGATGCCGACAAGGCCGCCGTGGTGCACACCGCGCGCGTCGTCTACCGCCTCTACGGCGACATCTTCCGCAGCCTGAGCGCGCCGGAGCACGACCATGCAACTGCGTGACGCGCGCATCCTGCTGACCGGCGCCAGCGGCGGCATCGGCCAGGTGCTGGTCGAGCGGCTCTGCGCGAACGGCGCACGGCTGTTACTGGTGGGACGCGACAGTCTTGCCCTGGAAGCGCTGGCGCGCCGCTATCCGGGGCAGGTCAACTTGGTCTGCGCCGACCTCACCCAGCGCAGTGGCCGGCATACGGTGCTCGATGCCGCGCGGCGTTTCGGCGGCCTCAACTGCGTGATCAATGCCGCCGGGATCAACCAGTTCAGCCTGCTCGAACAGCAGGACGAGGATGCCATCGCCCGCCTGATCGGCGTCAACGTCACCGCCACGCTGCAGCTGACCCACCTGCTGCTGCCGCTACTACGCCAGCAGCCGCAGGCGCTGCTGGTCAATCTCGGCTCGACCTTCGGCTCCATCGGCTACCCGGGTTTCACCGCCTACTGCGCCAGCAAGTTCGCCCTGCGCGGCTTTTCCGAGGCGCTGCGCCGCGAGCTGGCCGACAGTCACGTCAAGGTGCTCTACATCGCCCCGCGCGCGACCCGCACGGCAATGAACAGCGCCGACGTGGTGGCAATGAACGATGCGCTGAAGGTGGAGATGGACGATCCGCAAGAAGTCGCACGGCAGATCGTCCATGCCATCGCCGCCGAGCGAGAGGAGCTTTACCTCGGCTGGCCGGAAAAACTCTTCGTGCGCCTCAACAGCCTGCTGCCGCGGCTGGTCGACCAGGCCCTGCGCAAACAGTTGCCGGTGATCAAGCACTTCGCCGGCGCCGAACAGCCGCAGCCGCCCACACCCCAGCCCAACTCAACCGGAGAACACCCATGAAGCGTCTGCTCGGCCTTTGCGCACTGATGCTGGCCCTGGCCAGCCAACCCTCCTTCGCCCTCAGTCCGGCCGGCGAATCGTCGCTGCGCCAGATCCAGGCGCGCTGGGCGGAAATCAACTACCAGCTGCCGGCGGCGCAGCGCGAAGCGGCCTTCGCCCGGCTCGCCTCGGAGGCCGAAAGCGCGGTGGTCGGCGAACCGCAGGCCGCCGAGCTGCATATCTGGCACGGCATCGTGCTCAGCACCTGGGCCGGCGCCAAGGGCGGGCTCGGCGCGCTAGGCCTGGTCAAGCAAGCTAAAGTCGAACTGGAAAAAGCCATCGAACTTGAGCCACAGGCGCTGGATGGCTCGGCCTACACCAGCCTCGCCAGCCTCTACTACCAGGTGCCCGGCTGGCCGATCGGCTTCGGTGACGAGGACAAGGCCGAGGCGCTGTTCAAGCAGGCGCTGGCGCTGAACCCGAACGGCATCGACCCAAACTACTTCCACGGTGATTTCCTGCTGCGTAAGAAACGCTACGGGGAAGCGCGCGCGGCGCTGGAAAAGGCCCTTGCCGCGCCCGACCGCGCGGGTCGTGAAGTCGCCGATGCCGGTCGCCGCGACGAAGCCCGCGCGCTGCTCGCGCAGGTCAAGGAAAAGCTGGAATAACCGGGTGCGGCGGCGTTGAATGCACAGCAATGCCGCGAACCCTTCAGGACGACAGGAACGACATGCGCATTCTGCTGGTGGAAGACGATCGCGCCCTCGGCGAGGGCATCCGCACCGCACTCAAGCCCGAGGGCTACACGGTGGACTGGCTGCAGGACGGCGCCAGCGCGCTGCATGCGCTGAGCCACGAGAGCTTCGAGCTGGCCATCCTCGACCTCGGTCTGCCGCGTATGGACGGTCTGGAAGTGCTCAAGCGCCTGCGCGCCAGCGCCAACCCGATCCCGGTATTGGTACTCACCGCGCGCGATGCCACCAGCGACCGCATCGCCGGGCTGGATGCCGGCGCCGACGACTACCTGGTCAAGCCGTTCGACGTCGCCGAACTCAAGGCCCGCCTGCGCGCTCTGCTCCGGCGCAGCTTCAATCGCCCTGAACCGGTACTGGAGTACCGCGGCATCCTGCTCGACCCGGTCAATCAGCAGGTCAGCTACCAGGGCACCCCGATCAACCTGCCGCGCAAGGAGTTCGTGCTGCTGCATGAGCTGATTGCCCAGCCTGGCCGCGTACTGACCCGTGATCGGCTGCAACAAGTGCTTTACGGCTGGGACGAGGAAGTCGAGAGCAACGCGCTGGAGGTGCATATCCATCACCTGCGCAAGAAATTCTTCCCCGAACTGATCCGCACCGTGCGTGGGGTCGGCTATCTGGCGGACAAATGCTGAGGCGCTCTATCCGCAACCGCACCCTGGTGCTGGTGCTCGGCATCCTGCTGCTGTCGCTGAGCCTGATCTCCTGGCGCAGTTATCGCGACGCCCGCCACGAGATCGAGGAGCTGTTCGACGCCCAACTGGCGCACAGTGCTCGACTGGTGCAGGGGCTGGTGATGCGCGACATGAATCCGCAGGCCCGCAATGCGCTGCAGCAGGCGCTGGACGCCGCGGTGAATGCGCGGCGCGATCAGGGCGTGCCGGGGCACGACTACGAAACCAAGCTGGGCTTTCAGGTCTACGCAACGGATGGCAGCAGCCTGTTGCAGTCGGCCGGCGCGCCGCACGGCGCCTTGCAGCGGTTGGCCGGCGCCGACTCCGCCTCACCCTTCAGCCATCTGAGCGGGGGCTATCACGACGTGCAGCTCGACGGCCATGCCTGGCGGCTGTTCCTGCTGCACGACCGCGAGGACGATCTGTGGATTCTGCTCAGCGAGCGCGGCGACGTACGCGGCGAGCTGGTCGGCAAGATCGCCCGGCGCAGCCTGCTGCCCGACCTCATCGGCCTGCCGCTGCTGGCACTGCTGATCTGGCTGGCGGTGGGCTGGGGTCTGCGCCCGCTGGCGCACATGGCACAGCTGTTGAAGAGTCGCGATCCGGACAACCTCGCGCCGCTGCTGCTGGCGCCGCTGCCGCAGGAGTTGGAGCCGGTGGCCGCCTCGCTGAATCGCCTGCTGCAGCAGGTCAATCAGCTGGTCGAGCGGGAAAAACGCTTCATCGCCGACGCCGCCCATGAGCTGCGCACGCCCCTGGCCGTACTGCGCATCCATGCGCAGAACGCGCAACAGGCCCAGCAGCCGGAGGACCGTGAAGCCGCGCTGCAGCAACTGCTGACCGGCGTCGATCGCACCACCCGCGTGGTCACCCAGCTGCTCACGCTCGCTCGCCTGGAACCCAATGCACAGCCGCGGCATCCACAGCAGCTGGACCTGCTGCCGCTGTGCCGCGAATGCCTCGCCGAGCTGACGCCCCTGGCCCTGGCGCGCGATCAGGAACTGACGCTGGAAGCTGACGACGTGGCCGATCACCGGCTTCCCGGCGATGCCGCAGCGCTCGCCACGCTGCTGCAGAATCTGGTCGGCAATGCCCTGCAGTACACGCCGGACGGAGGGCAGATTCAGGTCAGCCTCCAGACCATGGAAAACGGCGTCAGCCTGCGCGTGGATGACGGCGGTCCGGGCGTGCCGGCAGCGCAGCGCGACAAACTGTTCGAGCGCTTCTACCGCCAGGGCGACGGCCAGGGCGCGGGGCTAGGCCTTGCCATCGTCGCACGCATCGCCGAACTGCACGGCGCGACCATCGAACTGGCGGACTCACCGCTCGGCGGGCTGCAGGTCGCCGTGCACCTGCCCCGCCAGCCACATCACTAGCCCAGACCGACCCGCGGCGAGCTGCCGCGACCGCCCGCCGCAGGCGCAACGGGCATTCGCTAAGGTTCGCTTAAGGCTGGCGCCCTAGACTGCCGACATTCCCCTACTCGGAGTGTGTGAAATGACTGCATCGAACCCTCTGGCACGCTACGGTCGCCTGAGCATTGCCCTGCACTGGCTGATGCTGCTGTTGATCGCAGCCGTCTACGCCACCATCGAACTCAAGGGCAATTTCGCCAAGGGCAGTGAACCGCGCGAACTGCTCAAACACTGGCATTTCATGCTCGGCCTGACGGTGTTTGCACTGGTCTGGCTGCGCTTGGTTGCGCGCTGGCTGCATCCCGCACCCAAAGCGGTCGCCGGGGCCGGCTGGGAACGCGCGCTGGCCAAGCTGATGCACCTGGCGCTGTACGGACTGATGATTGGCCTGCCACTGCTCGGCTGGCTGACCCTGAGCGCGGCGGACAAGCCGATTCCCTTCTTCGGCCTTGAGCTGCCGGCGCTGATCGGCGCCAACAAGGAGCTGGCCGGCGAGTTCAAGGAGCTGCATGAAACACTGGCGGTGGCCGGCTACTGGCTGATCGGCCTGCACGCGGCGGCGGCCTTGTTCCACCAATACGTGCGCCGCGACGGCACCCTGTTGCGCATGCTGCCGCAGCGCCACCAGGCCTGAGGCGCAGACATGGGTCAGCCGAGCAGTTCGCTGAACGGCAGATACTCCACCGTCTCACCCTCTTCCAGCGTGCGGTTGCGCTCGACGATGGCCAGGCCTTCGGCCCAGCTCGCTGAGGTCAGCATCGCCGAGCCCTGGCGCGGATGCAGGCACACGCGCATCTCGCCATCGGCCTGCTCCAGCCGCGCGCGCAGGTACTGGCGGCGGTTGTTCGGCTTGCGCCAGGCGAAGCCCGCAGTCAGGCGCAGCGGCTTGGGCAGCACCTCGGTGCAACCCTGGGCACTGAGCAGGAACGGCCGCGCCACCACCAGCGAGGTGATCAGCGCCGCAGCCGGATTACCGGGCAGGCCGATCCACGGCTTGCCATTGACCTCGCCAAAGGCCAGCGGCTTGCCCGGCTGGATCGCCAGGCGCCACATGTGCAACTCGCCCAGCTCGCGAATGGCCTGCTTGAGATGGTCCTCCTCGCCGACCGAGACGCCGCCGGAGGTGATCAGCATGTCCCATTCGGAGGCGGCCAGCGCCAGGGCGTCACGGCTGGCGGCCAGTTCGTCGACGAGAATCTCGTAGTCGTGCACTTCCATTCCGAGGCTGCGCAGCACGCTGAGCAGGCAGTAGCGGTTGGAGTTGTAGATCTGCCCCGGTGCCAGCGGCTCGCCGGGTTCACGCAGTTCGTTGCCGCTGGAAAGCAGACCGATACGCAGGCGTCGATAGACCGCCACGCGGGCGACGCCGAAGCTTGCCAGCAGACCGATCTCCTGCGGGCGCAGGCGCTTGCCGGCCTGCAGCACCGGCGCGCCGGCCTGCAGTTCCTCGCCCTGACGACGCACATGGGCGCCCTGGGTAACGCCGGGGAAATGCACGCGATCGGCCTCGATCTTGCAATCCTCCTGCGCCACCACGGTGTCGGCACCCGGCGGCAGCGGCGCGCCGGTGAAGATGCGCACGGCGTGGCCGGCAGGCAGTTGCTGGTCGGCGGCATCACCGGCAGCGATGCGCCCGGCGAGTGGGAGCCAGCCGCCTGCAGCCGGCAGGTCGGCGGCGCGCAGGGCGTAGCCGTCCATTGCGCTGTTGTCCCAGGCCGGCACCGGGAAGGGTGCGTAGAGCGATTCGGCCAGTACCCGGCCAAGGGCATCGGACAGCGCGACGTGTTCCACCGGCGGCAGCGCCGGCACCCGTGCCAGCAGCTCGGCGATAGCCTCGTCGACCGGCTTCAGGCCACTGGTGTCGCAGCCACAGGCGCTCATGAGCGGGGCCCGCAGTATTCGACTGCGCTGGCCTTGAGGTGCGGTACGAAGTTGCAGGGCTTGGTGCGGCTGTCCAGCTGCTCGACAAGGATCTTGTTCCAGGCGGTGCGGCAGGCATTGGTCGAGCCGGGCAGGCAGCAGACCAGGGTGCCGTTGCTCATGCCGGCCAGCGCGCGGGACTGCACGGTGGAGGTGCCGATCTCGCCCAGCGAAACGTAGCGGAACAGCTCGCCGAAGCCGTCGACATCTTTGTCCAGCAGCGGCTGTACCGCCTGCGGAGTGTTGTCGCGGGCGGTGAAACCGGTACCCCCGGTGATCAGCACCACCTGCACGTTTTCGCTGGCGATCCAGCTGCAGACGCGGGCGCGGATCTGCCAGACGTCGTCCTTGACGATGGCCCGCTCGGCCAGGGTGTGGCCGGCGCTCTGCAGGCCGTCGATCAGCGCCTGGCCGGAGGTATCGGAATCGATGTTGCGGGTATCGCTCACCGTGAGCACCGCAATGCTCAGGGGCTGGAATTCGCTGTTGGACAGGTGAGCCATGGCTCGAAACTCCCTTGAAGATGTGTGCGCAGGCTGCACCCGTGCCGTGCGCGAACCCATTCCCCATTGGAGGTATGTCCGCGCGGCGTGGGTGCCATGAGGTCTGACAACGCTGCAGGCAATTGCGCGACCTGGCTCTGCGACAAGGCCCGGCTGTGGCAGCTGGGCATATGGGTCAAACCGGCGATGCCGGTCGATGGTAGCGAATTAGACGGTTGACTCGTAGCCCATGCCGGCGCCCGCCTCAACCGCCACTGGCATTCATGAAGCGCAACACCTGGACCTCGCCGCTGCTGGAGAATTCATGGCGCAGCGGTTTGCGCTGCAGCGCAGCGTGGATGGCGTCGATCACCGGCTGGTCGCTGGTCGGATGGCGGCGCAGCAGCGCACGCAGGTCGATGGAGTTCTCGTGGCCGAGGCACAGCAGCAGGCGCCCTTCCACCGTCAGCCGCACGCGGTTGCAGGTGGCGCAAAAGTTGTGGGAATGCGGTGAAATGAAGCCAATGCGCGTCTGCGGATGCTCAGGCAGGCGCACGTAACGCGCCGGGCCGCCACTCTGCTCGGCCGAATCGATCAGCGCATGGCGCTCAGCGATCAGCGCCTTGACCTCGTCACTGGAGCAGAAACTCTCGCCGCGCGAACGACCGACGTCGCCCAGCGGCATTTCCTCGATGAAGCTCAGGTCCAGCCCACCGGCGATGGCGAAGTCCACCAGGTCGGCGACTTCCTCGGCGTTGCGGCCCTTCATTACCACGGCATTGAGCTTGATCCGCTCGAAGCCGGCATCGCGCGCCGCGTCGATCCCGTCGAGCACCTGCTGCAGCTGACCGGTGCGGGTGATGGCGTGGAATTTGGCGGCATCCAGGCTATCCAGGCTGATGTTCAGCCGCTTGACCCCGGCGCGCGCCAGCGGTGCTGCAAGCTTGACCAGCTGCGAGCCATTGGTGGTCATCACCAGTTCGCGCAGGCCGGGCAAGGCCGCGATGCGCTCGCAGAGACCGACGATGCCCTGGCGTACCAGCGGCTCGCCACCGGTGAGGCGAATCTTCTTCACCCCCAGGCCGACGAAGATGCGCGCGATGCGCTCCAACTCCTCCAGACCGAGCACCTGCTGGCGCGGCAGGAAGGTCATGTCCTCGGCCATGCAGTAGACGCAGCGGAAGTCGCAACGGTCGGTCACCGACATGCGCAGGTAGTCGATCTGGCGGTTGTGGGCATCGCGTAGATGAGTCATCGATAACACCTCTGAAGCTTCGTAGGGTGGATGACGTTTGTCATCCACCATGGCCCGCGCGGTGGATGGGTGAAGCATCATCCACGCGACGTAGAGCCAAGCCGCCGTTATTGCATCAGTGGCGTTTCGGCGCCCTGCATGAGGATGCCTTCGATGTTCGCCGCACCCACCAGGTTCTGCAGGTACTGGCTGACGCCAATCTGCCAGACACGCTGGTTGAGCTCGGCACGAATCGAACCGGCGACCACCTCGTAGGGCAGTTGCTCGCCTTCGATGCGCTGGTCGACGAACACCAGGTGGTAGCCGTAGCGGCTCTCCAGCGGTTGCTGGCACAGGCCTACCGGCAGACGGAACAGCTGGCGCTCGAACTCCGGCACCGTCTGGCCCTTGCTGATCTGGCCCAGCGCACCGCCCTGTGCTTTCGACGGGCAGGCCGAATGCTGCAGCGCCAGCTCGGCGAAGCGTTGCGGGGCGGCCTGCAGTTGGCCGATCAACTGCAGCGCCTGTTCGCGAGCCAGGCTGCGCGCCTCGGCATCATCCGCCGGGCAGGCCAGCAGAATGTGCCGCGCGGCCAGCAACGGCGCGCTGAAGAAGCGCTGCTGATTGCCGCTGTAGTACTGCCGGCAGGCCGCCTCGTCGGCCAGCGGCAGCGGCACTTCCTGCTCGATCAGCGTGCGGGTGGCCGCCTCTTCCTCGCTTTCGCCCGCCTCGGCGCGCACCACCAGCCCCAGTTCACCAATGCGCTGCTGCAGCAGCTCGCGCAGCACCAGCGCCTGGGTCGCCAGGTAGACGGCCTCTTCGCGGCTTTCCGCCGGGTGGTACTGCAACTCCTGGGCGATGGCCTGGGCGGCGATCGCCACCCCATTGACCCGCACCCGCGGCCATTCCTGCTCGCTGCTGGCGATCAGCAATGATTCAGCGGACGCCTGTTCGAAAGCCGGCTCGCTGCCTTCCTCGTGCGGCAGCTCCTCGAACAGAGGGGCATCTACCGGCACTTCGATTTCCGGACGCGCGCCGCCACCGCAGCCGCCGCTTCCACCGGTGCTTCCACCACATCCACAACCCATGACGATTACCTCGATAAGACGCTTGAACCTTCGATCCGATCGGCCAGGACGGCTGACGCACGGGGCGTCAGCCGGCGAGGGTCATACCGGGGCCTTGCTCTTTGCCGTGGCAGGCACAGCGGTCGGCACTGCGGTTTCGCGGGCCGGGGCTTCGTAGGTGCGCGGGCGCTGCGGGCGCGGCATGCTCGGCTTGACGCCCTTCTGCCGGACGATCTGGTAGCGCCGGCCCAGGTACCACACCGGGGCACTGACGATGTGCACCAGACGGGTGAAGGGGAACAGCACGAACAGGGTCATACCGAGAAACACGTGCAGCTTGTAGATGACGCTGACCGACTCGATGGCGCCTGCGGCCTTGACCGGCTGCAGGGTGACCAGGCTCTGCGCCCAAGTACCCAGCAGCACCATCACCGAACCGTCCAGGTGACCGGTGGAGGCGACGATGGTCAGCAGACCCAGCACCAGCTGCGCCAGCAGCACGAAGAGGATCATCACATCGCTGGTGTTGGAGGTGGCGCGCACGCGCGCATCGGTCAGCCGGCGATGAATCAGCATCACCAGGCCGATCAGGCAGAGGATGCCGAAGAAGCCGCCGGAGACCATCGCCACGACCTGTTTCTGGCCGCTGGTGATGAAGTGGTGGTACAGCGCCTCGGGCATCAGCAGGCCGACGAAGTGACCGGCCAGGATAAAGATGATGCCGACGTGGAACAGGTTGCTCGCCAGGCGCATGCGGTTGTTCGACAGCATCTGGCTCGAGCCGGCCTTCCAGCTGTACTGGGACAGGTCGAAACGTGCCCAGCTGCCGATCAGGCAGATGGCCAGGGCGATGTAGGGGTAGACCCCGAACAGCAGGAAATTGAAGTTAGACATTGCGCACCTCCTGGGCGAGCGCGGCGGCCTGCCCGTCATGCTTGAAATCGGTCCAGTGCAGCGGCACCGGGCTTTCCTCGCGAGCCTTGCCCGGCCCGCTCGGCATGGATGGGCAGCGATCCTGCTGCTCGGCCTGGAGGAAGTTGACCTGTTCCTCCTCCCAGATCTTGTCCAGCGCTTCCAGCGAGTCGTCGCGCTCCTCGGCGGCGACCTGCTCCTGCAGGCCGGCCAGGGTTTCCTGCACCGGCTCGCCGGCGATCTGCAGCAGCGCACGGAAGCACGCGGCATGCGGGCTTTCGCGTTCCTGCAGACGCGCCGCCAGCAGGGCCAGCAGGTGCGACACGTCGGCCAGCCCCTCGCGGGCCTCGAGGTCGTCGCGGGTGGCGAGGTACTCGAGGTACAGCGGGATGTAGTCCGGCAGCTCGCGTACGCCGATGTCGAAACCGGCCTCGGTGTATTGCGCCATCAGATCGACCATGGCCTGACCGCGGTCGCGGGACTCGCCATGTACGTGCTCGAACAGGAGCAGCGACAGCGAACGGCCGCGGTCGAACAGGTCGGTGTAGCGCTCCTGCACGTCCATCAGGTCGTCTTCGGTCAGCTCGTCAAGCAGGCGGCGCAGCGCGATGCGCTGCTCCGGGCTGATCTCGCGGGCCGAGCCGATGGCCTGGGCCAGTTCGGCATGGCCGTCGCGCAGGTGCTGGTCGGGGTAGTCCAGCAGCAGGGATATCACTTTAAGGATGCGCATGGCTCAGTCCTCCCACAGCTGGACGGTCTTGATGATGTCGCGGCGGTTGGCCTTCTTCGCGCCAAACATGTTGGTGTCCGAGGCGCCCGAGCAGCCGCTGCCGAAGCTGAAGCCGCAACCGGAACGCTCGGCGAAGGCGTCGCTCATGGCCTCTTCGCGGTGCGCGGTCGGGATCACGTAGCGGTCCTCGTAGTTGGCGATGGCCAGGTAGCGGTACATGTCCTCGACCTGGGCCACCGACAGACCGACGCTCTCCAGCACCTTGAGGTCCTGCACACCATCGACCTGCTCGGCGCGCTTGTAGGCACGCATGGCGAGCATGCGCTTGAGCGCCAGCTTGACCGGCTCCTCGTCACCTGCGGTGAGCAGGTTGGCCAGATAGCGCAGCGGGATGCGCAGGCTGTCGACGTCCGGCAGCACGCCGTCCATGCTGACGTGACCGGCGCTGGCGGCGTTCTGGATCGGCGACAGCGGCGGCACGTACCACACCATCGGCAGCGTGCGGTATTCCGGGTGCAGCGGCAGGGCCAGCTTCCAGTCGACCGCCATCTTGTAGACCGGCGACTTCTGCGCGGCCTCGATCACCGACATCGGCACGCCGTCGTTGAGCGCCTGCTCGATGACCTTCGGGTCGAACGGATCAAGGAAGATCTCCAGCTGCTTGGCGTACAGGTCCTGCTCGTTGACGGTGCTGGCCACTTCATGGATGCGGTCGGCGTCGTAGAGCAGCACGCCGAGGTAGCGGATGCGGCCCACGCAGGTCTCGGCGCAGACGGTCGGCATGCCGGCCTCGATGCGCGGGAAGCAGAAGATGCACTTCTCGGATTTGCCGCTCTTCCAGTTGAAGTAGATCTTCTTGTACGGGCAGCCGCTGATGCACATGCGCCAGCCGCGGCACTTCTCCTGGTCGATGAGGACGATGCCGTCCTCCTCGCGCTTGTAGATCGCACCGCTCGGGCAGGACGCGGCGCAGGCCGGATTCAGGCAGTGCTCGCACAGGCGCGGCAGGTACATCATGAAGGTGTTTTCGTACTGCCCGTAGATGTCGGCCTGCACCTTGTCGAAGTTCTTGTCCTTGCGGCGCTTGGCGAACTCGGTACCGAGAATCTCCTCCCAGTTCGGGCCCCACTCGATCTTCTCCATGCGCTGGCCGGAGATCAGCGAGCGCGGGCGGGCCACCGGCTGGTGATCGGAGATCGGCGCGGTATGCAGGTTCTGGTAGTCGAAATCGAACGGCTCGTAGTAGTCGTCGATGGTCGGCAGGTCCGGGTTGGCGAAGATGTTCGCCAGCACGCGGAACTTGCCGCCGATGCGCGGGTTGATGGTGCCGTCGCCGTTGCGCACCCAGCCGCCCTTCCACTTGTCCTGGTTCTCCCACTCCTTCGGGTAGCCGATGCCGGGCTTGGTCTCGACGTTGTTGAACCAGGCGTATTCCATGCCTTCGCGGCTGGTCCAGACGTTCTTGCAGGTGATCGAGCAGGTGTGGCAGCCGATGCACTTGTCCAGGTTCAGGACCATTCCAACTTGTGAACGAATCTTCATGGCCTATTCCTCAGATGTCTTGCGGCAGGGGTTGCGGCAGGTCGTTGCCGTTCGGGCCGTCGAGCCAGTCGACCTTGGCCATCTTGCGTACCACGACGAACTCGTCGCGGTTGCAACCCACGGTGCCGTAGTAGTTGAAGCCGTACGCCTGCTGGGCGTAGCCGCCGATCATGTGGGTGGGCTTGAGCACCACGCGGGTCACCGAGTTGTGGTGGCCGCCGCGGGTCTTGGTGGTCTCGCTGCCGGGCACGTTCACGATGCGTTCCTGGGCGTGGTACATCATCACCATGCCTTCCATCACGCGCTGGCTGACCACCGCACGGGCGGTCAAAGCACCGTTGGCGTTGAAGCACTCGATCCAGTCGTTGTCCTCGATGCCGGCCTTCTTGGCATCGACTTCGGACATCCACACGATCGGGCCGCCACGGCTCAGGGTGAGCATGATCAGGTTGTCCGAGTAGGTGCTGTGAATGCCCCACTTCTGGTGCGGGGTGATCCAGTTCAGGACGATTTCGGTATTGCCGTTGCTCTTCTTGCCCTTCACGTAGTCGATGGTGCGGGTGTTGATCGGCGGCCGGTAGCTCATCAGCTGCTCACCGAAGGCCTGCATCCAGGGGTGATCCTGGAAGAACTGCTGGCGGCCAGTGATGGTGCGCCACGGGATGAATTCGTGGACGTTGGTGTAGCCGGCGTTGTACGACACATGCTCGTCTTCCAGGCCTGACCAGGTCGGGCTGGATATGATCTTGCGCGGCTGCGCCTGGATGTCACGGAAGCGAATCGCCTCGTGCTCCTTCGGCAGCGCCAGGTGGCTGTGGTCGCGGCCGGTGAATTCCGACAGCGCGGCCCAGGCCTTCACGGCAACGTGACCATTGGTTTCCGGCGCCAGGCTGAGGATGACCTCGGCCGCGTCGATGGCCGACTCGATCTGCGGACGCCCTTGGCTGACGCCCTCGTCGCGGACCTTGTAGTTCAGCTCGCCGAGGAAATCGACTTCATCCTGGGTGTTCCAGTTGATGCCCTTGCCGCCGTTGCCGAGCTTGTCGAGCAGCGGGCCGAGGGAGCTGAACTTCTTGTAGGTCGCCGGATAGTCGCGCTCGACCACGGTCATGTTCGGGCAGTTCTTGCCCGGCTGCGGATCGACGCCAGCGGTTTTCCAGTCGGTGCCGCCGAACGGCTGGGCCAGTTCGCCGGGGCTGTCGTGCAGCAGCGGCACGGTGACCAGATCCTTCTCCACGCCCAGATGACCTTCGGCCATCTTCGAGAAAGACTTGGCGATGCCCTTGTAGATTTCCCAGTCCGAACGCGCTTCCCAGGCCGGGTCGATGGCTGCCGACAACGGGTGAATGAAGGGGTGCATGTCCGAGGTGTTCATGTCGTCCTTCTCGTACCAGGTCGCGGTCGGCAGAACGATGTCGGAGTACACGCAGGTCGAGGACATGCGGAAGTCGAGGGTGGTGACCAGGTCGAGCTTGCCGATGGCGCCGTCTTCCTGCCATTCGGCCTCGAGCGGCTTGAAGCCGTCGCGCTTGCCGAGGTCCTCGTTCATTACGCCGTTCTTGGTGCCCAGCAGGTACTTGAGCATGTACTCGTGGCCCTTGCCCGAGCTGCCCAGCAGGTTGGAGCGCCAGATGAACATGTTGCGCGGGAAGTTATCCGGGTTGTCCGGCTGCTCGCAGGCAAACTTCAGCGAACCGTCCTTCAGCGACTGGGTGACGTAGTCCACCGGCGACATGCCGGCCGCTTCGGCTTCACGGCAGATCTGCAGCGGGTTGCGGTTGAGCTGCGGCGCGCTCGGCAGCCAGCCGGCGCGTTCGGCGCGGATGTTGTAGTCGAGCATGTGCTCGGGGAACTGCGACTTGTCGGCCAGCGGCGAGAGCACTTCGTGGATGCTCATCTTCTCGTGGCGCCACTGCGAGCTATGGTTGTAGAAGAAGCTGGTGCCGTTCATCTGGCGTGGCGGACGGTGCCAGTCGAGGCCGAAGGCCAGTGGCAGCCAGCCGCACTGCGGACGCAGTTTTTCCTGACCCACGTAGTGAGCCCAACCGCCACCAGTCTGCCCTACGCAACCGCACAACATCAGCATGTTGATCAGGCCGCGGTAGTTCATGTCCATGTGGTACCAGTGGTTCATCGCCGCACCGACGATGATCATGGAACGGCCATGGGTCTTGTCGGCGTTGTCGGCGAATTCACGGGCGATCTGGATCGCCTTCTCGCGGGACACGCCAGTGATGACTTCCTGCCAGGCCGGGGTGCCAGGCACGCTGGCGTCGTCGTAGCTGGAAGCGACGTTGGCGCCACCCAGACCACGGTCGATACCCAGGTTGGCGGCCATCAGGTCGAACACGGTGGCGACCTTGGTGGTGCTGCCATCGGCCAGGGTGATGCTGCGGACCGGCACGCGGCGCAGCTGGATGCTCTCGCCTTCGGCGTGCTGGAAGTGCTCGTGGAGGATGCCGCCGAAGTACGGGAAGGCAACTTCGGCAGTTTCGCCGCCATCGATCTGGGTCAGGCTCAGGTCGACATCGCGGCCGTCCTTGCCTTCGCGGGCTTCGATGTTCCACTTGCCCTTCTCGCCCCAGCGGTAGCCGATCGAACCCAGCGGCGAAACCAGCTCGCCGGTGCTGCCATCGACGGCGATGGTTTTCCACTCAGGGTTGTTTTCCTGGCCGAGGTTGTCGGCCAGATCGGACGCGCGCAGGAAGCGGTCGGCGATGTAGCTGCCGTCCTTTTCATTCAGGCGCACCAGCACCGGCAGGTCGGTGTAGCGCTTGGCGTAGTCGCGGAAGTAGGCGCTCGGCTTTTCGAGGTGGAATTCCTTGAAGATGACGTGGGCGAAGGCCTGGGCCAGCGCGGCGTCGGTGCCCTGCTTGGGGTTGAGCCAGAGGTCGGTGAGCTTGGCGACTTCGGCGTAGTCCGGGGTGATGGCGACGGTCTTGGTACCCTTGTAGCGGACCTCGGTGAAGAAGTGCGCGTCCGGAGTACGGGTCTGCGGGACGTTGGAGCCCCAGGCGATGATGTAGTTGGAGTTGTACCAGTCGGCCGATTCCGGCACGTCGGTCTGCTCGCCCCACACCTGTGGCGAGGCCGGCGGCAGGTCGCAGTACCAGTCGTAGAACGACAGACACACGCCACCGATCAGCGACAGGTAGCGGCTACCGGCCGCGTAGGAAACCATCGACATGGCCGGGATCGGCGAGAAGCCGACCACGCGGTCCGGGCCGTACTGCTTGACGGTGTAGACGTTAGCGGCGGCGATGATCTCGTTGACTTCTTCCCAGCTGGAACGGATGAAGCCGCCCATGCCGCGCTTGCTCTTGTAGGACTCGGCCTTGGCCTTGTCCTCGACGATGCTGGCCCAGGCGTCCACCGGGCTCATGTTGCGCCGCGCTTCACGCCACAGTTTCAGCAGCGGCTTGCGCACCTTGGGGTACTTCAGGCGGTTGGCGCTGTAGATGTACCAGCTGTAGCTGGCGCCACGCGGGCAGCCGCGTGGCTCGTGGTTGGGCAGGTCGTTGCGGGTACGCGGGTAGTCGGTCTGCTGGGTTTCCCAGGTGATCAGGCCGTTCTTCACGTAGATCTTCCAGGAGCACGAACCGGTGCAGTTCACCCCGTGGGTGGAACGCACGATCTTGTCGTACTGCCAGCGCGAGCGGTAGACGTTCTCCCAGTCGCGGGATTCGATGCGGGTTTCGCCATGACCATCGGCGAATTCGCCTTGCTTCCTGTTGAAGAAGCGCAGTTGATCGAGCAAGTGGCTCATTGGTTTCTCTCCTCACTCCGGTTGCGAACCACTGGCCCGACCGGTCGGCTTATCAATTTCGGCTTGCGCCAGCCGAGGTGGCTGGCGCATTCGTTCGGTGCAACGTCAGGACGCGAGCTTCTGGCGGGCCTCCAACTCGCGGTCGACGCTGGATACGTAGTACTCGTCGGAGAACGCCCCCTCGGGCTCCTTCAGCCAGAGCAGGCAGAGCCCGAAGCTGACGAACGCACCAGCGGCAATCACCATGAAGAACTGCGAGGGGGTCACGAAGGTGTAGAGGGTCAGGTAGCAGACGGCGCCGACGTTGCCGTAGGCCCCGGCCATGCCGGAGATCTGCCCGGTAACCCGGCGCTTGATCGAGGGGATGATTCCGAAGGTCGCGCCCTCGGCACCCTGGACGAACATCGAGCAGGCCACGGTGATGGCGACGGCGACGATCAGCGGCCAGGACGCGTTCATCAGCCCCATCAGGAAGAAGCCGACGGCGATGCCGAGCATGTAGGCGAGCATGACGAAGCGGCGGTTGCCGAAGCGGTCGGAAACCAGCCCGCCCATGGGCCGTGCCACCAGATTCACGAAGGCGAACGAGGCAGCGATGATGCCCGCCGTGGTCGGGGTCAGGCCCCAGGTCAGCTCGAAGAACATCGGCAGCATCGATACCACCGCCAGCTCCGCACCGAAGTTGGCGAAGTAGGTGGAGTTCAGCGCGGCCACGGTGTTGAAGGGATACTTGTCGTCTTCCGGCACGCCCTTCTTCAGGATCGGCACGTTGACCCGCAGGATCTGCACCACCTGAAACACCACCACCAGCACGATCGCCGCGTAACAGATCAGCGCACCGGTGGAACCGAGGTAACCCAGCTTCTCGATGCGCCAGACCAGGATGCCGAGCACGCCGACCATGGGAATGGTCCAGATGATCAGCTTGATCATGTCGGCCCAGGTGCTGACCTCCAGCGCGCTGGCCTTGTGCGGCTTGCGGTGAATGGTGCCGGCCGGGCCATCAGTAAGCGCGAACCAGTAGTACACGCCATAGACGGCCATGATGATCGCCGAGCTGGCGATCGCCCAGCGCCAGCCTTCCGGCCCACCGAAGGCATGGATGGCGATGGCCGGCAGGCTCATGGCCGCCGCTGCGGAACCGAAATTGCCCCAGCCGGCGTAGAAGCCTTCGGCGAAACCGATGTCCTTTGGCTTGAACCACATGGCGGTCATATGGATGCCAACCACGAAGCTGGCGCCGATGGAGCCGAGGATCAGCCGCGACACCAGCAGCTGGGTGCGGCTATCACCAAAGGCGAAAAACAGCGCGGGCGCCGCCATCGTGACCAGCAGCACCGAGAACACCCGGCGCGGCCCCCAGTGGTCGAGCGCCATGCCGACCAGGATGCGCGCCGGGATGGTCAGTGCCACGTTGGCGATGGCGAACAGCTTGAGGTCCTCGGGCGTCAGCCAGTTCACGCTTTTCAGCATGCTCGAGGCCAGCGGCGCCATGCCGAACCAGACGAAGAAGCAGATATAGAAGGCGATCCAGGTCAGATGCAGGGCCCGGATCTCGGGGCGCTTCCATTCGAACAGCGTAGAAACTCTCATGTTGAGCTCCTCACTCAGGGGCAGGCTTGAATCAGGACCGGGCAAGGCGCCCGGCGGGCCAGGAAGGCGCTGACGCTGCCGAAGGTCATGTAGTCGAGCTCGTCGACCAAGAGATTCAGCGAGCGGGAGATGAAGCCGCCGTCCGGTTCGTTGGAATGCCGCGCGATGACCAGCAGGTCGGGCTTCTTGTGCTCGGCGGCCTTGAGAATCATCTTGCGGGCGTCGCCTTCGGCGAGGATCACGTCGACGTCCAGTCCGAAGGCGCTGACCTTGGCCGCCGCCTCCTGCAGGAAGGCCTGGAATTCGCGACGCTCGCGCTCGTACAGCTCGACCGCCGAGTCGCTGGTGTCGCGGGTCTCTTCCACCACGCCGATCAGCATGATCAGCGGCTTCAGCGGACCGAACATCTCGAGCGTGGCGTCCAGCGCTTTGCGGGCGTTACGCGAGTTGTCGTAGGCAATCATGATGTTCATGGCAGCTCTCCGGACTCAGGGGTTCTTCACGTAGGCGTTGGGGCGCAGGTAGAACCACCAGTTGAGGATCAGGCACAGCGCGTAGAACACCGCGAAGCCGTACATCGCCACTTCCGGGGTGCCGGCCTTGACCTGTTCGCCAATCACGATCGGGGCAACGAAGGAGCCGTAGGCGGCGACAGCGGAGGTCCAGCCGAGTACAGGGCCGGCCTTCTCGCGGTCGTAGATGACGCCGATGGTGCGGAAGGTCGATCCGTTGCCGATGCCGCTGGCGGCGAACAGCACCAGGAACAGCACCAGGAACAGGAAGAAGAACTCTTCGGGCTGGGCCGAGCTGTAGGCCTGCTGCATCACGTAGCCGGCCGCGACCGAGGCGATGACCATGACCACCGAGATGACTTGGGTAACGATGGAGCCGCCGACCTTGTCGGAGATCCAGCCGCCCAGCGGACGGATCAGGGCGCCGATGAACGGGCCGATCCAGGCGTAGGTCAGCGCGCTCGGCGCATTGGGGTTGGCGATGCGGGTCACCACACCGTCGGCACCGACCTCGTTCATGAAGCCGAAGATCACCGTGATCGACAGCGGCAGCGCCATGGAGAAGCCGATGAACGAGCCGAAGGTCAGGATGTAGAGGATGCTCATCGACCAGGTGTGCTTGTCGCGGAAGATCGCGAACTGGCGCTTGATGTTCGGGGCGATGCTGCCTGGCAGCAGGCGCAGCATGCCGAGCGTCGCGCCGATGGTCAGCAACATCACGCCCCACATGTTCAGCACACCGAGGCCGGTCGGCGCGGGCAGGTAGAGGTACAGACCGACGGCGGCGGCGACGAAGGCCACGGCGTAGAGGCCGAGGATCTTGCCGAAGGCGTTCAGCGGGTAGCCCGGAGTTGGCGAGATCACCAGCAGGTTGTTCATGCCGAACCAGCCGGCGAAGGCCAGCGGTACCAAAAACAGCAGCCAGACCCAGCCAGCGTTCTGGATCCAGGTATCGGTGCCGGCAGCGATCTTGCCGATCAGCGTGCCGCTGTCCTTGATCAGCTCCATCGGCGCGCCAGCCGCTGCACCGAACACGCCGGCGGTCATCACCAGCGGAATCAGGATCTGCATGGTGGTCACGCCGAAGTTGCCCAGGCCGGCATTCAGCCCCAGCGCCAGCCCTTGCTGGTTCTTCGGGAAGAAGGTGCTGATGTTGCTCATCGAGCAGGCGAAGTTGCCGCCGCCGATGCCGGAGAGGAAGGCCAGCAGCTGGAATACCCACAGCGGCGTGTCCTGGCTCTGCAGCGCGAAGCCGGCCCCGGCCGCGGGGATCATCAGCAGCGCGGTGGTCAGGAAGATGGTGTTGCGTCCGCCGGCGATGCGGATCATGAACGACGCCGGAATGCGCAGGGTGGCACCGGTGAGGCCGGCGATGGCGGTCAGGGTGAACAGCTCGGCGGGCGCGAAGGGAAAGCCCAGGTTGAGCATCTGCACCGTGACGATGCCCCACATCAGCCAGATGGCGAAGCCCATCAGCAGACTCGGGATGGAGATCCACAGATTGCGATTGGCGACCCGCTTGCCAGTGGTGTCCCAGAAGATCTGGTCCTCCACGTCCCACTTTTCGATATTGCTCATGGTCGATCCTCTTGGCGCAGGGCCCCGCTGGCATACGCAGCGGGATCAGGAATGGCTCGCACGCTAAGCGGGGCGGATCGATCCGAATTTGACCGAGGTCAATACACAGCCAGTGGCAATTTGCTTTACACGACGTTCCTACCTCTAACGGAGTATTCCGTATTCATTGAAATAAATTCAGTAATATCAATGAGTTATTTTGCTTCTCCGATCGCCCTTCATGCGCATCGCAAGGGTCCAAATGCATTGGGAGTACTTCCCACACATGGCCAGAGCCGATGACAGAGCGCAGAATGAACCACCGCCAAAGCGACGATCCGACCATGCCCCCAACCGAAAGCGAGCAGCTCTCCACCCGCCACTCGATCGTGTTCAACACCTTGGTGGCGTTCGTGGTCATCATCGGTTTTTCGCTGATCAGCATGCTGGCGAGCCTGTATCTGGCCGATGCCCTGGAAGGTGACGCCGAGGCAATCAACCAGGCCGGGAGCCTGCGCATGCAGGCCTATCGCCTGGCGTTCACCGCCGAGCAGGGCTCGCAGGCTGTGCTCGAAGAACGCGTCGTCACGCTCGAGCGCACCCTGCTTTCCGCCTCCCTGCGCTCGGCCCTGCACCGCCACGGCGCAACCGAGCTGCCCGCACTGCATGCCGGCGTGCTGCGCCATTGGCAGCAACGCATGCGCCCACTGCTGGACGCGCAGCCGCCGCGGCTGGAGGAATATCGTCAGGAGGCGCCGGAATTCGTCAGTGAGCTGAATGTATTCGTGCGCTCGCTGCAGGAGGCGTCCGAAGGCAAACTCGGCGTGATCCGCGCGCTGCAGGCCGGCACCCTGTTCATCATCGTGCTGATCGCCTTCGTGCTGATCTACGGCCTGCACAACAACCTGGCCACCCCGCTGCGCAGCCTGACCAAGATGGCCCGCGACATCGGCAAGGGCGACTTCAGCGGCCAGGTGCAGATTCCCGGCGACACCGAGCTGAGCCTGCTGGCCCGCACGCTCAACCAGATGAGCCAGGAGCTGGCCAGCCTCTACGCGGAAATGGAGCAGAAGGTAGATGACAAGACCGCCGCGCTGACCCGCAGCAACGCCACCTTGCAACTGCTGTTCAACAGCGCGCGGATGCTCTACAGCCAACCCGATGATCCCAGTCAGATGATGGGCTCGCTGCTGAACAAGGTGCAGCAGATCCTCGGCACCGGCCCCATCACGCTCTGCCTGAACCGCTCCGCGGCCGCCGGCAGCCACACCGCCATGACCTCCCGCGACCTGCAACCGCCCGACTACTGCAAGCTGCCGCAGTGCGGCACCTGTCCGGTCAACCAGACTGGCCGACTGCCCAGCGGCGAGGAATTGATGACCTTCGAGCTGCGCTCCGGCCAGGACGACCTCGGCTCGCTGCGCGTCGCCTATCCGGCTGGCGACACGCTGGCCTCCTGGCAGACCCTGCTGCTGACCACCCTCGCCGACCTCTTCGCCGCCTCGCTGAGCCTCGCGCAGCTGGGCCAGAAGCAGGCACGCCTGGCACTGATGGAAGAGCGCGCGGTGATAGCCCGCGAACTGCACGATTCGCTGGCCCAGGCGCTGTCTGCACAGAAGCTGCAGCTGGCCCGTCTCAAGCGCCTGATGCAGAAGGAAAGCAGCCAGGCACAACTTGACGACAGCGTGCAGCAGATCGACCAGGGCCTGAACGCGGCCTACCGCCAGTTGCGCGAACTGCTGACGACCTTCCGCATCAAGGTCAACGAACCCGGGCTGCGACCGGCAGTGCAGGCGACCATCGAGGAATTCGGTGCCAACTCCGGCCTGCAGATTCTGAGCGACTACCGCCTCGACCACTGTCCGCTGACGCCCAACGAGGAAGTGCATTGCCTGCAGATCATCCGCGAGGCGCTGAGCAACGTGGTCAAGCACGCCGAAGCCGACCGCTGCTGGCTGAGCCTGACGCAGGACAGCAATGGCACCATCCACGTCAGGATCGAGGACGACGGCATCGGCATCCGCCCCGAAGAGCAGCGCGCCGGCCATTACGGCCTGATCATCCTGCAGGAGCGCGCCAGCAGCCTGAACGGCAGCATCAGCATCGGCCTGCGTCCCGGCGGCGGCACCCTGGTCCACCTGCGCTTTCCGCCTGCCTATCGCCACATTCCCCTAATACAGGAGCCTGTCACGCATGAACGAAGGGACAACCACACGAATCCTGCTGGTCGACGACCATCCCATGATGCGTCGGGGCCTGCGTGACCTGCTGGAACTGGAAGACGACCTGGAGATGGTCGGCGAGGCAGGCAACGGTGAAGACGCCATTCGCCTGGCTCAGGAGATCGAGCCCGATCTGATCCTGATGGACCTGAACATGCCGGGCATTGACGGCCTGGAGACCACCCGGCGCATGCGCGACGCGGACATCGATGCGCGGATCATCATGTTCACCGTCTCCGACGAGCAGAGTCATGTCCTCGAAGCCCTGCGCAACGGCGCCGATGGCTACCTGCTCAAGGACATGGACGCGGAACAGCTGATCGAGCAGATCCGCATCGCCGCCACCGGCCGCATGGCCCTCAGCCCCGAGCTGACCCAGGTGCTCGCCGAGGCCATCCGGGTGCGTCCCAAGCCCACCGGCCAGGTGCAGTTTTCCAGCCTGACCAAGCGCGAGAAGGAGGTTCTGCGGCTGATCGCCAAGGGCCAGAGCAACAAGATGATCGCGCGCAAGCTCGGCATCACCGAAGGCACCGTGAAGGTCCACGTGAAGAACCTGCTGCACAAGCTGGGCCTGCGTTCCCGTGTCGAGGCGGCCGTCTGGGTGCTGGAGAACGAAGCGAAGGGCTGACCGGTACCGTCGCCCGGCAGCAGTTTTGTGCGTGATCGCTCAACTCGCGAAGCCGCTGCCGCCCCCTTGACAATCATCAATGCCATCACCGCGAAGCGCTCTATCTTCTCGTCCCCAACCGACCTGACCGTGTGGTCAGCATCGCGCCCATCCGGACGTAAGGAGCGCTCCATGTTCAAGATTCTGCTGCCCACTTCCCTGCTACTCGGCCTGCTGGCCGCCAGCCTGCCCTGCCAGGCCGCCATCAGCGACGCCGAGGCGGTCAACCGCGCCGGCATGCAGCGCATGCTCGGCCAGCGCATCGCCAAGAGTTACCTGATGATCGGCACCGATACCCGCGTCGATCTTGCCGCCAGCCAGCTCGACAGCAGCATTGCCAGCGTCGAGGAGAACGCCCAGCTGCTCGACGAGTACGCCGCCAACGATGTCATCCGCAAGGCGCTGGAAGACGCCACGCAGACCTGGCATCAGTATCGCCAGCTGGCCCTGACCCAACCGGATCGCGAACAGTCTGCCGAGCTGCTGCGCCTGGCCGAGCGCTTCCTCGGCCAGAGCGAAGCGCTGGTGCAGGAGATCGAGCGCCACAGCGGCAGTCAGGCGGCTCGCCTGGTCAACCGCAGCGGGCGCCAGCGCATGCTCAGCCAGCGCATCGCCATGCTCTATCTGGCGATGACCTGGAAGCTGCCGGAACAGCGCCTGCGCGGCGATTTCGACGCGGCAGTCGCGGAGTTCGAGCGCGGCCTGGACGAGCTGAACAAGGCGCCGCAGAACACCGAGCAGATCAACCGCCAGCTCGATCAGATCGGCGCGCAATGGCGCTTCGCCCGGGCCGGTTTCAGCCTCGCCGACGATGCGCGCTTCGTCCCGACGGTGATCGTCACCACCAGCGATTCACTGCTGCGCAAGATCGAACAACTGACGCTGGACTATGAGCGACTGGCCGGCAGCAGCCGCTGATCGACTACCTACCCTGCCCAGAAAGAGGTATGGCCTGCCCGCACGGCGCGACCTAGCATGCCGTTCATCGAAAGGAAGGGGGATGGCCATGCTGACCGGCTCTGCAGTGCTCAATACGATGCGCCGTCATCATCTGTTCAATGGGCTGGCCGAGACGGCTCTGCAGAACCTCGCGGCGCATACCACGGTCAAGCGCCTGCCAGCCGGCTGCACGCTGTTCCACCAAGGCGACGCCGCCGAGCACTTTCACGTGCTGATCAACGGCCAGGTCAAGCTGCACCGGGTCACCTGCGATGGTCAGGAGAAGGTCATCGAGGTAGTCCGGCCGGGCGAGGCCTTTGCCGAGGCACTGCTCTTCAACAAGCAGCCGGAACATCCGCTGAGCGCCACAACCCTTAAGGAAAGCCTGGTGCTCAACGTGCAGAACGCCCACTACCTGCGTCTGCTCGAGACCCAGCCTCAGTTGTGCATGCAGCTGCTCAGCAGCCTCAGCGACCGACTCAACCAGCGTCTGCATCAGATCGACAGTCTGACCTCGTCCAACGTCTGCCAGCGCGTGGTGCGCTACCTGTTCCAGGAACTGCAGGCGGCACGCAGCGGTGTGATCGACCTCGACCTGCCCAAGCGCCTGATCGCCTCGCAGCTGGGCATTCAACCGGAAACGCTGTCGCGCATCCTGCATCGCCTGACCGACGCAGGGCTGATCGCCGTGCAGCGGCGGCGCATCGAGATCCTCGACCAGCGCAGCCTCTCGGCCTACCTCGAAGCAGCCGCCTGATCAACCCTAGGCGTCGGGGTCACCACGACGGAACGGCTGCGGGGCGACTTCAACCGGTGCCGGCTCGACCGGCGGCGGACCATCGCCAAGCTTGAAGGGTTTCGGCGGCTCACTGACCAGTCTCCGCGTGGCCGGCTCGAGGCGCTCCGGCTCAGGCTCCGGGCGCTCGCGGACAAGATGCCACGCAGCGGCGGCAAGGGCGGCGGCCAGCACACGATAGAACAGCGATGCCAGATCGAAACCGACCAGCTCACCGCCATCCAGCCACAGCGACACCAGGCGCCCGAGCACCAGCGCGGTCATGGTGATCATCAGCATCATCAAGGCCGGGCGCGCGCGCTCGGGTGCACGCGCTGCCCAGATCAGGAACAGTGCCAACCCCAGTTGCAGGCCACCGTAGTAGACCCGCATGTGGCTGACCGAGGCGCCCTCCATCAGCAGCATGCCGTTCAGATTGGCCATCTCGTAGGGGCGAAACCAGTAAGCCAGGCTCAGACTGGCCATCACCAGCGCCTGCGCAAGCAGAACGAAACGGGCAAAACGCATCGAAAACTCTCCTGATGTGCGACTCGCTATTCCGATTGGCATGGGACTGTCAGGCGGCCGGTTTGTTCTGCGCCCGGTACTCCGGCCGACGCTCCCGCGCGACGTCGATAGTGACAATGGCCCGCCCGCCGCACCTTGGGTATGGGCGCAACCCGTCGTATTCTGGGCCTCTCGCTCGTAGGAGGTTCCCATGCGCCGTCTTCTGTTGCTGCTTCCCGTCCTGCTCGCCGGGTTCGCCCAAGCCGCCGAGCCCATTGCTATCGACGTCTATCGCGACCCCAACTGCGGCTGTTGCGAAGCGTGGATCGAGCACCTGGAGGACAACGGTTTTTCCGTGAGCGATCACGTAGTCAACGACATGACCTCGGTAAAGATGGAACACGGCATCCCGCACCGCCTCGGTTCCTGTCACACCGCGGTGATCGACGGCAAGTTCGTCGAAGGCCACGTTCCTGCCGCCGACATCCTCAAGTTGCGTGCGCAACCGGACCTGATTGGCGCGGCCGTACCCGGCATGCCGATCGGCTCGCCGGGCATGGAGATGGGCGAGCGCAAGGACGCCTTCAAGGTGATCGGCGTCAGCAAGACGGGCGAGGAACGCGCGCTCTCCGAATACCCCGGCGACTGAACCATCGCGCCGCTGCGAATGCAGTGCGGTCCGCGCTGCAGCTTTTTCGCGCCGTGCGGGTCTTAACGGGAAGCAGGTGCCGCTTCGGTGCTGCGCACTCAACCCGTCAACCGTTCAGAGGGACACCCCATGCGCTGGAAACGAGCCCGACGCAGCGACAACGTAGTGGACGCCAGAGGCCGCAGCGGCATGCGCCTTGGCGGCGGACTGGGCCTGGGCGGTATCGCCATCGTGGTGATCATCGGCCTGCTCTCCGGCCAGGACCCGCTGCAGATCCTCGGCCAGCTGGCCAACCAGGGCGGACCTGCCGTCTCCCAGCAAAGCCAGCCGCCGGCCGGCGATGACCCGCAGACCGAATTCGTCCGGGCGATTCTCGGCGACACCGAAGACACCTGGCGTGCGCTGTTTCAGCAAGCCGGCGCGGAGTACCGCGATCCGACCCTGGTGCTGTTTCGCGGCGGCGTGAACTCGGCCTGCGGCTTCGCCAGTTCGGCGGTGGGCCCGTTCTACTGCCCCGGCGATCAACAGGTCTATCTCGATCTGCAGTTCTTCGACGAGATGGCCCGGCGCTTCTCCGCCGCCGGCGACTTCGCCCAGGCCTATGTGATCGCCCATGAGGTCGGCCATCACGTGCAGACCCTGCTCGGCGTTTCCCAGCAGATGCAGAGCGCCCGTCAGCGCGGCGCGAAGATGGAAGGCGACAACGGCCTGCTGGTCCGCCAGGAACTGCAGGCCGATTGCTTCGCCGGAGTCTGGGCCTATCACGCGCAGCAACGCCACGACTGGCTGGAAGAAGGCGACCTGGAAGAGGCGCTGAACGCCGCCAATGCCATCGGCGACGACAACCTGCAGAAGCGCAGCCAGGGCCGTGTGGTGCCCGATGCCTTCACTCACGGCACTTCGGCGCAACGGGTGCGCTGGTTCCGTGATGGCTTCGAGCATGGCGATCCGGCGCGCTGCGACACCTTCAAGGCGACGCGGCTGTAATAGGCGGCCACTGGAGCCTCGCCAGCAAGGCGCTTCTACGTGGTCATGCGGGGTTCGGACCGGCTGCACGCGACTTGCTGCAGACGGCGGGAGAACAGGGTTGGCGACGGGCTTGTGCACGACCTGACTCGTGCTCGGCCCGAATGCGGCAGCGGCCTCGCCCGCGAATGGCTGTGACTCGGTGTGCGCCCCCGTTCCCCGTCGCGCAGCGCTCAGACCTCGCCCGAAGACAGCAGCCCGTGCAGCACCCGGCAATCCGGGGCATAGAGATCGGCCAGTTCCGGCCATTCGTTGTGCGGCACGTTGACCAGTACGCCACGCGCGCCGGCCGCCCGGGCGCACTCCAGGTCGAAGCGGTAGTCACCGACCATCAGCATCGACGACGGCGCCACGCCCCAACGTTCCGCCAGATGCAGCAGCCCGCCCGGATGCGGCTTGGGCGGCGCTTCGTCGCGACCGAGGATGTCCTCGGGCAGGAAACAGTCCCCCATGCCGACCGCGTCCAGAGTCACCCTGGCCAGTTCCTGGGCATTGCGAGTGAGCACTCCAAGCCGGCAGCCGCGCTCGCGCAGAGCATGCAGCAGCTCGCGAGCGCCTTCTGCCGGGCGCGCCGCGCAGGCCAGCTCGCGCTCGTGCGCCAGCAGCCAGGCGTGCTTGGCGGCGGCCTCCTCGGCAGGTAGCGCCGCCAGGTGATGGAGGATGTCGTCCACCTCGGGGATTGCCAGCGCGCGGCGGATCGCGGCGAAATCGTGCACGGCGATCGTCAGGGTGCCGTCCATGTCGAACACCCAGTGACGGACCTCGGCGATCTTCACATCCAGTCCTCGCGCACGCGGATCAGCCCTTCCTGCGCCACGGACGCGACCAGCTGGCCCTGGCGGTTGAAGATGCTGCCGCGGGCGAAACCGCGCGCATTGCCGGCCCAGGGGCTGTCGATGGAGTACAGCAGCCAGTCGTCCAGCTTCACCTCACGATGGAACCAGATGGCATGGTCGAGGCTGGCTAGCTGGATGAACTTGCTCCACGAGCTGACGCCGTGCGGCTGCAGTGCGGTGCCGATAAAGCTGAAGTCCGAGGCGTAGGCCAGCAGGTACTTGTGCAGCGCCGGGCTGTCGGGCAGCGCGCCGTCGGCGCGGAACCACAGGTGGCGGACCGGTTCGATGGGCTGCGGGTTGGCAGGATCGACCAGCGTGACCGGGCGGATCTCGATGGGCTTGGGACGGCGCAGCTTTTCCATCACCCGCTCGGGCACCATCGGCGACAGCTTGTGCAGCAGCTCCCACTCGTTGGGCAGATCGTCCGGCCCGACCACGTCCGGCATCGGCAACTGATGCTCGTAGCCCGTTTCCTCGGCCTGGAACGAGGCGATGCCGGTGAAGATGGTCTGGCCCTTCTGGATCGCACTGACCCGCCGCGTGGTGAAGCTGCCGCCGTCGCGTACGCGATCGACGTCATAGACCACGGGCTGGTGCGAGTCGCCGGGGCGCAGGAAATAGCCGTGCAGCGAATGCACATGGCGCTCCGGCGTCACCGTCTGGCTCGCGGCGGAGATGACCTGGCCGAGCACCTGGCCGCCGAACAGCTGGGGAAAGCCGAGGTCCTGGCTCGCGCCACGGAACAGGTTCTCCTCGATGCGTTCCAGGGTCAGCAGGTTGACCAGGGCGTCGAGTATCTGGGTCATTTCGGCTTCCTTGATAGGGGGCTCGTACGGGCGCGCCATGTTACGGATTTCGCCGGCAACGCTCCAGCAACAGTGCTCATTGTCGCCAATCGTCCCGCCGCAGCCGGTAGAGCACCTGGGTGTGCAGCGGGTGCTCGGGCGAAACGTCCGGATGACCGAACGTGGTGGCCGGGTCCGGGCGCATGCCGAGCCCTTCCAGCAGTTGCCTGCCCGGTTCGTTGATCTGCGAGACACAGGCCACGACCTCGTCCAGCTCCAGCGCGCCGAATGCGCATTTCAGCGCCGTCTGCGCGGCCTCGCGAACCAGACCCTGCCCCCAGTGCTCGCAGGCCACCGCCCAGCGCAGCTCGGCGACCGCGTTCGGCAGCGGCAAGGCGGACCAGACCAGCCCGCAGTAGCCGATGAAGGCGCCGTTGTCCTTGCGCTCCAGCGCCCACAGGCCGAACCCATTGCGCAGCAGATGCAGCCTGCTGCGCACCATCAGCGCGGCGCAGTCATCCCGGGACCACCGCGCCGGGTTGTAGCGCATCACCTCCGGGTCGGCACAGAGCCGCACCAACGGATCGAGGTCTTCGTCATGCCAGTTGCGCAGCCGTAGGCGCGTGCTTTCGAGTGCGAGTCGTTCAACCATCCCTGCTCCTTGAGCGCTCCGACGGCCAGCCTGCATACTGCGGCGCACATCCATCGAACACGCGTGGTTCATGTCGCTTCCCCTGGTATTTCACGACGATTACAGCCCGCCATTGCCGCCGGGCCATCGGTTTCCCATGGAGAAGTTTCGTCTGCTGCGCGACCATCTGGTCGCCCTGGGTTTGACCACAGACGCAGCGCTATTGCGCCCCGAGCTGTGCAGCCGTGACATTCTGGCGCTGGCGCACGACAGCAACTTCGTCGAGCGCTACTGCAGCGGCGCGATGGGTCGCGACGAGCTGCGCCGCCTCGGCCTGCCCTGGAGCCCGGAGCTGGCGCAGCGCACCGTGCGGGCGGTAGGCGGTTCGCTGCTGGCCGCCGAACAGGCGTTGCAGCATGGCCTGGCCTGCCACCTGGCCGGCGGCACCCACCATGCCCATCACGACCATGCGTCCGGCTTCTGCATCTTCAACGACCTGGCGGTAATCGCGCTCTACCTGCTGGAAAGCGGACGCGTCGGACGCGTGCTGATCTTCGATTGCGACGTGCATCAGGGCGACGGCACCGCGCGCATCCTGGAGAACGTGGCGGACGCGGTGACCGTCTCGCTGCACTGCGAAAAGAACTTCCCCACGCGCAAGGCCCATAGCGACTGGGACATCCCGCTGCCACCCGGCATGGGTGATGAGGCCTACCTCCAGGTGGTTCATGACACCCTGAACTACCTGCTGCCGATCTATCAGCCTGACCTGGTGCTCTATGACGCTGGCGTCGACGTCCACCGCGACGACGCCCTGGGCCTGCTCTCGCTGACCGACGCCGGGCTCGCCGCGCGCGACAGCGCCGTGCTCGATCACTGCCTGGGCCGCGACATTCCCGTGGTCGGCCTGATCGGCGGTGGCTACGACAAGGACCGCGCCCTGCTCGCGCGTCGCCATGCGACCCTGCATGTCAGCGCCCACTCAGCCTGGCAGCGCCACGGACTCGGCTGAGCACCCGTCAGCGGCTACAATGCCCGCCCTGCTCGCCTGCCCGGTTGCCGCCATGCCCCAGCCCGCTTCTTCCTTTCGCGTCGCCATCATCGGTGGTGGCCCGGCCGGCCTCATGGCCGCCGAAGTGCTCGGCCAGGCGGGCGTCAGTGTCGATCTGTACGACGCCATGCCCTCGGTCGGCCGCAAGTTCCTCCTGGCCGGCGTCGGCGGCATGAACATCACCCACGCCGAGGACTACCCCGCCTTCGTCAGCCGCTACGGCGAACGCGCCGGCGAGCTGCGCCCGCTGCTGGACGCCTTTACACCCGCCGCGCTGCGCGAATGGATTCACGGGCTGGGTATCGACACCTTCGTCGGCAGTTCCGGTCGGGTATTTCCCACCGACATGAAAGCCGCGCCATTGCTGCGCGCCTGGCTCAAGCGCCTGCGTGAAAATGGCGTACACATTCATACCCGCCAGCGCTGGCTGGGTTGGGACGAGGCCGGTGCGCTGCGCATCGCCGGGCCGCAAGGCGAAAGCCTGATCGACGCACACGCCACCCTGCTCGCCCTCGGCGGCGGCAGCTGGGCACGACTGGGCTCCGATGGCGCCTGGGTGCCGCTGCTCGCAGCCCGCGGTATTGCCATCGCACCGCTGCAGCCGGCCAACTGCGGCTTCCAGGTGGAAGGCTGGAGCACCCATCTGCGGGACAAGTTCGCCGGCGCGCCACTGAAGACGGTCAGCCTCGCCCTACCGGGTAGCGCGCCGCGCAAGGGCGAGTTCGTACTTACCGCGACCGGTATCGAGGGCAGTCTGGTCTATGCGCTTTCGGCACCGATCCGCGAGGCCATCAACCGTGACGGCGCCGCCACCGTGCTGCTCGACCTGCTGCCGGATCGCACCCTGGCGCAGGTCGCCAGTGCCCTGGCCAGACCGCGGGGTTCGCAGTCCATGGCCAAGCATCTGCAACGCCAGCTGAAGCTCGATGGGGTCAAGGCCGGGCTGTTACGCGAACTGAGCGATGCGGCAACTTTCCAGGATCCACAGGCGCTGGCCGCGGCCATCAAGGCGCTGCCGATCCGCCTGCTGCGCCCGCGCCCGCTGGACGAAGCGATCAGCAGCGCCGGCGGCGTGCCCTTCGAAGCGCTGGATACCAACCTGATGCTGCAACAGGTGCCCGGGGTGTTCTGCGCCGGGGAAATGCTCGACTGGGAGGCACCAACCGGCGGCTACCTGCTGACCGCCTGTATTGCCAGTGGCCGAGCCGCGGCCGAGGGAATGCTGCGCTGGCTGCAGGCTGATCGGCCCACAGCCGCGCAGGCTTGATCGACGGGTGAGCGGCGGCCGGATGCACCAGCCGCAACCAGCGTTCTACATCTTCATCACGATACGGCCCTCGATGCGCCCGGCACGCATGTCGTCGAGGATCTGGTTGATGTTGTCGAGGTTGTCGGTATGGATGGTCGCCTTGACCAGCCCCTCGCCGGCGAAGTCCAGCGCCTCCTGCAGATCGGCACGGGTGCCGACGATGGAGCCGGTGATGCTGATCGCCTTGAGCACCACATCGAAGATCGGCGTCGGAAAATCTCCCGGCGGCAGCCCGACCAGCGCCACGGTACCGCGCCGCCGGGCCATGCCGATGGCCTGGCCAAAGGCGCTGTTGGACACCGCCGTCACCAGCACGCCGTGAGCGCCACCGATGTCGCGCTGCACCACTTCCACGGGGTTTTCCTTGCGCGCATTGACGGTCAGATCGGCGCCCAGGCGCTTGGCCAGTTCCAGCTTGGCGTCATCCACGTCCACCGCCACCACGTGCAGGCCCATCGCCTTGGCGTACTGCACCGCGACGTGGCCCAGGCCGCCGATACCGGAGATCGCCACCCACTGACCGGGCCGCGCCTCAGTGACCTTGAGGCCCTTGTAGACGGTGACCCCGGCACAGAGGATCGGCGCGATCTCGTCGAATTCGACGTTCTTCGGCAGGATGCCCACGTAATTAGGGTCCGCCAGCACGTACTCGGCATAGGCACCGTTGACCGAGTAACCGGTGTTCTGCTGGCCTTCGCAGAGGGTTTCCCAGCCGGTCAGGCAGTGCTCGCAACAACCGCAGGCGGTGTACAGCCAGGGCACGCCGACCCGGTCGCCTTCCTTTACCCGTTTCACACCGGCGCCCACCGCGGCCACATGGCCGACGCCTTCGTGACCTGGGATGAACGGCAGGGCCGGCTTGACCGGCCAATCGCCCTCGGCCGCATGCAGGTCGGTGTGGCAGACGCCGGAGGCGGCGATCTTCACCAGGATCTGGCCGGGGCCGGGCATCGGCACCTTGACTTCCTCGAGGCGCAGCGGCTCGCCGAAGGCGTGTACCACTGCGGCTTTCATGGTCTGGGTCATCGGTTGGCTCCTTGAGAAGGGACGTTCGGGCCTGCAACAGGCAGACCGGATCAAGCCTAGACTCGAATCAGTGGCCGCGTGATGACGCCGACGCCCGCGGTGCAGCCGCCAGCCCGCAGCGTTGCACGAATGTTCCAGACCGGCCACGCTCGCGGGGCGACACTGCGTCGCGCAGCATCACCGCCTTGCGTTTCACGGAGCCGTCATGGGTACAGCTGACTGGATCGATCTGAAGAAGGATGCCGAGACCGGTATCGAGACGATCCGTGCGCATTTCGAAGGTCATGCCTACGACCCGCACTTCCATGACAGCTACCTGATCGGCTTCACCGAACAGGGTGTTCAGCAGTTTCACTGCCGCCGGACGCTGCACAGCAGCACGCCAGGGCAGGTGTTTCTGCTCGAACCCGGCGAGCTGCACGACGGCCACGCGCCGACACCTGGTGGCTTCACCTATTCGATGCTCTACCTCGACCCGTACTGGATCGAGCGCGAACTGCGCGCACTGTTCGAGGATGCGCCCAGCCAGTGCCAGCCGGCATTCGCCAAGACGCTGGAAAGCGAGCCGGCGCTGGTGACGGTGATTGCCGACGCCTTCCAGGCCTTGCAAAGCCAGGACCTGCGCACCGTTCGCCAGGCCGCGCTGGACGCGCTGCTGGGCAAGCTGGCGCGGCACCTGGCATGGCAACCGCGGCTGGCTGCCTACCCGCGCCTGCCGACCGTGGCGCTGCGGGCACGGGACTATCTGCATGCACACATGGATCAGGATCTGGGGCTGGACGATCTGGCGCGGGCCACCGGTGTCGATCGCTTCAGGCTGACGCGGGCGTTCAAGGCGGCCTTCGGCCTGGCGCCGCATGCCTATCTGGTCCAGCTGCGCCTGGCCAAGGCCCGTCGCCTGCTCGCAGCCGGCCAGCCACCGGCGCTGGTGGCGATGAGCCTCGGTTTCGCCGACCAGAGCCACATGGGCCGCTGGTTCCGCCGCGCCTACGGGCTGACACCGGCGCACTACCGCAGACGTTGCTCGAATCTTCCAGACCGCTGAGCCGACAGGCGCGAGCATTCGGGCATCCGCCACCCACGGAGCCGACCAGCATGCCTCGCCTCGCCGCCACCCCCGGATCATTCGCCACGCTCATCATGGAGCAGCCGTCATGAGCCAGCTGCTGCCTTTCGTGCTGTTCGCCTTCGTCGCCTCGATCACGCCGGGGCCAACCAACATTCTGGTACTGAGCAACAGCTCGCGCTTCGGCCTGGGCGCAGCCATGCCGATCATTTTCGGCGCCTGCTCGGCCGCGGCCCTCATCGTGCTACTGGTGGGCCTGGGTGCCGGCGAATGGTTGCTGC
>NZ_JXXD01000091.1 GCF_000935215.1 Stutzerimonas stutzeri
CGACCGGCTGGCGCCTTTACAGGTCGAATTGAGGGGAGCTATAAGAATGCCGCGAGCCATATATAAAAGGTTGAAACCATGAGCCAGAAAGACCGCGATTACAGTGAAAAGCGCGATTTCATCCGAATGCAGATCGAAACCACCGTTGCGCTGGAACATGGCGATACAAAACTGAGCGGCACCTGTATCGACCTCTCCAGTACCGGCATGCAGGTGCTGGCCAGCGCCCAACTTCGCATGGGCGACAAGGTCCGCGTACTCATTCCATCCGAGCACAGCGAACTGAAAGGACTGGACGCGCAGACAGAAGTCGTACGCGTCAGCCAGCTCGACGATGGCCGGCAGAGCCTGGGTCTGGCAATCCTTTCGATGTCCTGACCCTGCTCCAGCGATGGCCGCAGCAAATGCGGCCAGGCTTCAGAAGTCGTCTTCGACTTCCCCGTCCTTGACCCGGAATTCGCGATTCTGAAGGTAGGCGTTGCGTACAAAGATGTAGCGATCACCCTGAATCATCTTCTCGGCTGACAGCAGTCCTGCGCGCGTATCGATCAGGTCCACACCCCGCGTCACGTTGCGGGTCGGCACATGATCCATGTGCGGATACGGTTCGAGGAAGGAATCCGGCACCCGGCCGACGGCATCACGCACCGTGCTTGGCCCAAGCAGCGGCAGCACGACATACGGCCCACTTCCCAGCCCCCAGGCACCCAGCGTCTGGCCGAAGTCCTCATCGTTCTTGTGCAGCCCCATACGGGTGGCAACGTCGAAGAAACCGAGCACGCCGAATGTGGTATTGAACAGGATGCGACTGGTGTCGATGCCGGCATCGCGGACCTTGCCCTGCAGCAGGTCATTGGTCAGCACCACCACATCACCGAGATTACTGAACACATTGCCGATTCCGTCCTCGAGGAAGCTCGGCGTCACTTTCTGGTAGCCCTGGGCCAATGGCTTGAGGGTGTAGGTGTCAACGGTGTCATTGAAACGAAACACCGCGCGGTTGACGCCTTCCCACGGATCTTCTTCGGCCGCTAACGCTGGCGCTGCGCCAAGCGTGGCGATCGTAGCGACGAAACTGGCCTTGAGCACGGCGATCCAGGCCGTAGCGATCTTGGGCATCACTTTTCTCTCCCTTAGGTATTTGGTGCATGCGGCGCACCGACGCAGACCGCGCAGTATAGAGTGAACATCCTGTTTTCGGCAGTCAGCCGGATATTCGGCTTTCGTGGCACAGGCCGGCGCTTGCGCCAGCGCCGGTAAAGGCACAGACAAGGCCTGGCCGCTGGTTTAACCTTCAGCTATCGACGTTCATTACACGCCGCCCGTAAACCCATGAGAGGGAAGCAAAATGCCGGAACATGATCTGCAGTCGCAGCTCGAAGAACTGCGTTATCAACTGGCCCAGGACACGCCGCTGACCGATGAGGAGCGGGCTTCGCTGCAAGCGATCGCCCAGGACATCGAAGTTCGCCTGGCGACGCAGGGCAGCACCGACCACAACGACTCGCTGGTGGATGGCGTCAACCTGGCCGTCGAGCGCTTCGAGGTCAGCCACCCAAGCATGGCCATGACGCTGCGCAACATCATGCAGACCCTGGCCAACATGGGCATCTAGCAGGTCACGGGTCGCGCTGCGACCCTGACTCGCTGCGTTACTGGCGCACCAGACGGCGATTGTCCACGACCATCGCCTCGGTACTGCGGTACGGATTGATGTCCAGCCCGCCACGGCGCACGTAACGCGCGTAGACGGTCAGCTTCTCCGGCTGCAGCAAACGCTGCAGATCGAGAAAGATGCGCTCCACGCATTGCTCGTGAAAGTCGGCATGCTGACGGAAGCTCACCAGATAGGCCAACAGGCTCTCCGCCTGCAACGCCGCGCCGCGGTACTCGACGACTACGCTGCCCCAGTCCGGCTGACCGGTCACCGGGCAGTTGGACTTGAGCAAGTGGCTGTGCAGCGACTCCTCGACCATATGCCCGGCATCACAGGCCAACAGTCCCGGTTGAGGATGGTCGTAATGCTCGATGGTCACGTCCAGATCGTCGACGCAGCGCCCCGGCAGCGTCGCAACACCCTCGGCCGCCACCTCATCCAGCGTGCGCAGGCGCACCTTCACCGGCTTGCCGGCTGCCGCGGAAAGATCGCTGCTCATCACCACGGCCAGCGCTTCCCGCGACTCGAACACCGACTGGTTCAGCGAGTTCAGATAGAGCTTGAACGACTTGGATTCGATGATGCTCGGCGAGTCCGCCGGAATCTCGAATTCACCGATCGCCACCACCGGCTTGCCGGAAGGCAGCAACCATGACAGTTCGTAGCAATTCCACAGATCCACGCCCTGGTAGGGCAGCGTCTCGGCGGTGAGACCAAGCTCGGCCCACTTCGGCGCGCGCGGAATCGGAAACAGCAGGTGCGGGCTGTAGGTGGCGACGTAGTCACTGGACTTGCCCAGCGGGGAATGTTCGGCGGGATGCTGCATGGGGAATGGACCTGAACGAGAAACGCCGCGAAGTTTAGCGCTTCGCGGCGTTCTTTTCAGCGGCATCGACGTAGCCGTCGAACGGTCGGCGGTCTATTGACGCATCCCGCGTCCACTCTTGAGCAGCCCGACGGAGACCAGATAGAGCGCCGCCACCGCCACCAGCATGAAGCTGATCGCCACACCGATGCGGATATCGGATACGCCGAGGATGCCGTAACGGAAAGCGTTGACCATGTGCAGAACCGGGTTGGCCAGCGACAGCGTCTGCCAGAACGGCGACAGCAGGTTGATCGAATAGAACACCCCACCGAGGTAGGTCAACGGCGTCAGCACGAAGGTCGGGATGATCGAGATATCATCGAAATTGCGCGCGAACACCGCGTTGATGAAGCCGCCCAGGGCGAAGATGCTCGCCGTCAGGGTGATCACCAGAACGGTCACGCCCAGGTGGTGCACCTGCAGATCGGTGAAGAACATCGACAGCAGCGTGACGATTACCGCAACCGCCAGCCCTCGGGTGATGCCACCCAGGGCAAAACCAATGACGATCACATGCGGCGATACCGGCGAGACCAGCAGCTCCTCGATGGAGCGCTGGAACTTGGTGCTGAAGAAGCTCGACACCACGTTGCTGTAGGAGTTGGTGATCACCGACATCATGATCAGGCCCGGGACGATGTAGTCCATGTAGCTGAAGCCGCCCATGTCCCCAATCCGCGCACCGATCAGGCTGCCGAAGATGACGAAGTACAGCACCATGGTGATCGCCGGGGGCAGCAGCGTCTGCGGCCAGATGCGTGTATAGCGACGGATCTCGCGCTGGACGATGGTCTGCAGCGCGACCAGGTTGGGACGAAGTTCGCCGCTCATGACTTCACCTTCAGGTTGTTCTCCACCAGCGACACGAACAGCTCCTCCAGTCGGTTGGTCTTGTTGCGCAGACTCAGCACCTCGATGCCCTGAGCGCTGAGCAGACGGAACAGTTCGGTCACGCCCTGACTCTTCTCCACCTGCACCTCGAGGGTGTGATGATCGATCAACTGCGCCGGATAGCTGCCCAGCTCCGGCGCGACCAGTTGCGACTCCTTGAGGTCCAGCAGAAAGGTTTCCACGTGCAGCTGCGAGAGCAGCTCGCGCATGCTGGTGTTCTTTACGATCTGGCCATGGTCGATGATGCCGATGTTGCGGCACAGCTGTTCGGCCTCCTCCAGATAGTGGGTGGTGAGGATGATGGTGATGCCTTCGCGGTTGAGTTCGGTAAGGAACGACCACATCGAGCGGCGCAGCTCGATATCCACACCCGCGGTGGGCTCGTCGAGAATCAACAGCCGCGGCTGATGGATCAGCGCCCGCGCGATCATCAGGCGGCGCTTCATGCCGCCGGAGAGCATCCGCGAGGAAACATCACGCTTGTCCCACAATCCCAGCTGGTTGAGATAGCGCTCCGCGCGCTCCTTGGCAATCTTCGCCGGGATGCCGTAGTAGCCGGCCTGGGTCACCAGGATGTCGAAGGCCTTCTCGAACTGGTTGAAGTTGAATTCCTGCGGCACCACGCCCAGGCAACGCTTGAGCCCGGACGGGTCGCGATCCAGATCGTGACCGAACACGTTGACCGTGCCGCCGCTCTTGTTCACCAGGGTGGAGAGGATGCCGATGGTGGTGGACTTGCCGGCGCCATTGGGCCCGAGCAAGGCGAAGAAGTCGCCTTCGGCCACGTCCAGATCGATACCCTTGAGGGCCTGGAAGCCGTTGCCGTAGGTCTTGGTCAACTGCCGGATGGACAGAGCAGTACTCATAAGAAGGTGCACACAACGCGAAGGGAGTGAAGCTAGATAAGGGCGCAAGTGACCGATTGCAACCGCCCATTTCCGGAGCGAGCGCCTCAGTGCTACGTGTCGGACTGCTCCAATGGCACAACGATCAATGCAGCACGCTGTCCTTCGGCAACATCGGCCATGGGGAAAAGAATGCGCGCGTCCGGCTCATCGACCACCCAGCGCATGCCGTCGTCCTCGGCAAGCAGGCTGCCAAGCGGCAATGGCGCAAAGTTCTCGATGTCAGCGGGTAGACACAGCCGAAACCGCGAGCTGCGCTTGATGATCTCTCGAGAAATACTCAGCAGCTGCGGTTGCGCCTCTGCACCCGCAGGCAACTCGCGCCCCTCGATCATTGCGATCAGCCCCTGCTCGAACTGCAGCACTGCCGGCGGCAGTGCCTCGTCCTTGCCTTCGGCAAGCTCCAAGGTAAACGCCTCGGCGCCATGAAGCGTGGCGGTCATGGCACTGAAGGTAGAGCTGGGCTGGCACTGCAACAGGACGCCCTCGACTGCCAGAGCATGCAGTCGGGCCAACGCATTGGGTTGTGCGCCCCCTCCCTCGCGCCAAGGGCAGATCGCAAACTGGGCGAGACGCGACGGGCGCATCGCTGAGTGCAGGTCATAGTGCCGGCGCTGGCGTCCGGACACGCTGAAGAAGCCTCCGACCAATGCCTCAAGCTCTGACGCACGAATGGCTTCGCCGCCCCATACATCAGCATGGGCACCGAGAAAGAGACGGTTAAGGTCATGTTCGATGTACCGAACCATGCGACGCATCGCTGCAGGATTGGCGAACAGCAGCAACAGTCGCGCACGGGGCTGCACATCGCCCCGTGCGAGCGCACGGATCAGGCGATCCAGGACATGTATGGGGATGAGTTCATTGCCGTGTATGCCGGCCGACAGGACCAGGTCGACGCCTTGATCCTGGCCGCTCGGCGGCGATACCAGCAGCGCGCCCTCGGCCAGCCAGTGCAGCTTCACCCCGCGCGGGGTGAGCTGGACTTTCTCGCAGGGCTCGCGCCCGGCGAGGGTCAGTTCCAGCAGCTTGCCGATAGCGAGCATGCCGGTCTGCCGTCAGTGATTGCAGTCAGGGCCGTGGACGTGCTCGTCGTCATCGGCCTCGACCGGCTCCATTTCCAGCTGCAGGCTGACCAGGTTGGTCGCCAACGGGCGCAGCACCAGATTGGCGTACTCGGTGTCGCCGTCCTCGACGTCCACACCAATCATCAGCTGACCGTTGCCGACCTGCTGAATCCAGACCTCGCGGCCCTGCCAAATCACGGCAAAACGGGTGCAGGACGTTTCCAGTTGGGTTCCGTCGACATCTTCCAGAACCAGTTGCAGGCTATCGCTCATTGAATTGCTCTCGCTAGTAGAACGCGCGGCGCCCGCGGCGCTGCGCATGGGGAATGGTCAGGCCTGGGTCAGCGTCGCGACGGCGCGCTCGAGGCGATCCAGCCCTTCGTCGATATCAGCTTCGTCGATGACCAGGCTCGGCGCCAGGCGCACCACGTCGGGGCCGGCCTGCAGCACCATGAGAGCTTGCTTCTCCGCGGCGGCGCAGAAGGCACCGGCCTTGCCCTTCCAGGCCTCGCTCAACACACAGCCGATCAGCAGGCCACGGCCACGCACCAGGCTGAACACGCCATAGCGCTCACCGATCTGCATCAGGCGCGCCTTGAAACGCTCGTGTCGCGCCTTGACGCCTTCGAGCACCTCCGGCGTATTGACGATATCCAGCACCGTCTCGGCAACTGCGCAGGCCAGCGGATTGCCGCCATAAGTGGTGCCGTGGGTGCCGACGCTCAGGTGCGCGGCGATCTCGTTGGTGGTCAGCATCGTCCCGATCGGGAAGCCGCCGCCCAGGCTCTTGGCGTTGGTCAGGATGTCCGGCGTGACGCCGTAGTGCATGTAGGCGAACAGCTCACCGGTACGGCCGAGGCCGGTCTGCACCTCATCGAAGATGAGCAGCGCGTTGTGCTCGTTGCACAGCTGGCGAGCGCCTTCCAGATAGGCCTGGTCGCCCGGCAGGATGCCGCTCTCGCCCTGGATCGGCTCGAGCACCACCGCGCAGGTCTTGTCGGAGATCGCCGCTTTCAGGGCGTCGAGATCGTTGAAGGGAACATGGGTAATCCCTTCGATCTTTGGCCCGAAGCCGTCGGAGTACTTCGACTGCCCGCCCACCGTGACGGTGAACAGGGTGCGGCCGTGGAAGCTGTTGAGCGCCGAGATAATCTCGAATTTCTGCGGCCCGTAGACGTCATGGGCGTAACGACGGGCCAGCTTGAACGCCGCCTCGTTGGCTTCCGCGCCGGAATTGCAGAAGAACGCGCGGTCGGCGAAGGTCGCTGCCGTCAGCTTCTTCGCCAGGCGCAGCGCCGGCTCGTTGGTATAGATGTTGGAAATGTGCCAGAGCTTGCCAGCCTGCTCGGTAAGCGCCGCGACCATCGCCGGATGCGCATGGCCCAGTGCGTTGACCGCGATGCCGCCAGCGAAGTCCACCAGTTCTCGCCCGCTCTGATCCCATACTCGCGAACCCAGGCCACGTACCGGTACGAAGGCTGCGGGGGCGAAGGTGGGAACAATGACCTGGTCGAAATCGGAGCGTTCTACCGGGGTGTGCGGGGCGGACATCGGGGCTCTCCTGCGAGGCGACACGGAATGAGAAATGAAAACGCCCCGCCATCGGCGGGGCGTCACTCGCGCAGTGTAAACGCAGGGCCGGCCCTCGTGCGCACTCGAGAAGAAATTCTCTTGCGCTCCGCGCGCTCTTTCAGCCGAAGTGCTGCTGGTCCAATGCGATCGCCTGATCCAGGGTTTCCAGCAGCGCCTTGCGCACTTTGAGCTTGGTGTTCTTGTGCGCCACCATGTTGATCTTCTTCAGCTGCTCGGCCGCGGCTTTGGCGACTGCCAGCAGCTCACCGATCGGCGCCACCTTGTCGAGAAAACCGGCATCCACCGCGCCAATCGGATCGAACATCTCGCCGTTGATCACCGAGCGATGGAAGGCTGACTTGCGCAAACGGTCACGCGCTAACTCGATGCCTGCATGGTGCATGGTCATGCCGATCTGCACCTCATTGAGGCCTATATGGAATGGCCCTTCGACACCAATGCGGTAATCGGCGGACAACAGTAGGAAGGCGCCTTTGGCGATCGCATGCCCTGGGCACGCCACGATGATCGGGAACGGGTGTGCCAGCATCCGGCGGGAGAAGGTCGAACCGGTAGCGACCAGCGTCATGGCGTTCTGCGGGCTCGACGTCATGACCTTTAGATCGTAGCCGCCGGACAGGATGCCTGGCTGCCCGGTGAGAATCACGACGGCACGGTCCTGCTCGGCGCGATCCAGCGCGGCGTTGAGCGCCTCGAACACGGCAGGCGAAAGGGCGTTGACCTTGCCATTGCACAGCGTCAGCGTGGCAACGCCGTCTTCGAATTGGTAGGAGACCAGCTCACTCATGACGAGATTCCTTGTTTTTAAAGTGGGCAGACGTTACCCAGCGCTCAGGCTCAGGTAAAGCGCGATGACCGACCGGCCGGTCACGCCAGAGGCGTCAAAGCCGCACCGAAACGTATCTGTACAGAAGGGATCAGCTCGATTCGAAGTCGGCCAGTGTCTCGGGGTGCAGGATGGCCTGTAGCTCGGGGTCGGCGAGATGAAGCCCGAAAGAGCCATCCGGCAGACCGACGGATATCCGGTAAGGCGCACCCTCCTCGTCCACGGTGATCTGCGCCAGATCCAGATAACGCGGCGTGCAGCGCTGCTTGGCGGCATCGCGCAACACCACAACACGGGGGCGGAGTTGGTATTGCCGATGTTTTTCCACTACCACGGCGACCTCGCCGGTGTGCAACTCGACGAGCGTACCCACCGGGAAGGCTCCCAGCCAACGGATGAATTCGCGCACCAGGTCCTCGTCGAACTGCCTGCCGCTGGCGCTGCGCAGAATCTCGAAGGCCGATTGCACCGGTCGCGCGCAATCGTAGGCCCGGTGGCTGGTAATGGCGTCGAAAGCGTCGACAATAGTGATGATGCGCGTCATGTAGGAAATCTGCGCCGGCCCCGAACCCAGCGGATATCCAGTGCCATCGAGTCGCTCGTGATGGCCATACGCGGCGTGCAGTGCAGCCTCCGGAATACCGGGTTGCGCTCGCAGCGCTTCCAGACCGAAGACCGGATGCCGCTTGATCACCTCGAACTCCTGCGCGGTGAGCTTTCCGGGCTTGTTGAGAATCTCCGGATCAATGCGCATCTTGCCGACGTCATGCAGCAACCCCGCCATGCCCAGCAGCTGGAGTTTGTCGTCCTGCAGGCCGAGATGATTGCCGAAGCCCATCGCCATGATCGACACCGACAAGCAGTGCAGGCTGGTGTAGAGATCCTTGTTCTTCAGCCGGACCAGCCAGAGCATGGCGCTTTCATTGCGCAGCATGCTGGCCAGGTTGCGCTTGACGGCGCCATGGCATGCGCGGGTGTCGATCACTCGTCCATGCTGCACGTCGGCCAGTACCTGTTCGATCAAGCGGGAGCCATCCAGATAGGCTGCGCGGGCCTCTTCCACCTCGGTCGAAAGCGCGTGCTGCGGTCGCTCTATCGGCTTGCGAACACGCGGCCCGACGACCGGAACCGGCGTATCGTCCTGCAAGCGAACTCTGCGCGTATCGTCGACATAGACATACTCGCAACAGTTGCGTAGCGCGCGTATCTCGGCGGGCTTCAGCAGCGGAAAACCCTGGAACGCAAAGTTCGTTTCATTCCACGGCCGATCCAGCTCGCAGACGTACATACCCAATTCCAGGCGGGCGACAGCAACCCGACGCCGGGTCGGCACCAGCAAGGTATCGATATGCTTGCCTGACTTGCTTGTCAGTTTCATGGAACAGGTGAGCTCCGCTCGGCTTCTTATTCAAAATAACCCAGGCATCGACCAAGGCTGCAATCAGGAGTCTAGCGGAACGTGCAGCCTGTCACCTGAGCGAGACGAATTTGTTAAGCGCATGAATAAGCTAAAAAAGTTTTTGCCAAAGGCACAGGGTTCGATTACATTAGCGCGCCTCGACGGACATGAACCTCCGTCGATCCGGTGAGGTGTCCGAGCGGTTGAAGGAGCACGCCTGGAAAGTGTGTATACGAGAAATCGTATCAAGGGTTCGAATCCCTTCCTCACCGCCATATTCGATTCAAGCAAAACCCCTGACTTCCCCGAAGCCAGGGGTTTTTGCGTTCTAGAGCCCCAATCCGAGGGCACCGTACGTCCGTCAGCGATTGTCGAGCCGTCTGGCCTGTTGCAGATTGCTCGCAGTCCTTTTCATGCCGCAATCACTTCCATGGCCGATCCCTACCACCTGCAGCGCTTCGTCGACGCTCAACAACTCCAGTATCCGCAGGCGCTGGCAGAACTGCGCAGCGGGCGCAAACGTACGCACTGGATGTGGTTCATCTTTCCGCAGCTGCAGGGGCTTGGCCGCAGCGCCATGGCACAGCGCTACGCGATTTCGGGCCGAGCCGAGGCTGAAGCCTATCTGCAGCACCCGCTGCTGGGGCCACGTCTGCTGGCCTGCACCGCGGCGATGCTAGGGCATCACCGCAGCAGCGCACAGCAGATTCTGGGAAGCCCAGACGACCTGAAGTTTCACTCCTGCATGACCCTCTTCGCCCATGTAGCGCCAGACTCCGCCCAGTTCGAGCAGGCGCTGCAAGCCTTCTTCGACGGTCAGGCCGATACGGCCACCCTGAGCCTTCTGAGCAGCGGCGACACCACCAGCTGAACGCCGGCCGACTCAACGCTGGCCGGCGGCGCCACCCGTTGCGCCGCCGCTGGCCGCACCGCCGCTGCTGGCTCCGCCTGCACCGTTACCGCTACCTGTTCCGATTCCACCCGGCGGTGTGACGCCGCCCTGATTGGCGTTTCCATTGGCACCACCCGGAGCGGTCTGCGGCTGGGTGGTGCCCGGAGCAGGATTCGCGCCCACGCCACCGTTCGGCTGGCGGACATTGTTCTGCGGACTCGGCAAACCGGTCCCGGTCGGCGGGTTCGTGGCACCCGGAACGTTGGGTTGGGGATTGTATGCATCACTCTGCACGCCCCCTCGGTTGATACCGGGCGTCTGCTCCCGAGTGGTGCCCGGCTCACGGATACGGTTGATATCGCGACCGATCTGCTGGCGATTTTCTTCCAAATCGGCACCCATCTGGTCACGCTCCTGCTGCAGCGTCATGCCCTCCTGCTGCGCCAATGCAGCGCTGGAAATGGCGGTGAGTAACAGTACTAGCGGAAACTTCGGCTTGTTCATTGTCTGTCCTCCGATGCGGTGTAAAACGGAAGACAACCAAAAGCAGCGACCAGCTCCATCGCTGGAAGCGTTCGCTGGTGCGGAAATTGCTTTCTCTTGAGTCCGGGCGAATGTCCGGCACGTCTCGTTTACCGGCATCGGATTCTGGAAACCGCGGTCACGTACCGTCTCCGCCCCTTCGGCAAGGCGATAATCGCTACACACAAGAATAAAAGGCCATGTCATGCTCAAGCAGAAGAAATTTCGGCAGGCGACACTGATCGTCATTGCCACGGCAGTGATTCTCATCCTGCCCAACCTGACCCGTATATTCAGCTGAGCGCGCCACCGGCGCGCTGCGAGGAGTTCCCATGCGCGCCCCGATTCTTTCCCTACTGCTGGCTCTGAGCCTGCACGCATCGGCTGGCGAGATCGATCAGCCCACCGCCCTGCAGATGCTGCAGCGAGCCGACACCGTGCTGATCGATGTAAGGACTGCTGACGAGTTCGCCGAAGGAGCGCTACCCGGCGCGGTTCGCATCGAGACTCCGGATATCGCCGAGCGGATCGGAACGCTGGCCCCGGAAAAGGACACGCCGGCCGTGCTCTACTGCCGCAGCGGCCGCCGTGCCTCCGAAGCGCAGGACGTGCTCGAGAAGCTCGGCTACACACAGGTCATCAACGCGGGCGGCTACGACGAGCTCGCCACTGTGTTACCAAGCGACTGATCGCACCGACGCGGCCGTCGAGTCCGCCAGCACCACCCATACCGCCGCCGACATAGGGAACTTATGAGCAGCGAGGGCCACTGAAAAACGTGGCCTTCGCTGCATCATGCGCACCCTTATCGGAGGATATGGATGAACTGGGACGCCCTGCTCAACGAGACACTCTGGATCAACCTGGCGATCGTGCTGGGGATCACCATCGTCAGCTACCTGGTTCTGCGCACCATCCTCGGGATCGTCACCAGGCGCCTCAACAAGCTCGCCACCGGGTCCAAGACCAAGTTCCTCGGCATCACCGCCGAACTGCTTTCACGCACCAGCAATCTGCTGATCCTGGCGTTCTCACTGCTGATCGCACTGAAGACGGTCGAACTGTCGCCTCGCTGGGAATCGACAATGTCCCACGGCTGGTTCATCGCCCTCGCGTTCCAGTTCGCGCTGTGGATGGACACCGGCGTGCGCCTGTGGATGGAGAGCCTGACCCGCGACGGCAAGGCCCGCAATCCGGTCACCACCACCATCATCGGCATCATGATCCGCATCGTGGTCTGGACCATGATGCTGCTATCGATCCTCGCCAACCTGGGTGTCGACATCACCGCCATGGTCGCCAGCCTCGGCGTTGGCGGTATCGCCATCGCCCTGGCAGTACAGACGCTGCTCAGCGACATCTTCGCCTCGCTGTCCATCGGCGTGGACAAGCCGTTCGAGATCGGTGACTTCGTGGTATTCGGCGAGGTGGCCGGCAACATCGAGCACATTGGCCTGAAAACCACGCGCATTCGCGCCCTCAGCGGCGAACAGGTGGTCGTATCCAACGCCGACCTGTTGCGGCAGATCGTGCACAACTACAAGCGCATGAACACGCGGCGGATCGTCTTCAAGTTCGGCATCACCTACGACACGCCAACCGAAAAGGTGAAAGAGGTGGCAGAACTGGTGAAGCGCATTATCGAAGGCATCGAAGTGGCGAAGTTCGACCGCGCGCATTTCCTCGGCTTCGACGACAGTCAGCTGACCTTCGAGGTCGTCTACATCATGCAGGTCTCGGACTACAACAAGTACATGGACACCCAGCAGGAGATCAACCTCGCCCTGCTGCAGGGCATTCGCGACATGGACGTGCAGTTCGCCTTCCCCACCCGCAGCATCGAATTCATCGGTGGGCGATTGCCGGAAATCAATGTTGCCGGCGTGCCGCAGGAAAAGCCGGCAGCCAACCAGAACGCCGACGATGCCGACACGCAAATGCTCGGCGCCCGGCCGAGCTGAACCATCACCCGTCGCCGCCCGTTGGCCGGCGGCGACACCTCGTCCCTTCGCTGCAGCGGCGCAAGCGCCTATGCTGAAGACGGAAGCTGTTCGAACCTGAAAGGATAAGACTCATGACGCTGCTCTGGTTGCTGGTTCTACTGCTCGGCATTGCCGTAATCGCCCACCTGCGCCTGTCGCCGGTGCCGGCACTGGTGATCGTCGCCACCTACCTGGTCTTCATGACCGCTGCCGACACCTCCGGGGTGGTGGTATTCCTGCTCTGGCTCGCCTTGATCGCCATTGCGGTGCCTCTATTGGTCGCAGACGTGCGCCGCAAGTACTTCAGCGGGCCGATGTTCGACTGGTTCAAGAAGGTGCTACCGCCGATTTCCGCCACCGAGCGCGACGCCATCGACGCCGGCACCGTCTGGTGGGACGGCGAGCTGTTCAGCGGCCGGCCGGACTGGGACACCCTGCTCGGCTATCCGAAGGCGCGCCTCACGGATGAAGAACAGGCCTTCCTCGACGGCCCTACCGAAACCCTCTGCGCCCTGGTCAGCGACTGGGATATCGCCCAGCGCATGGACCTGCCGCCCGCCGCCTGGGACTACATCAAGGCCGAAGGCTTCTTCGCCCTGATCATCCCCAAGGAATACGGCGGTAAGGGCTTCTCCGCCTACGCCCACTCGCAGATCGTGATGAAACTCGCCACCCGCAGCGGTGACCTGGCCAGCACCGTGATGGTGCCCAACTCTCTCGGTCCGGCCGAGCTGCTGATGCACTACGGCACCGATGAGCAGCGCAACCACTACCTGCCGCGCCTGGCCAATGGCTCCGACATTCCCTGCTTTGCCCTCACCGGCCCATATGCCGGCTCCGACGCCGGCGCCATGAACGACAGCGGCGTGATCTGCCGCGGCCAGTGGCAGGGCGAAGAAGTGCTCGGCCTGCGGCTGAACTGGGAGAAGCGCTACATCACCCTCGGCCCGGTGGCGACCCTGCTCGGCGTAGCTTTCAAGACCTACGATCCGGATCACTTGCTGGGCGATGAGGAAGAACTCGGCATCAGCCTGGCGTTGATCCCCACCGACACTCCCGGCGTGGACATCGGCCGTCGCCACCTGCCGCTGGGTGCGGCCTTCATGAACGGGCCGAATTGGGGCAAGGATGTCTTCGTGCCGCTGGATGCGATCATCGGCGGCCGCGACATGATCGGCAAAGGCTGGATGATGCTGATGAACTGCCTGTCGGTCGGCCGCTCGATCTCCCTGCCGGCGACCGGCACCAGCGCCGCCAAGGTCTGCAGCTACGTAAGCGGTCGCTATGCGCAGGTCCGCGAGCAGTTCAACGTGCCGTTGGCCGCCTTCGAAGGCATTCAGGAGCCGTTGGCGCGCATCGGCGGCAACGCCTGGCTGATGGACGCGGCGCGTATTCTCACCGCCAACGCCGTCGACCTGGGCGAAAAGCCCTCGGTGCTCTCGGCGATTCTGAAGTACCACCTCACCGAACGCGGCCGTGCCTGCATCACCGACGCCATGGATATCCACGGTGGCAAGGGCATCATCCTCGGCCCGAACAATTACCTCGGACGCCTGTGGCTGTCGGCGCCGATCTCCATCACCGTGGAAGGTGCCAACATCCTCTCGCGCAACCTGATGATCTTCGGCCAGGGCGCAATCCGCTGCCATCCGTTCGTGCTGCGCGAAATGGAGCTGGTCCACGAGCCGGATCGTGAAGCCGCCGTTGTGAAATTCGATGACCTGTTGATGCAACATATCGGCTTCGCCGTCAGCAACACGGCCAGTACCCTGCTGCTGGGTTTGAGCTTCGGTCTGATGGGGCGTGTGCCGGGGACGAGCGTCACGCAACCCTACTTCCGCGCGCTCAATCGCATCGCCGCGGCATTCGCGATGCTGGCCGATCTGTCGATGATGCTGCTCGGCGGCGAACTCAAGCGTCGCGAGCGGCTGTCGGCGCGGCTGGGCGACGTGCTCAGCCATCTTTACCTCGCCTCCGCAGCACTCAAGCAGTTCCATGACCTCGGCCATCCGACCGAACAGGAGCCGCTACTGCGCTGGGCGCTGGAGGATTGCCTGGAGAAGGCCGAATCCGCCCTGCAGGACGTGCTGGCCAACTTCCCCAACCGCATTCTCGGGCACCTGCTGCATGCTCTGGTGTTCCCCTTCGGTGCGCGCCACAAGGGGCCGTCCGACGTCCTGGACGCCGAGGTCGCCGCCCTCCTCGGCCGCCCGGAAGGCGATCCGGCTTTGGAGCGCGTCCTCGATGGCATGTACCGCCCGCAGGATCCCGAGCAGCCGCTCGGCGCGCTGAAGCACGCTTTCGAAATCCTCGCCACCAGCCAGGACGCAGCCAAGAAGCTGGCCAAGGCGCTCAAGTCCGGCGCGGTCATGCCGGCCGCTGGTGAAAGTTCGATCGATGCCGCGCTGGCTGCCGGCGTCATAGATGCCGTGGAGGCCGAGCAGCTGCAGATGGCAGAACTCGCACGGCGCAAAGTCATCGACGTGGACGACTTCGCCAAGGAGGATCTGGAGTTGCAGGAAGGACGAATCCGCTGACTCCCGATCAGCCCAGGTAGCCCGGCGAGCGAACTCCAAACGCCTCGCCGGGCTCCAACCCTGCAAGCCCATCGAACTGCCAGTCGTCATGGATCTTGTCGTTGCTCGTCCCGAAGGCCTCTACTGCCCACCCGGTGATTTCTACATCGATCCCTGGCGTCCGGTCGATCGCGCCGTCATCACCCACGCCCACGGCGACCACGCGCGCTGGGGCATGGGCCATTACCTGGCTTCAAGCGACAGCGAAGGCATTCTGCGTTCACGCATCGCCGCCGATATGCCGCTGCAAACGCTGGCCTACGGTGAGTCCGTCGAACATCACGGCGTAAAGCTCAGCTTCCACCCGGCCGGCCATGTGCTCGGCTCGGCTCAGGTGCGACTGGAATACAAGGGCGAGGTCTGGGTGGCCTCAGGCGACTACAAGGTCGAGCCGGACGGCACCTGCGCCCCGTTCGAGCCGGTGCGCTGCCACACCTTCATTACCGAATCGACCTTCGGTTTGCCGATCTACAAATGGCCGTCCCAGGCCGAGGTATTCCGCGACATCAATGACTGGTGGCGCGCCAACGCCGCGGCCGGGCGAGCCTCGGTGCTGTTCTGCTATGCCTTCGGCAAGGCGCAGCGCATCCTTCACGGATTGGATGAGAACATCGGCACCATCGTCGTCCATGGCGCTGTGGAGCCACTGAACAAGGTCTATCGCGAAGGCGGTGTCTATCTTCCACCGACCATTTATGCCGGCGACCTGAAAAAGGGCGACCCTCGGCTGAAGCAGGCCATCATCCTCGCGCCGCCGTCAGCTGGCGGGAGCACATGGATGCGTCGTTTCGGTGACTATGCCGATGCCTTCGCCAGCGGCTGGATGATGTTGCGCGGCACCCGTCGTCGACGCGGGGTCGACCGCGGCTTCGTGCTCTCCGATCACGCCGACTGGCCAGGGCTGCTCTGGGCCATCGAACAGACCGGTGCCGAGCGGGTAATGGTGACTCACGGTTCCGTTCCGATCCTGGTCCGTTATCTGCGTGAGATGCGCGGGCTCGATGCGCAGGCATTCGAGACCGAGTATGGCGAGGAAGACGATGCGAACACCCAGGAGGCCGAATGACTCGGCGGATCACCACCCCGCCTTGTAGGAGCGAGCTTGCGCGCAACCGGCCGCACCACACCGGTACGGAGGCGCCGCATGAAAGCGTTCGCCACGCTCTATAGCCGCCTCGACGCGACCACCTCGAGCAACGCCAAGCTCGCGGCAATGCGCGACTATTTCCGCGAGGCCGATCCCGCTGACGCCGCCTGGGCGGTCTACTTCCTTTCCGGCGGTCGACCTCGCCAACTTGTGCCGACCAGGGTATTGCGCGAAACCGCCATGCAGGCATCTGGCTTGCCGGAATGGCTGTTCGAGGAAAGCTATCAGGCCGTCGGTGATATGGCCGAAACCATCTCGCTGCTGATGCCCGAGGCCGAGCACAGCTCCGACGATGGCCTCGCCGTATGGATGCAGGACAAGCTGCTACCCCTGCGCGGGATGCCACCAGAGGAGCTGACCGAGCGCTTGCCGGCACTGTGGGCGCAGCTGGACCGGCTCAGCCTGATGGTCTGCATCAAACTGATCACCGGCGCCTTTCGTGTGGGCGTGTCGAAATTGCTGGTCACTCGTGCGCTGGCCTCGCTGGTCGATCTCGATCCGAAACGGGTCGCGCAGCGGCTGGTTGGCTATACCGACCTGTCGCACCGTCCCAGCGCCGAAGGCTACCTCGCGCTGATTGCCGACGAGTCCGAACACGAACATGCGCAGCGCGGCGGCCAGCCCTACCCCTTCTTTCTTGCCCATCCGCTACAGGCGCCGGTCGAGGAGTTCGACACCCTGCTCGGCGCGCCAGAGAACTGGTTCGTCGAATGGAAGTGGGACGGCATCCGTGCGCAGCTGGTCAAACGCGACGGGCAGATCTGGGTCTGGTCGCGTGGTGAGGAGCTGGTCAGCGAGCGCTTCCCGGAACTCTGCGAGCTGGCCAGCGAACTGCCGGACGGCACAGTCATCGATGGCGAGATCCTGGTCTGGAAGCACGCCCCCGGCGAGCCTACGACCAATCTTTTCGAACAGTCCTACAGCGATGATTCAGAGACAGACGAACGCTTCGGCGTACAACCCTTCGCCCTGCTGCAACAGCGCATCGGCCGCAAGAACCTGACCGCCAAGGTACTGCAGGATGCGCCGGTGGCGGTGCTCGCCTACGACCTGCTGGAATGGCAGGGCGACGACTGGCGGCAGCGCGAGCACCGCGAACGCCGCCAGCAGCTCGAGGCGGTCGTGGGCCAATGCCCCAGCCCGCGGCTGATGCTTTCGCCACTGGTGAGCGGAGCGGATTGGCAGGACCTGGCCCGCCAGCGCGAAGCCTCCCGCGCGCTGGGCGTGGAAGGCATGATGATCAAGGCGCGCGCCGCCCAGTACGGCGTCGGTCGGACCAAGGACGTCGGCGTCTGGTGGAAATGGAAGATCGACCCCTACTCCGTCGATGCCGTGCTGATCTATGCCCAGCGCGGTCATGGCCGCCGCGCCAGCCTCTACACCGATTACACCTTTGCCGTCTGGGACGGCGAGCCGGGCGACCCGGAGCGCAAGCTGGTGCCCTTCGCCAAGGCGTATTCCGGGCTTACCGACGAGGAGATGCGCAAAGTCGACGCCATCGTGCGCAAGACAACCGTGGAGAAGTTCGGCCCCGTGCGCAGCGTGACGCCGACTCTGGTGTTCGAGCTGGGCTTCGAAGGCATCGCCGCCAGCAGCCGGCACAAGAGCGGCATCGCCGTGCGCTTTCCGCGCATGCTGCGCTGGCGCCTCGACAAGCCTGTGGATGAGGCCGATACCCTGGCCACCCTGCGGGAATTGCTGGGATGAAACCAAGGCACCCGGCACCCGCTCAGCCCTCACCCCAACCCTCTCCCAAGGGGAGAG
>NZ_JXXD01000092.1 GCF_000935215.1 Stutzerimonas stutzeri
CGGCCCGCCCGCGCGGTCAGTACAGCCCGTGGGGGTTGGCTTCGATGGTTTTCTGGGTGAGCCGGCCCCACATGCGCACGTAGCTCCACAGCGTGTAGCAGAGGATCAACGGCACGAAGATGCAGGCCACAACGAACATGATGCCCAGCGTCTTCTGACTTGAGACCGCATCCCAGATGGTCAGGCTCGAGGCCGGATCGAGGCTCGACGGGAAGACGAAGGGAAACAGCGCAAAGCCCGCGGTACAGATGCTGCCGACGATCATCAGACTGGTTCCGACGAAGCTCACCCCACCGCTGTTGCGGCTGGAGCCGAGCAGCGCCAGCAACGCCCCGAGGATGCCCGCGGCCGGCGCGATCAAGGTGACCGGATAGCGGCCGTAGTTGGCCAACCAGCCGATATTGTCCTGGGCCACCTGCTTGTCCAGCAGCGGATTGAGCGCGGCGCCCGGATCGCTGACCGACAGCTGGCTGAAGCCCTGAATGCCCAGCGCCAGCCAGACACCCGCCGCGACGAAGCCGAACAGGAACACCAGCACGCACAGGCGCGTGGCCTGCCGCGAGCGCTCAGCCAACGCGCCGTCGGTGCGCAGCATCAGCCAGGCGCCACCGTGGGCGCTGAGCATGCTCAGGCTGACGATGCCGCAGAGCAGCGCGAACGGGTTGAGCAGCGCGAAGAACGAGCCCTGATAGGTCGAGCGCATCAGCTCGTCCAGCTGGAACGGCAGGCCGAGGAACAGGTTGCCGAAGGCCACGCCGAACACCAGCGCCGGCACCGCACCGCCGACGAACAACGCCCAGTCCCAGGCGCTGCGCCAGCGCGGGTCTTCCACCTTGCTGCGATAGTCGAAGCCCACCGGGCGGCAGAACAGCGCGAACAGCACCAGCAGCATCGCCCAGTACAGGCCGGAAAATGCCACCGCATAGACCATCGGCCAGGCAGCGAACAGCGCACCACCGGCGGTGATGAACCACACCTGGTTGCCATCCCAGTGTGGCGCGATGGTGTTAATCGCCACGCGTCGCTCGTTGTCGGTCTTGCCGACGAAGGGCATCAGTGCCATGGCGCCCATGTCGAAGCCATCGGTCAGGGCGAAGCCGATCAGCAACACGCCGATCAGCACCCACCAGATGAGCTTGAGCACTTCGTAATCGAACATCTCGTATCTCCCTCAGACGCTGCCAGGTTGGGAAGACAGGCCGCTCGGCTGCGCCGACGCCACCCGTGCTTCACGTACGTCCCGTTCGAAGTGATAACGACCGGTGTGCAGACTGCTCGGCCCAAGCCGTGCGAAGCGGATCATCAGGAACATCTCGATCACCAGCAGCAGGCTGTAGAAGGCCACCAGGGCGATCAGCGAGCCCCAGATATCGCCCGCCGCCAGCGTCGAGGTGGACAGATGGGTCGGCAGTACCTCGGCGATCGACCATGGCTGACGGCCATGCTCGGCGACGTACCAGCCGGTCTGCGCGGCGATCCACGGCAGCGGCAGGCTGAACAGCGCAAACTTCAGCAGCCAGGGCTTGGTCTCGGCATTGCGCTTGATCGATGCCCAGCTCGCCAGGGCAAACAGCAGCAACATCAGAAAGCCGGCGGCGACCATCACGCGGAAGGTCCAGAACAGGCTGAACACATTGGGGATAGTGTCCAGCGCGGCGAGTTTGATCTGCTCCTCGCTAGCATCGACCACATCGGCGGTGTACTTCTTCAGCAACAGCCCGTAGCCCAAGTCCTGCTTGACCTCATTGAACGCGGCGATGGCTTCGGCCGACTTGTCGCCGCTACGCAGCACCTGCAGCCGCTCGTAGGCGAGCATGCCGTTGCGGATGCGCAGCTCATGCTCGGCGACCAGCTGCTTGATGCCCTTGACCTCCTCATCCAGCGAGCGCGTGGCGATCAGTCCCAGTGCGTAGGGGATCTTCACTTCGTAATCGGTGCGCATCTCCTGCTGATTGGGCAGGCCGAACAGGGTGAAGCCGGCCGGCGCCGGATGGGTGTCCCACTCGGCCTCGATGGCCGCCAGCTTGACCTTCTGCACGTCACCAATCTCGTAGCCGGATTCGTCGCCAAGAATGATCACCGAGATCGTCGATGCCAGGCCGAACACCGCGGCGATGGCGAACGAACGGCGGGCAAAGCCCAGGTCGCGCTTCTTCAATAGATAGAAGGAAGAAATCGCCAGCACGAAAATCGCCCCGGTGACATAACCCGCGGACACGGTGTGGACGAACTTGACCTGCGCCACCGGGTTGAACAGCAGCGCTCCGAAGTCCACCAGCTCCATGCGCATGGTCTCGAAGTTGAACTCAGAGCCGACCGGGTTCTGCATCCAGCCATTAGCGATGAGGATCCAGAGCGCCGAGAGATTCGAGCCCAGCGCCACCAGCCAGGTCACCGCCAGGTGCTGCACCTTGGAGAGCCGGTCCCAGCCGAAGAAGAACAGGCCGATGAAGGTGGACTCGAGGAAGAACGCCATCAACCCCTCGATGGCCAGCGGCGCGCCGAAGATGTCGCCGACGTAGTGGCTGTAGTAGGCCCAGTTGGTACCGAACTGGAATTCCATGGTCAGTCCGGTGGTGACCCCCAGAGCGAAGTTGATGCCGAACAGCTTGCCCCAGAACTTGGTCATGTCCTGATAGACCTGCTTGCCGGTCATCACGTAGACCGACTCCATGATCGCCAGCAGGAACGCCAGCCCCAGGGTCAACGGCACGAAGAGAAAGTGATACATCGCCGTCATGGCGAACTGCAGGCGTGATAGATCGACAACGCTTTCCGAGATCATCTCGGCCCTCCCTCGGGGATCAAACCCCGCGAATCAAGCAAATGGTCGGCAACGCGCACCGAACCGTTCTCGGGAATGCTGGGGGCATCGAACCAGACGTTTTTTATGATCATGAGGATCGCGACCTTGGCCAGCACTACCAGCACGACGTCTCGCCTGAGCGATGACTTGAACATGCCTACCTCCTTGCGTGACCGCCCGAGCGCCTGGCGCTCCGGCAGCATGTTGCGATTGAAGGCCCCCTTGGGGTGGGGGCCGACATCCGGGCGCGACGCCTGGACTCAATCGCGGCGCCCCGAGCCACCCGTGGAAGCTGCTCTGGTTCGAGGCAGACAAAGTGTCCGGCGCACCCTGCAAGCGGACAACTGCGACAGCCTGCCCCACCCACTCGCGGCAATCTGTGCCAGAGCGGCGCTGCGCTCCAAACAAGCAGTGACACCGGCGAGCGATGCCGGGTCAGGCGCGACGCGATCGCCACGCTGCGGCGCCCTGTCGCAGTCATGGCACACGCAGCCAGCGGCGAAATCCATTGCCGGCCGTGCTCGAGAGCGGGCTCCAGGCGAAGTCCCAGGGCGCCGGCGGCAGCTCCTCCGCCTCGGCGGCGAGCGGGCGTCCGCCCTGGCGCACCCGCGGCTTCCAGTCGAATACATGCTCGCTGCCGCCTCGCCAGCCGAGCACGATGCCGATTGCCGGGCTGTCATCGCTGGCGACCCAACGCGCTGCTGCGGCGAGCATCATGGCCTCGATATGCTCCGGTTCGACCAGCTCGCGGTAGTCGGAGGCCAGCAACCAGCGGCAGACGCCGAGGTGGAAGGTCCAGTCCAGCGCCAGCTGGCAGCCGTAGGCCCAGGTCATGAACTGACGAAAGATCTCCAGTCCCTCTGGCGGGTCAAGCTTGAGCAGCCGCGGGCAGACATCGAACAGCGCATGCCAGTACGGCAGCAACTTGGCATCCAGATGCACGAAGCTGCGGGCGTTGCTGGGGTAGTCGGGAAAAGGCAGCCGATAGCTCACGCGGCTATCGGCACGGGTGAATCGTTCCATCATGGTCATGGTGAAATCCCCTGAATCGACTGGGCCGTCGGAAGGCTCCGACAGGTAGCCGTCTCGTCCGCTGCTACTGGGCGGAAGGACGGCGAATCACGTCAATCAGGAAATCTCAGGGCGCGCGCGGATTCAGTGCCGGCCAGTGGAGGCGCGGGCCATGACGCTCAATCGGCGGTAGCGGAGTCGCGCCTGTCGTGAGCCGCCCCAGGCAGGCCAAGGCGAACAGCGCGACGATGGCGAGGAAAACCGAACTGCACAGTGGGCAGTCGAGGGCATGCTGCGACAGGTCATGTAAATCGGAGGGAAGCGCGCCGAGGCCGGTGCCACCATCGTCGCCGGTGACGCAGAACGCGTCCTGCCCCATGGCCAGTCCGAAGCCCACATGGGTGGCGTGGTTCAGACTGCAGACAAAGGCATTGAGCAGGATGCAGGTGAAGAGCACCCATACGATCTGCGCACGCTTGTCTTTGACGATGGTCATGTTTCGACTTTACACCGCACGCCTCTGGACGGCGCTGCGCCAAACCGTCGCAGCGGCCTCAGTGGTTGACGGTGAACGCTAGCATCGCCGAGAGCTGACACAGCGGACGGCCGCTTTCCGCGTGCCACTGGTTGAATGCAGCCTGCACCGCGGCTTGATCGCGCTGACTGCTGGGCACCTTGTCGACGATTTCCTGCGCCTTGAGCGCGGCTACCACGTCTTTGCTGGGCACGAAGGTGTCTTTGCCGGCCATGCGCAACAGGCGCGGCGCCGACAGGCCACCGAGCTGGCTGCCGTGCCTGATCAGGTAACGCCACAGGCCGACGATGTCGCTGCTCGGCCAATCGGCCAGCAGGTTGCCGAAGCTGCCCCTTTCCTTGGCCACGTCGAGCACGAACTGCGCGTTGCGCGGCACGCTCTTGAGCTTGCCGAGATGACGGATCAGTCGGGTGTCCTGCATCAGTCGCTCGATGTGCTCGCCGCCCATCAGCACGACTTTCTCCGGGTCGAAACCGAAGAAGGCCTGCTCGAACGCCGGCCACTTGGCATCCACCAGGCTGTGCTTGAGGCCAGCGCGGAAAATGCGCAGGCTGATCAGCGAGAGATAGCGATCATCGGAAACGTTGCGCAATTCATCGGCACTGCGCGGTTGCGGCAAGCGGGCCTCCAATGCCGCGGCCGAGCCGAAGCGGTTGAGGCAGTATTCGTGCAGCCATTTGTAGTCTTGCATGGTTCAGATCCGATGGTGACGGCAGCGGCACAGGGTGCCGGTGACGAGCCGGCCTCGCAAGTCCGCCGCCATCGACGCAGCTGGGCGGCAGCGGTCAGGTGGCGTTCGCGCAGGCTGGTCTGAACGAATATTCGCAGGCAAGCCCGCTTCCACTGTGAAGCCGGCGCAAGCCGGGTGGCACCGTTTGGTACGCGTCCCATTGCCCTGACACCAGGCGCAGACGGTGGACAAGCTTCGCGTTGTCCACCCTACGAGCAGAACGTCCTTTGCATGCGAGCCGGCTCAGACGTGCAGCGGGCTCCCGGTATCAGCCGCGTAGCCGCTGCGCCGCCTGACGCAGCATCTGCTCGGTCGCCGTCCAACCCAGGCAGCCGTCGGTGATCGACACGCCGTAGCGCAGCTCGCCGGACAGCGGCTGGCAACCATCGAACAGATGGCTCTCCAGCATGACGCCACGCAGGCTCATGTCGCCAGCCAGGCGCTGCTCGATCACCGACTCCAGCACCGCGGGCTGGCGCAGTGGGTTCTTGCCGCTGTTGGCGTGACTGCAATCGACCATGATGCGCGGGGCGATACCCTGCTGCTCGAGCGCGATGCGTGCAGCAGCGACGCTGGCGGCATCGTAGTTGGGCGCGCCGTGGCCGCCGCGAAGGACAAGGTGGGTATCAGGGTTGCCGCGTGTCAGCAGCAGGGCGGGATGGCCGAGATCGTCGATGCCGAAGTGCTGATGTGGATGTTCCGCTGAACGCATGGCGTCGCAGGCGATGCCCAGACTGCCATCGGTGCCATTCTTGAAGCCCACCGGCAGGTCCAGCCCGCTGACCAGCTCGCGATGAATCTGCGACTCGCTGGTGCGTGCACCGATCGCGGCCCAGCCGAGCAGATCGTCGAAGTACCCCGCAGCCAGCGGCTGCAGCAGTTCGGTGGCGATCGGCAGACCAGTTTCGAGAATATCCAGCATCAGGCGGCGTGACAGGTGCAGCCCTTCGGCCATGTTGCCACTGCCGTCCAGATGCGGATCGTAGACCAGGCCTTTCCAGCCGACGGTCGTGCGCGGCTTCTCCACATAGGCGCGCATCACCAGCAGTAGCTGATCGCTTACGTCGGACGCAAGCGCGGCGAGACGCTCGGCGTACTCGAGCGCGGCGGCAGTATCGTGCAGGGAACAGGGCCCGACGACGACCAGTAGGCGCGTATCGCGGCCGTCGAGCACGGCGCGGATGGCGTTGCGGTCGTTATCGATGCGTGCGGCAAGGGCGTCATTCAAGGGCAGACGCTGGCGCAATACGGCGGGGCTGGGCAGCGGCTGTGCGCTGCGGCGAGCAATGGAAGCTTCAGCGGTGGCGACGGGTTGTTTGGCAAGTACGGTGGCGGATGCATTCATGATCTGGCGGTTCCTTCTGCCGGCGCGGGTGGTCCGCGGCGGCGCTAGTCGGGTGTTCGTTCGCGAGCTTTGTGTTCGGTGTCGAAGCGGCTAAATCGCCAGTCGTAGCGGTAATAACGGTCGGTGCGGTAAGTGGTCATAGCGTGCTCCTCGTTGCGTTGGGCCATCGAGTGGCCGAAAAAACAAAACCCCCGGTCGGGTGGCCGACCGGGGGTTCAAAAACTGCTCTGGTGGCGACCCTGCTTGCTAGGGCGCCTGTGGGGTATCAGGCGCGCCTGTGGCTAAACCAATACCCAAAGTAATAACCAGCGGCGGCAACCTGCTGCCCACGAACGACCACAGTGCGAATGGCACAGGCATCGACAACGTTGAGGGCTACAGGGTTCAGGGACATGCTGATCTCCAGAAGATGGCCGAACCATACTCCGCCAGACATGCTGCTTTCAACCCGCATGGCGAAAAAGCTCGTTGGGTGGGCTTCCGCCGAGGCGATGCGGTGGATGACGATGGCGGACTGAGCAAGCCCGCCCTGCGGAAACCGCGAGCGCGACCTACAGGCTCATCACATCGACGAAGCGCGGCGTGGCGCTGTCATCGATACGCAGGCTCTTGAAATCGAACAGGTTGCGGTCGGCCAGCTGCGAAGGCACCACGTTCTGCAGCGCGCGGAACATGATTTCGGTGCGCCCTGGCGACTTGCGCTCCCACTCCTGCAGCATTTCCTTGACCACCTGACGCTGCAGGTTCTCCTGCGAGCCACAGAGGTTGCACGGGATGATCGGAAACTCCTTCATCTTCGAGTACGCCTCGATGTCCGCCTCGTTGCAGTAGGCCAGCGGGCGAATCACCACGTTGCGTCCATCGTCGGAGAGCAGCTTGGGCGGCATGGCCTTCAGCGTGCCGCCATAGAACATGTTGAGGAAGAACGTTTCCAGGATGTCGTCGCGATGATGCCCGAGCGCCATCTTGGTCGCGCCGATCTCGTCGGCGAAGGTGTACAGCGTGCCGCGGCGCAGACGTGAGCACAGCGAGCAGGTGGTCTTGCCTTCCGGAATCTTCTCCTTCACCACCGAGTAGGTGTCCTTCTCGATGATGTGGTACTCCACGCCGATGGACTTCAGGTACTCGGGCAGCACGTGCTCGGGGAAGCCTGGCTGCTTCTGGTCCATGTTGACGGCAACTATCTCGAACTTGATCGGCGCGACCTTCTGCAGATAGAGCAGCACATCGAGCATGGTGTAGCTGTCCTTGCCGCCAGACAGGCAGACCATGACCTTGTCGCCGTCCTCGATCATGTTGAAGTCGGTAACGGCCTCGCCGGCCAGGCGGCGCAGGCGCTTCTGCAGTTTGTTCTGGTTGACCGAGAGGTTGCCCATGTCAGGTGTCCGGGTGAGATGCGAAAGGCGCGCATTTTACGCGCAAAGCAAGCCTGACCGCAGCCCGTTCGCCGCCTGCTCCGATGTGAACCAGCACTGAATGAACACCCGCAGTGCTGTGCTAGTCTCGCCCGATGGACGACCTCTCCCCCGCACTGGATCTGCCAGACCACCTGCTCGTACTGCTGCAGGAAAAACCCGAAGGCTGCAGCGAGTACGAGCTGATTCAACAGCTCAAGCGCCGGCACAGCACGCATGTGCCCAACCTGCCGCTGACCGACAAGCTGGTGCTGTTCCGTACGCATTTTCTGGTGTTCAACGCGCTTTATCTGCTGCGCGACCGACTCTGGGCCGAGGGCAGCGGCCATCTGCAGATCAGCCCCTTGCACGTTCAGTTGCTGCCATATGCCGGCGCCAACGCCGGCCTCGCCGAGCAGGACGCCCTGCGCGCGTATTACCTGGATCTCTCCAACCTGCGGGATACCGACGAAGACGATGTCGAACGCCTGCTGGCGAGCTTCTGGACGCGCATGCAGGGCAGCGACGAGAAGCGTGCCGCTCTCGAACTGTTCGAACTGGATCGCTCCGCGCAGCCGCTCACGCTGGAGCTGATCAAGCGCCGCTACCGTCAGCTTGTCGGCCTGCACCATCCGGATCGAGGTGGCAGCACGCAGCGCCTGCAGTCAATCAATCTGGCGATGGAAATACTCGAGCGCTATTACCGCTGACGACATAGCTTCGAAACGCTCTAACCCCGCTGATGCATTGCCGATCGGCATTTCTATACTGCGACGTAAGGTCGCACGCGCCGTCCTCGATGACGACCGCCAGGCGAGGCGACCTCCATAAACTGAGGAGACGCTGGCATGATCAATCACGTTTGGGGTTTGTTCACCCACCCCGGTCAGGAGTGGAACGAAATCCGCGGCGAGGAAGAAACCGTCAGCCACATGTACCTCACGCATGTGCTGCTGCTCGCCGCGATACCGGCGGTATCGGCCTACATCGGCGCGACCCAGGTGGGCTGGAGCATCGGCGGTGGAGAGCCGGTCAGGCTGACCCAGGCCAGTTGCATGCAGCTGGCGATACTTTCCTACTTCGCCATGCTGGCCGGCGTCGCCGTGATGGGCGGCTTCATTCACTGGATGGCACGTACCTACGACGCTACCCCAACCCTTACCCAATGCATCGTTTTCGCCGCCTATACCGCAACGCCGCTGTTCATCGGCGGGCTGGCGGGTCTCTATCCGCACCTCTGGCTCGGCATGCTGGTGGGGACCGCGGCAGTCTGCTACACGGCCTATCTGCTCTACGTGGGGCTGCCTAAGTTCATGAACATCCACGAAGACGAGGGATTCATGTTCTCCAGTTCGGTACTTGCGGTCGGCCTCGTAGTGCTGGTGGCGATCATTGCCCTGTCGGTCATAACCTGGGGCATGGGCATCGGCCCGGTCTACGTCCGTTAACCCAATCCTCACCTCAAAAGGCCGCCTGTGGGCGGCCTTTTCGTATGCCCGCGCATCATCCCACGACGAATCGTCTGGACCGATAAGGGAAACCCTCACCGCATCTGCCGTTCTAAAGCGATAACGCCGCTGCAACAGCATTCCTGAGCGGCCCTCAAGGCAGACGGAGACTCGGTATGATCCCGCACTTTGTAACATTGCTCACCCGCCCGGATCGGGCGTGGGCGGACATTCGCCGCGACGAAGAAAAGAACAGCTCCAACTACCTTGTCCATCTGCTGCTGTGGGCATTGCTGCCGGCGGTTTGCATGTTCATCGGCACACGTTATGTAGGCTGGATCCTGGTCGAAGCCGAACGGATCTGGCTCGATACCCGCAGTGCCTTCCAGCTCAGCGCGCTGATCTACATCACCATCGTCGCCGGCACCTTCATCATGGGGTTCTTCCTGCGCTGGATGTCGCGCTCCTTCGATGCACGCCCGACTTTCAATCAATGCGTGGGCTTCATCGCCTATGTCATTACACCTTTCTTCCTGGCCGGACTTGGTGCGCTCTACCCGTCGCGCTGGCTGGCCATCCTGGTTCTGGTGGCGGCCGGGGCATACTCGACCTATCTGCTATTCGTCGGCCTGCCGACGTTCATGCGCATCAGTAACCGCAACACCTTTCTTTACGGCGCCTGCACCTGGGGCGTCGGCCTGCTGGTGCTGGTGAACCTGAAGGTGCCGATGATCCTGTTCTGGATGCTCGCACTCGACCCAACCTACGAGCGCGATACCCCACAGAACCAGAGCTATGGCTTTGAGGAGAATCGCCCGCAAGAAGAACCGGGCGGCATCGACAACGAACGGCGCTTCAACGAACGCCCGAACGATTGACCAACGAAGCTGTTTGGCCAGAAACGGTTTGGCATAATGCGGCGCTTGCAGGAGTACCCCAATGCCCGAGCGCCTCAATGCCCGCGTCGAAGCCTGTTACGAGCTGGCCGAGCAGTTTTTCAAGCGACGCTTCACCCGCCCCCAGATAAGCCTCAAGCTGCGCGGGCAGAAAGCTGGTGTAGCGCATTTGCAGGAAAATCTCCTGCGCTTCAATGAGCAGCTATATAGGGAAAACACCGAGCACTTTCTGCGCCAGACCGTCGCCCATGAGGTCGCGCACCTGATCGCCCATCAGATGTTTGGCTCACGGATTCAGCCTCACGGCGAGGAATGGCAGCTGATCATGCGTGGCGTGTACGAGCTGCCGCCGGATCGCTGCCACACCTATGCGATTCGTCGCCGGTCCGTTACCCGTTATGTCTATCGCTGCAGCTGCGTGGATCAGGATTTCGCTTTCACGCCCCAACGCCATGCGCTGGTGGCGAAGGGGCGCCGTTATTACTGCCGTCGCTGCAAGACCACCCTCGCCTTCAGCGGCGAGCAACGCATCGAATGACGCCAGCGCCTGCTAGAGCACCCTCGCCCGCCAACCGGCAATGACGAACAACGCCGCCAGCAACGCCATCAACGGCAACCAGCCCGCGTGATCCCAGACATAACCGGCGCCATAGCCAACCACACTCGATCCCAGATAGTAGGCACACAGGTACAGCGCCGATGCCTGCGCTCGAGCACCCTTGGCATGGCTGCCGACCTGCCCGCTGGCCACGGCATGCGCGGCGAAGAAGCCGAGGGTGAACAACCCGAGACCTAGCACGATGCTGACCAGCCACGACGTCGCGCATAGCCCCACACCAATCAGCATCAGAGCGACCCCACCGCGCAGCACCTTCCGCGCACCGAAGCGCGGCACCAGACGCCCGGCCCAGCCGGCGCTGAAAATCCCGCCGAGATAGACGACGAACAGCAGGCCGATGAGCGTCGAGGACAAGCCGAACGGCTCGCCTGCCAGGCGGAAGCCAATGTAGTTGAACAGCGCGACGAAGCCGCCCATCAGCAGAAAGCCCTGCAGGAACAGTCCACGTAGCACCGGATTGTCCAGATGCAGCCGGAAGTTCGTCAGCAGAATGCGCAGCGAGAGCGGCTGCGCCGTGAAATGTCGCGACGGCGGCAACAGCCAGACGAACGCCACCAACGCCAGCAATCCCAGCGAGGCAATGCCACCGAGCGCCAGCTGCCAGCCACCCAGGTCACTCAGCAGGCCCGAAAGCAGACGCCCGAGCATCCCACCCAGCGCCGTGCCGCCGATATACAGGCCCATTGCGGCAGGCAGCGACTCGGGCTCGAACTCCTCGCCGACGTAAGCCATCGCCAGTGCCGGCAATCCACTGAGTGCCAGCCCGAGTAGCGCGCGCAGCGCCAGCAATAGTTGCCAGGAATCGACCAGTACGCTGGCCAGCCCGAGCAGGCTGGCCAGACCGAGCGCCGCGGCCATCACCGGCTTGCGTCCCCAGCTTTCGGCAAGCGCACCCGAGATCAGCAGACAGACGGCGAGCGACAGCGTCGTCAGCGACAACGCCAGACTGCTGCTGGCAGCCGATACGGAGAAATGCGCGGCGAGCATGGGCAGCAACGGCTGAATGCAATACAGCAATGCGAACGTGGCGAAGCCAGCGCAGAAGAGTGCAAACGTGGCGCGCCGGTAGGCTGGCGTGCCTCTTGATAGGTGTGCGTGTTCGGCGATCATCGGCGCCCTCGTCTCATGCGCTGACCTGAGAAAAAGCCGCGCAGGCTAGCACGGCTGTTCGCTCTGCCGCTTGCCGGACAGAAAAGCGGTCCGCTGATCGGCCTAACCCCAAGCCACTGCAGAGAACCGAAACGAACATTGCCCTAAGCTGGTCTGTGACTAGACTCCCTATATGCCAGTCGGAGTAAAACAATGACAGTAACGCCGAATGACACCCGCCCCGCGGATACCTCGATCAAGCGGGACGAAACCCGCCTCTTCATATTCCTGATCGTCTTCCTGTTTCCCATCCTCAGCGTCGCGCTGGTCAGTGGTTACGGTTTCATCGTCTGGATCGTGCAGATGATCTTCGGGCCGCCAGGTCCGGCTTAAGCCGCCCTGCCGATCTAATCGGGCCTGCGCCCTGCTGCCAACGGAAACGGAATCACTGATGGGACACCCTCTGCATATCGCCAGCCTGCTGGTGCACTGCCGCCCCGAATGGCTGGCCGCGGTAAAAGCCAACCTGCAACTGTTACCCGGCCTGGAAATGCACCAGGAGAATGCCAGCGGCAAGCTGGTGGTGGTGCTGGAAGCCGAGCACGAATCACGCATCCTTGCCTCGATCGACCATATCCAGCAATTGCCCGGCGTGCTCAATGCCGCATTGATCTATCACGAAGAACTCCTCGAAGGAGACGCCTGATGAGCCTTACCCGACGCCAATTCGCCAAAGCCAACGCTGCGGCCATCGCCGCTACCGTGGCCGGCATGCCGATCGCTTCCAGCGCAAGCAACCTGATTACCGAAGCGGACGCCACCAATCTGAAATGGGACAAGGCCCCTTGCCGCTTCTGCGGCACCGGCTGCGGCGTCATGGTGGCGACTCGAGAGGGCCGCGTCGTCGCCACCCATGGCGACGTCAAGGCGGAAGTGAACCGCGGCATCAACTGCGTCAAAGGCTACTTCCTGTCGAAGATCATGTACGGCTCGGATCGCCTGACCCAACCGCTGCTACGCATGAAGGACGGCAAGTTCGACAAGCAGGGCGAGTTCCAGCCCGTCAGCTGGGAACAGGCCTTCGACATCATGGAGGAAAAGTACAAGGCGGCGCTTAAGCAGGGCGGCCCGGAAGCCATCGGCATGTTCGGCTCGGGGCAGTGGACGATCTGGGAAGGCTACGCGGCGAACAAGCTGATGAAGGCCGGTTTCCGCTCGAACAACATCGACCCCAATGCACGTCACTGCATGGCCTCGGCAGCGTTCGGCTTCATGCGCACCTTTGGCATGGACGAACCCATGGGCTGCTACGAGGACATCGAAGCGGCCGACGCATTCGTGCTCTGGGGCTCGAACATGGCGGAGATGCACCCGGTGCTCTGGACCCGCGTGACGGATCGCCGCCTCAGCGCGCCGAACGTCAAGGTGGCGGTCATGTCGACGTTTGAACATCGCAGCTTCGAGCTGGCCGACATCCCGATGATCTTCAAGCCGCAGACCGACCTGGTGATCCTCAACTACATCGCCAACCACATCATCCAGAGCGGCGCGGTAAACAAGGACTTCATCGAGAAGCACACCAAGTTCGCCAAAGGTGCGACCAACATCGGCTACGGGCTGCGCCCGACCGACCCACTGGAACTCAAAGCCGAGAATGCTGCGGTGGCCAACACCTGGACCGACATCAGCTTTGAGGATTACGCCGAGTTCCTGAAAACCTACACCCTGGAATACGCTGCAAAGGAATCCGGCGTGCCGGCCGAGCGGCTCCAGGCGCTAGCCGAGCTCTATGCCGACCCGAAGGTCAAGGTCATGTCGTTCTGGACCATGGGCTTCAACCAGCACACCCGCGGTGTCTGGGCGAACAACATGATCTACAACATCCACCTGCTCACCGGAAAAATCAGCGAGCCGGGCAACAGCCCCTTCTCGCTCACCGGCCAGCCTTCGGCGTGCGGCACGGCGCGTGAAGTAGGCACCTTCTCCCATCGCCTGCCGGCAGACATGGCCGTTGCCAACCCGAAGCACCGCGCCATCGCCGAGAAGATCTGGAAACTGCCGGAAGGCACCATCCAGGAGAAGCCCGGCTTCCACGCAGTGGAGCAGAGCCGCAAGCTCAAGGACGGCGTACTGAAGGTCTACTGGACCCAGGTGACCAACAACATGCAGGCCGGTCCCAACGTCATGCAGGAAATCCTGCCTGGCTGGCGTAATCCGGAGACCTTCATCATCGTCTCGGATGTCTACCCTACCGTCTCCGCGCAGGCCGCGGACCTCATCCTGCCTAGCGCGATGTGGGTAGAGAAGGAAGGCGCATACGGCAATGCCGAGCGCCGCACACAGTTCTGGCACCAGCTGGTCACCGCGCCCGGCGAAGCGCGCTCCGATCTTTGGCAGCTGGTCGAATTCTCCAAGCGCTTCAACGTCGACGAAGTGTGGCCGGCCGAACTGCTCAGCAAAGCACCCGACCTCAAGGGCAAAACCCTGTACGACGTACTGTTCAAGAATGGCCAGGTCGACAAGTTCCCCAGCGACGAAATCACTGAGGGTTACGCGAACCATGAGGCCGAAGCCTTTGGTTTCTACCTGCAGAAAGGTCTGTTCGAGGAATACGCCGAGTTCGGGCGCGGTCATGCCCACGATCTGGCGTCATTCGAGACCTACCACGAGACCCGCGGTTTGCGTTGGCCTGTGGTCGACGGCAAGGAAACCCAATGGCGCTACCGTGAAGGCTATGACCCCTATGTCGAGGCCGGCAGCGAGGTGCAGTTCTACGGCTACGGCGACAAGAAGGCGATCATCTTCGCGCTGCCCTACGACGTACCGGCCGAAGTACCGGATCAGGACTACCCCTTCTGGCTCAGCACCGGGCGGGTGCTCGAGCACTGGCACACCGGCAGTATGACGCAGCGCGTCGACGAACTGCATCAGGCGGTGCCCGATGCGCTCGTCTACATGCATCCCGAAGACGCACGAAAGCTCAACGCGCGCCGTGGCAGCGTGGTGAAGGTCATCAGCCGGCGCGGTGAAATGCAGGCGCGGGTGGAAACGAGGGGACGCAACAAGCCGCCGATGGGGCTGATCTTCGTGCCGTTCTTCGACGCGAACAAGCTGATCAACAAGGTCACCCTCGACGCCACCGACCCGATCTCCAAGCAGACCGACTACAAGAAATGCGCCGTGAAGATCGAAGTGGTCAGCATCGCCTGAGGAGAACCGCCATGAAATTCCGTTTACTGCCGCTGACCCTGCTTGCGGTGTTCGGCCTGGCCATCGCTGCCGAAACCAACTATCCGCTGGACGCTCCGGCTCCGGACGGACGCCGCCCAGGCGGGACCATTACCCAGGAGTTCACCCCACCGAAGCTGCATGACGAGGAAAACAAGGACATCAGGCGCGAGCGCAACTATCCGGAACAGCCGCCGACCATCCCGCACAGCATCCGCGGCTACCACGTCGACAAGAACGCCAACAAATGCCTGAGCTGCCATAGCAGGGCCAACAGCGCACGTGCGCAGGCGCCCATGATCAGCATCACCCACTACACCGACCGCGACCAGCAGACGCTCGCGGCGGTAGCGCCACGGCGCTACTTCTGCACGCAATGCCACGTGCCACAGCACGACGTGAAGCCGCTGGTGGAGAACCGCTTCAAGAACATCGACGAACTGCTGTACCGGGAAACCTCACCATCCACCAACGGAAACTGAGGGGGCCTGAATGAAGTCGATCAAGTCGTTTTTCAAACGCTACTGGGCAGTGCTAAGGCGGCCTAGCGTGCACTACAGCCTGGGTGCGCTGACCCTCGGCGGGTTTATCGCCGGCATTATCTTTTGGGGCGGCTTCAACACTGCTCTGGAAGTGACCAATACCGAAGCCTTCTGCATTTCCTGTCACGAGATGGAAGACAACGTGTACATGGAAATCAAGGACACCATTCACTACAGCAACCGCTCGGGCGTACGGGCAACGTGCCCGGATTGCCACGTGCCGCATAAGTGGACCGACAAGATCGCGCGGAAGATGCAGGCTTCGAAGGAAGTCTGGGGCACGATTTTCGGCACCATCAACACCCGTGAGAAGTTCCTCGACAAGCGCCGTGAGTTGGCGGAACACGAGTGGGCACGGCTCAAGGCCAACGATTCACTCGAGTGCCGCAACTGCCATGATTTCGGCTATATGGATTTCACCCGCCAAGGCAAACGAGCCTCAGACTTCCACTCCACCGCCCTGGCCAACGGTGAAGCGACCTGTATCGATTGCCACAAGGGCATCGCTCACAAGCTGCCTGACATGCGCGGAGTGCCGGGCTGGTGATAGCGAATAGACGCCTGGCCGTCTAGCGGCGTGGCGTCTTCTCCTTTCCAGAGCAGCAACAAAAAAGCCCTGACCGATGGCCAGGGCTTTTTCATGCGTAGCGCAATCAGGCCTTGGGCAGCGTCACACCGCGCTGACCCTGGTACTTGCCGCCGCGATCGCGGTAAGACACTTCGCACTCCTCGTCAGACTCGAGGAACAGCATCTGTGCCACGCCCTCGTTGGCGTAGATCTTTGCCGGCAAGGTGGTGGTGTTGGAAAACTCCAGGGTCACATGCCCTTCCCACTCCGGCTCCAGCGGCGTGACATTTACGATGATGCCGCAACGCGCGTAGGTGCTCTTGCCCAGGCAGATGGTCAGGACGTTGCGCGGGATGCGGAAGTACTCGACGGTACGCGCCAGCGCGAAGGAATTCGGCGGAATGATGCAGACATCGCTCTTGATGTCGACGAAGCTCTTTTCGTCGAAATTCTTCGGATCGACCGTCGCTGAGTTGATGTTGGTGAACACCTTGAATTCATCGGCGCAGCGCACGTCGTAACCATAGCTCGAGACACCGTAGGAAATCAGCCGATCACTACCTTCGGTGCGCACCTGTCGCTCGACGAAAGGCTCGATCATGCCGTGTTCCTGGGCCATGCGGCGAATCCACTTGTCCGATTTGATGCTCATGGCTGGCGTCCTGATTAGTTGAAGGTTGGCGTGCGAAGACGCGCATCTTACCGAGCCTCGTGCGCGTGTTAAAGCATGGCCACCATGCGCGGCGCAGAGCTCGTCACACCCGAGCGGTGCCGCTCGGTGAAGAAATGCAAAATAAAGCTCGCTTTGCTCCAGAAAAAAGGTATTGTTACTGGGCTGCTGCTGCATGTGTCACCGTGAATCGCTACATGTTTAGATTTCGATCCAAATATCGATACGACTCCTATCTCCTTGCACACAGTGATGTTCGGACCCTTTCAGTCCGCACTTTATTTTTTAAAACTTGGTTCAAGGAGACATCAAATGTCCAATCGCCAAACCGGTACCGTTAAGTGGTTCAACGATGAGAAAGGCTTCGGCTTCATCACTCCGCAATCCGGTGACGACCTCTTCGTACACTTCCGCGCCATCCAGGGCGACGGTTTCAAGAGCCTGAAAGAAGGCCAGCAAGTTTCCTTCGTCGCTACCCGCGGCCAGAAGGGCATGCAAGCTGAGGAAGTTCAGGTTATCTAACCTGAGTCTTCTCTGAAAAAGCCTCGCTTCGGCGGGGCTTTTTTGTGCCTGCAATTTATCGCCGGGCGCGGGCGGTGACGCATGGCGTCACCGCCGCTAGGCTCAGTCCTCGGAAATGACGATCTTCGGCATCGACTGCGCGATGATTTGCCCACTCTGAGCGATACGGGCACCGACGGTACGCGCCACCTCTTGGTAAATCATCGCGATCTGGCTTTCCGGATCAGCTATCACGGTCGGCTTGCCCGCATCCGCCTGACTGCGAATCGCCATCGACAAAGGTAGCGATGCCAGCAGATCGACGTTGTACTGCGCCGCCAGCTTCTCGCCACCACCCTCACCGAACAGATGCTCCGCATGGCCGCAGCTCGAGCAGATATGGATGGCCATGTTCTCCACCACACCGAGCACCGGAATGTTCACCTTGCGGAACATCTCAACGCCCTTCTTCGCATCGAGCAACGCCAGATCCTGCGGCGTGGTCACGATGACCGCCCCCGTCACCGGCACTTTCTGCGCCAGCGTCAGCTGGATATCGCCCGTTCCCGGCGGCATATCCACCACCAGATAATCGAGATCGTTCCAGGCGGTCTGAGTGATCAACTGCAACAGCGCACCGGAAACCATCGGCCCGCGCCAGACCATCGGCGTCTTGTCATCGGACAGGAACGCCATGGACATGACCTGCACCCCGTGGGCCTCTAGAGGGATGAACGCCTTGCCATCGCGAATCTCCGGGCGCGTGCCTTCTGCGATACCGAACATGATGCCCTGGCTCGGGCCATAGATGTCGGCATCCAGCACGCCCACCCGTGCACCTTCGCGCGCCAAGGCCAGAGCCAGATTGGCGGCTGTGGTCGACTTGCCGACACCACCCTTGCCGGATGCCACGGCGATGATGTTCTTCACATTGGAAAGCGCCGGCACCTGATCCTGCGCCTTGTGCGGACGCACGACGCAATCGACCTGGACATCGGCGCGACTGACGCCATCCAGGTGCTCGATAGCCATCGCCAGCATCTGTGCCCAGCCACTGCGAAACAGCGCAGCGGCGTAGCCCAACTCAAGCTGCACGCTGACCCTATCACCCTGCACCTCGATCGAACGCACGCAGCCGGCGCTCACCGGATCCTGATTCAAATGGGGATCGGTGTACTGGCGCAGGACGGTTTCCACAGCTTCGCGAGTGACGGACATGGTTACTCCTAGAAAGACCGAGCAAATCAGACAGGCATCTTACCCCGCACGCCGCTTCCGAGCCCAACACCAACCGGCACTGTCGAAGCCGGGGATGGGCAGCGCGGGTGAAAAATACGCGCCGGGCCTTTATAGTTGCAGACTTTCTTTCGCAATTCCGACTGCAGATTTCCCATGTCCGAAGCTCGCCAGATTCTCGTTACCAGCGCACTGCCCTACGCCAACGGTTCGATCCACCTCGGCCATATGCTCGAGTACATTCAGACGGACATGTGGGTGCGCTTCCAGAAGCTGCGCGGCAATCAGTGCATTTATGTCTGCGCCGACGACGCCCACGGCTCGGCAATCATGCTGCGTGCCGAGAAAGAAGGCATCACGCCCGAGCAATTGATCGCCAACGTGCAGGCCGAACACGGCAGTGATTTCGCCGACTTCCTGGTGGACTTCGACAACTTCCACTCCACCCATTCGGAAGAGAACCGCAAGCTTGCCGAGCTGATCTACACACGCCTGCGCGACGCCGGCCACATCGCAACCCGCTCGGTGACCCAGTATTTTGACCCCGAGAAGGGCATGTTCCTCGCCGACCGCTTCATCAAGGGCACCTGCCCGAAGTGCGCGGCCGAGGACCAGTACGGCGACAACTGCGAGAAGTGTGGCGCCACCTACGAGCCGACCGAACTGAAAGATCCGCGTTCGGCGATCTCCGGCGCCACGCCAGTGCTGAAGGACTCCAAGCACTTCTTCTTCAAGCTGCCGGACTTCGAGGCCATGCTCAAGCAATGGACCCGCGGCGGTGCGCTGCAGGAGTCGGTTGCCAACAAGATCGCCGAATGGCTCGACGGAGGGTTACAGGAGTGGGACATCTCGCGTGACGCGCCCTACTTCGGCTTCGAAATTCCGGGTGAACCGGGCAAGTATTTCTACGTCTGGCTGGACGCACCGATCGGCTACATGGCCAGCTTCGAGAACCTGTGCAAGCGCCGCCCCGAGCTGAGCTTCGACACGTTCTGGAGCAAGGATTCGACCGCCGAGCTGTACCACTTCATCGGCAAGGACATCATCAACTTCCACACCCTGTTCTGGCCGGCCATGCTGGAAGGCGCTGGCTTCCGCAAGCCGACCGCGGTCAACGTGCACGGCTACCTGACGGTGAATGGACAGAAGATGTCCAAGTCGCGCGGCACCTTTATCAAGGCGCGCACATATCTCGATCACCTGAACCCGGAATACCTGCGTTACTACTACGCGTCGAAGCTGGGCCGCGGCGTGGACGACCTCGATCTGAACCTCGAAGACTTCGTGCAGAAGGTCAACTCCGATCTGGTCGGCAAGGTGGTCAACATCGCCAGCCGCTGTGCGGGCTTCGTCCACAAAGGCAACGGCGGTGTGATGGTCGACGACAACCCTGAACCGGAACTGTGGGCAGCCTTCCAAGCCGCCGCCCCGGGCATCGCCGAGGCTTACGAGGCACGCGACTTCGCCCGTGCCATGCGCGAAATCATGGCGCTCGCTGACCGTGCCAACGCCTGGATTGCCGATAAGGCGCCATGGGCGCTGAACAAGGTTGAAGGCAAGCAGGCCGAGGTACAGGAAATCTGTGCACTAGGCATCAACCTGTTCCGCCAGCTGGTGATTTTCCTCAAGCCGGTGCTGCCGAACCTCGCCGCGGCTGCCGAGCAGTTCCTCAATGTTGAGCCGTTCACCTGGAACGACCATGCGACACTGCTGGCCAACCACCAGCTCAATGCTTTCACTCCGCTAATGACCCGCATTGAACCCGCGAAGATCGAAGCCATGATCGAAGCATCCAAAGAAGACCTCGCCTCCAGCGAAGCCGCAGCTGCCCCGGCGGGCAATGGCGAACTGACCAAGCAGCCGATCGCCGCGGAAATCAACTTCGATGCCTTTGCCGCGGTCGATCTGCGCATTGCGCTGATCGAGAAGGCCGAGTTCGTCGAAGGCGCCGACAAGCTGCTACGTCTGACCCTGGACATCGGCGATGCCAAGCGCAACGTTTTCTCCGGCATCAAGAGCGCTTACCCGGACCCAAGCAAGCTGGAAGGTCGTCTGACCCTGTATGTCGCTAACCTGGCGCCGCGCAAGATGAAGTTCGGCGTTTCGGAAGGTATGGTCCTCGCGGCTGGGCCCGGCGGTAGCGAAATCTACCTGCTGAGCCCCGACAACGGCGCCAAGCCGGGCCAGCGCGTCATGTAAACCGGTGTTCGCGTGCCGGCCTCCCGAGCGGCACGCGAAACCCGGCGTTAACGGAAACGCTATGAGCGAGCCTGTAGATCCTTCCAACTGCCCGCTCTGCGGTCAGCCCAACCAGTGCGGCGAGTGCGACCCTGCCGCCGCCCAGCCCTGCTGGTGCTTCACAACCCCAATCCCCGATCACGTGCTCGAGCGCATTCCTGCCACGCTCCGAAATCAGGCCTGTATCTGCGCGCGCTGCGCTCGCAGCCAAACCGCTCCTCCAGATGCGCCTTGACCGCTACCTCGCCAATCGCGCACGTCTAAGTCGTCAGGACGTTCGGCGCCTGCTGGCCGAAGACCGAGTGCTGGTGAACGGCGAAACCAGCCGGATAGTGGATCTGGAAGTTCGTGTATTCGACCGAATCGAGCTGGACGGAGAAATGCTGCAAGCGGGGAAAGCGGCGCGCTACCTGATGCTGCATAAGCCGGCAGGCTGCGCCAGCGCTACCCAGGATGCGACGCATCGCACCGTACTGGATCTGATCGACGAGCCGGACAAGCAAGACCTGCACATCGCCGGCCGCCTCGATTTCAATACCACCGGCCTTATGCTGCTCACCAACGACGGCCAATGGTCTCGCCGCCTGACCCAGCCTACCAGCCTGCTGGGCAAGGTCTATTTGATCGAAACCGAAGACGAGATCGACCCGGCCTGCGTTGACGTTTTTGCCCAGGGCATGTATTTCCGCTTCGAAAATCTCACCACCCTACCCGCCGAACTCGTACTGCTCGAACCCCGCCGCGCCCGTCTGACCCTGCACGAGGGCCGCTACCACCAGGTCAAGCGCATGTTCGGTCGCTTCAACAACAAGGTCACCGCCCTGCATCGCGAAAGCATGGGTCCTCTGACGCTGGACCTAGCACTGGAACCCGGCCGGTATCGATCGCTGACCGAGCAGGAGATCGCTCAGATCTGAACCCTTTTCGCCTGCCCGCCAGAAAAACCCAATGCCGCCCTTCATTTCGCCCAAGCCTTCTGGTAAAAAGGCACCCCTGAGCGGGCGTCGTATAATGGCATTACCTGAGCTTCCCAAGCTCATGACGAGGGTTCGATTCCCTTCGCCCGCTCCACTTCGACTTTCCAGGGACTTCCACCGAACGCCAGGGAACGTCGTAAGTCATTGTCAGGATTGAGATTTTTACCTGATCTCAATCCACTGACATCCAGCGAAATCCACTCCCAGCCGGTTCTAACTGGTACGTTGAGCGGTACACTGGCAATACGGAGGTCCCCAAAACCGTATTGTTGCTGGAGGAGCCGGGGTTCCGTCGGGAACATGGCATCCAACTCGCTTCGCAGGAGTTGGACTCATGCTTTCAGACCTCCAGGTTCGACAGGCCAAGGTGACCGGCAAGGCGTATTCGCTTGTCGATTTCGACGGTCTCTACTTCTACATCTCCGCCACCGGCTTCAAGGCCTGGCACTTCCGCTTCACTTGGGGCGGCAAGCGCGAGCGCATGTCCTTCGGTGGCTATCCCGCGCTTTCCCTGAAAGACGCTCGCAATCTGCGCGACGAGGCCCGGGCCATGCTGGCCAAGGGCATCAACCCGCATTCGGAGCGCAAGCGCAAGCGCCACGCCATCGTCCTGGCGGGCGAGCACACCTTCCAGGCCATCTACGACAAATGGCTGGCCCACCGCAGCCTCTCTCTGGAAAATGAGGGCCGCCAAAGTACGCCCAAGCAGATCGGGCGCGTCTTCGCCAAGGACGTGTTTCCCGTATTGCGCCACCTGACCATCTACGACGTCACCCGCGCCCACCTGCTGGACATCATCGGCAGAGTGGAAAAGCGTGGCTCGCTGTCGGTGGCCGAGAAGCTGCGCACCTGGTTCAGCCAGCTATTCACCTACGCCTCGGTGGTGGTGCCCAACATGGGCGACAACCCGGCCAAGGATTTGGACGTGGTGGCGATGCCGCTGCCCCCGGTGGAGAACAATCCCTTTTTGCGCATGCCCGAGCTGCCGGCAATGCTGCAGACGTTGCGCAAGTACAGCGGTCGCCTGAATACGCAACTGGGTCTACGTCTGCTGCTGCTCACGGGCGTGCGCACCGGTGAATTGCGCTACGCCACGCCCGATCAGTTTGATCTGGAGCGCGGTCTGTGGATCATCCCGGTTGTCAGGCTCAAGCAACGCAAGCAGCTCACCAAGAAGAAGCGCCAGCGTTTCGCCGACATCCCGCCATACATCGTGCCACTGTCGTTGCAGGCACAAGAGGTCGTTCGTCATTTGCTGGGAAATCTGAAGCCAGCACAGGTGTATCTCATCCCCGGTGATTGGTGCCTGAAAAACCCTCTGAGCGAGAACACGCTCAATGGCGCGCTCAAGCGTATGGGCTATGAAGACCAACTCACTGGGCATGGCGTTCGCGCCACCATCTCGACTGCGCTCAATGAATTGGGGTATCCGCCCAAGTGGGTAGACGCCCAACTTTCGCATGCCGATCCGGATCGGATCAGCGCGACCTACAACCACGCCGAGTACGTCGAGCAACGCCGCGTCATGATGCAGGACTGGGCCGACCGGCTGGACTTGTTCGAGCAGAATCAGGTCGAAGTTGCCAGCACGCACTTGACCATCACGTTGCAGGGCCTGCCCACAATCGCCGGACAGGCGGCAGCGCAGCCGCCCGCCCTGAATCCAAACGCCCCTCAGTTGATCGTTGCGCCTGCACCCGATGCACCAGCGGTTCCAGCTTCCGTCTATCGACTTTCGGCGGTGCATCTGCCCGAGTACGCGCGACCCACGCTGTCAGAGGTGCAGCGCGAGCGCTTGCAATTGCTGGAGATATTCGAGGCATCCCACAACCTGTCGGTGGCCGATTACGCCAAGCTGGTTGGCAAGTCCCGCCGCTGGATCACTTACGAGATTCAGGCCGGCAATCTCCTGTCGATCCATCTGGGTCACCGTGGGCAGCGCGTCCCGGACTGGCAACTCGACCCCATCAAGCGCAAGCTGATTCAGGCTGTCCTGAAGCTGGTGCCGCGCGGTATCGACACCTGGCACATCTATCACGCACTGCTGCGGCCATACGATGCCCTGGGCAAGTGTCCAGTCATCGAGGCCGTCGATCCGACCAACCTGCATCTTGCAGCTCGACTGGTCGCCGCACATGCCATAGAAACCGATGAGCTTGCAGAGCAATCGGAGGCGTCTCCGGTGCTGGCCAGGCAGACTGTAGAGCGCCTGGTAAAAACGGCAATGTTGGTTGATATGCCCGAAGATCCCGTCGCCCGTTGAGCTGAGGCCGGGCGGCAGCACCGTCCGGTCAAGGTGGGGTTTGGGGAGCAATGGAACCAAAAACCAACGTAAGCCCTACCACCTGCGCTCGGTGCCTTCTTCCCAGGCATCCGCCTCGATGAAGCAGTTGCGCATGTCGGCTTCCTGGCTGATCTCGGTCAGCAGGTCGTGCACGGTCTTGTCCAGCTCGTCGTCGCTTCGATACGAAATGGCCAACTCGTAGTGGCCCGACTCCAGCCGTTTCATGCCGTAGGGTTCCAGGCAGTAGCGCTCGATGTTCTCCTTGGCCCGTTTCCGGCCGCGCACGAACTTGCTGTTATTCACCACCGCCAGGCGCAGGGTGACGGTGGCCACCCGCTCGACAGCGGGCGGCTCTGCCGGCGATGACGACGAGGCCGTGATCTGCTGATCGCGTGACCGGGCGCTCTTCTGGTATGCGCCGATCTCGACACCCCGGTGGCGCAGGTAGCTGTACAGTGTGCTCTTGGAGATGTGTAGCTTCTCGCCGATGGCGCTGACGCTCAGGCGACCCTCGCGGTACAGCGTTTGCGCCGCCATGGCGGTGGCCTCGGCCTTGGCGGGCAGACCCTTGGGACGGCCACCGATCCGGCCCCGCGACCGTGCGGCCGACAGGCCCGCCTGAGTCCGCTCGCGGATCAGCTCGCGCTCGAACTCGGCCAGCGAGGCGAACAGGTTGAACACCAGGCGGCCTTGGGCATGGGTGGTGTCGATGGGGTCATTCAGGCTCTGCAAGCCGACCTTACGCTCTGCCAGCTCGCCGACCAGCTCGACCAGGTGCTTGAGCGAGCGCCCGAGGCGATCCAGTTTCCAGATCACCACGGCATCACCCGGACGCACGTTGGCCAGCAGTTTGTCCAGTTCCGGACGGGCGCTTTTCGCGCCGCTGGCGATGTCTTGGTAGATGCGTTCGC
>NZ_JXXD01000093.1 GCF_000935215.1 Stutzerimonas stutzeri
TTTCATAGAATGATAGCCACTTGTATTCATGTCATTCATTTCTAAGAATGCGCCAGCTGCGCCCCTACGAGCATTCTCGAAGCGATCATCCATACCAGAGGTGTCGGGCGCTGCTCCTTTCAGGCCTGCAAGTTCGTTTGAGTTTCCAGAATCAACCTTGAAGTCGAATGGAGAGAACTGAGAGTCTACCAACTCACCCATTCTTCCAGTTTGCTGCATATGAAGCATAGAGGCGGCAATGATTCTTTCATCATTATCCGTAGTGGCTTGCTGAACACTAGCAGAATTCATCAGGTTGCGAATACTTGCGTAGTCCTGTTCATTCTGTCCTGCAAGTTCTCGTATGCCCAGTGCAGCCGCGTGTTTTGTGAGGCCGCTATTTGCAATTGCCTTACCCGCAGCCTGTCCTATGTCAAGGTCTTGCTGGCTTCTCCAGCCCTGGCTAGAAGCCTTGGTATCTGTATATGTAGCTTGTGCCGATTTCGCTTCCGTGAGCGTTCTTCCGATTGTATCGCTATTAGATACCTGCTCCATGGCTTGGTTATTTTGGGTAAATGCTTCAGCTGCAGCAAACGTAGCTGTGTCGCTCCTATTGGAGTCTACAACCTGCTGAAGCTGAAGAACGCCCTCTTTCGTTAATTGCTGCTGCTCGGAACTCATTTGCTGAAACTTTGCAGACTGTTCCAGCCTTCCGCCAGCCAGACCCATTGGAAGGGAACCGCCCAGATGGCCAGATGCTGAGCCAGCTTTAATTTCGTCTTGGCTCCATCCCGCTGAGGAAAGTTTCCTTACAGCCTCATTGTAATTTGTGCTTTCACCGAGCTTTAGATTCGTTTGCAGCTGGTCGCCAATTTGCGAAAGCTGTTGTCTTCCCGCAGATGTTGAAGAGAGCTGCGATGCTCCACTTTGAAGAGTCTCTTGAAGGTTGGATATTTTTTGTTGCGCGTTTGCGTGGCTGCTTTGAACAGTTGCATCAGCTCCTGCAGCCACAGACAACTTAGGTGCTGTTGCTCGCGCGCCCGTGACGCTTGCACCTGTAGTCATCTGATCAGACGTGTAGCTGGCCGATGTGTCCATAATCGGCGCCTGATCCTTAGTACGAGGCATTACATCTTCCGTGCGGAACTTATCGCCCTGAGTCATCTGTCCCATGATGCTATTTGCAACCATGGCTGAACCGGAGACGATGAAGAGCGCGAGCGGCGGTACCGATGCTGCGAGCATGCCTCCGACGCCTAGAGCTTTGGAAATGGCATGATCTATATCGAGCAACTGAAGCATTGCAAAGCTTTGCGAGGTTGCATCGTACCCGTCAAAGATTGCTTGCATCTCCGCGCCGGCATACCAGAGGGTAAAGGCGTTTACGATGCTCAGCAGGGGCATCCAAAGCGCGACTGCCAAGGGAAGCACCATGTACTTCCCAAGAATCGACATGCCCTTGTCGCCGAGTACCAGGGCGAATGCCATGAACGGAGTCATCGCATACAGCAGACCTTCAAAGAAGGCGATCATGGGACGCATATAGTGCTTGAAGGTGTCGCCCTTCCCGGCCCACTGGATCTCTTGATGGTTAAGCGATTCTCGTAGTGCCAGAGCGGCATTCTGTTCCTGCCAGTGGTTCAACGCATTGACACGCGCGTCACCGAAGATTGGTTGGATAAGCGACATCTCGGTGTAGCCCTGAGCACTCTTGGCGCTCATGGCAAAGCTCTGGATAGACTGGTCAATTTGCGCCTGCAGTTCAAATTGCGTAGTAACCTTGCCTGCAGCTTTCTCAGCTGCAAACCCTTTATCCAGAATTTCACCCATCACATCCATCATCGCCTCTCGGATGGCTGCATTGAGGCGAGGCTGGATATTTGTGCATGAGTCCAGACGCCCATTAGGCTGCCCGTCATATATGTACGCAGACTGCGATATAAGCGGCGCAGCAAGAACGGATTCCAGTCCGGCGCCACGATAAAGTTCGTCGATAGTCGTATAGTTTCTAAGGTTGATCGGGTTAAGCGTACAGAACGTCAGATACTCATTTACGCTTTTCGGAAGATCCCATCCACCGTTTCTCCGGTAGTTTACAAATGAGTCAAGCGCTAGCGGATTTCTAAGCACGTCGCGCACTTTGGCCAGTGTATTCAAACTGCTAAACAAACCGTAGTTCGTCATAGATGGTGTCGAAAAAGCCTGCTCTGAGGTTTTCGTAATATTGTAGGCCACAGTTGATATGACGGAGCCAATAAACGTAGGCCCGATAGGGAGGTTATCTACAATGCGGACTTGGTTCGTCGTTGTATCTTCAATGACGGCAGTAGTTGTTGGGCCGTAAAGCATCAGGTATACAACGAATAGCATACCCGCCTTATGAAATGAAATGCCTTGGCCGTTCCATATTGCTTGGAAACTGAGCAGCACCAAACCAATTAGAAAGCCGATGCGCGCCAGATCCTCACTGAATCCAGAGCCTGTAATCATGGCACTTGCGTTCAGGATTATCTCAAGGAACTCGCCGCTGCCAGTCGTATAAATGTTCATGGACATAAATTAGCTCCCTGCCCCCTGGTTCTGACGACCTTGAACTGTTTTGCCATTATCATTGTTCTCAGCCAATTGCAGAATCTCAGAAGCTCGCTTATCTGCATCACGGAAATTGGTTCCGTTCATGAGTTCTTTTGTCCACTCGCTTGTGACTCGTTGCCGCGCGGCACGCAAATCCTCTTTTATTTTTTCCGCTTCAGCGAAGTCAACGCCTGTTAGTCCCGCGTGGGCAGCGTCAATCAGCTCCATAATTGCTGCATATGCAGCGTTGATGGCGATGACATGTGCAAATTCTTCAAAGTAGATATAGCCCTCAGCTGCTCCAGCTTTCTGAATAACACGCATAAGATTGTGTCCAACAGCGCTGGACATGAAATACTGAACTTTTGCGCCATCAGCCTCAGACGCAGTTCCGTTCGCCAGCCTGTCGAAAACACCTGAGGTTCTAACGTCATCGATGATGCGTTGCTTCAAACCTTTGAATGAGCCGAGTGTTCGAACAGATGGGTTCAAACATTGCTCTTTGTCATCGGAATCACAGCTGAGTACCTTTTCGTCCGACCCCTTACTCCCATCCACAAAAAGGGAGATTGATCGGTCTGTGATAGTCGGCTGGATTGGGGACGCAGTTATCTCCTTTCCACCCTTATCATTATCTTTTAGGGTAAGGATATGTGTACCGACAATCGACATGATCAACTCGGCAAACTCGTCGTTGCCGCTAGTGAGGTGTGAAGCGATCCCCATTTTGCGCAAGCCGCACCACATGACGTTGCCTGTGTTGTAACACGGCTTCATCTTGCCTGCGCTTGCAAGCCGCTCTGACGGTGATGTAGCAGTTGCAGTTTTGGATGAAAAGAAGTCAGACGTTACGTTCTCAAGCATGCCAGTGGCAGCCGATTTCAGATCGTTATGTTCGGCATATGCTTTCCTGCCGGCATCTATAACCCCAGTAGCCAATTGGCATGAATTCGAGAACATCTCATTTAGGCGCTGGATGTTGTTGCGCAGCCCTCGAATGATGCTTGCAGTTGACGCATCCATGTAATCCAGCGCGGCTTCAAATGCATAGCCGCTCACGACGCCGGCCGCGTTGGAAGCGATGTTTCTCATCAGCCCGACAAACTCCTCGCCATTGATGAATGAAAAAGAGCCTGTGTAAAGGTTGATACCGCCGCAGCCGCCTTTTGCAGAGGGTGGCGTGATGCTTATCAGGTTGGAAGTGGTAATGCGATTTCGCAGCACAATACCGCCACCCGATACGACACCCCGCGAAGCGGTCTTGTATGAGCCAGGACCTGTCACGTTAATGAGTTGGCCAAACATGCTGTTGACCTGTTGCTCGATGGTGGCAGAGGCCGTTAGGGGAATGGCGATTCCTACAGCAACGGCAAATGCGAGAGCGTTAATCCTCACTGGTCTTCTCCATTCTGGAAATCGAAAGCACGAACTGCGGCATCGCGCATTGCGTTCACAAAGTCTTCGGGTGATTTGGTCGGATCAGCGGGCGCATCGACGATCTGCTCTGGTGCGATCAAGCCGATCTGCGCCAGCCGAGAGGTGGCGTTCATCTCTTCCTTGGAGATCAACCCAACATCGCTTGCCGCTTGCAGGATGCGATTACTGGCAGCCTCCAGCGAAATCGTGCTGTAGCTGATGATGCGAACATCGTTTGGCGGAACCGCCATTGCGATAGCCGGTGTGGTAATGATCCCCAGGTGTTTCGCCAGGCCTGCGTCATACTGCAGATTCTGATACTCCCCCCCTGGTAGGGGCTCCCCGTCCATGGACACAGGGATGATGGTGAAGCCATATGCGTGCTCCAATCCCTGCAGTGCTGATATAGCCTGTCCGCACAGTGCACAGTCGCGGCCCTTGAAGAAAATCATCAGCGCTGCATCGTTTGCGATGATTTTCAGCAGCTCTTTCTTCTGTACTTCGGCAGCCGAGGCCAGTGCGCTCGATGCGGCGTTCGATGTCGGATATCGAAGATCCTCATCCAGCAATGGCTCGTTTTTGATCGTCTGCATCGACGCCCTGGAGAACCGCTCAGCCTTGTCCATCATCAGGCGCTGGGCGTAGTAGAAGGCCTTGACGTTCACCTCTGATGGATCGTCGATGGCGGCTTCTTTGAGCTTGGGGATCATGATCTGGAGCCAGGCGACGCTACCAACAGGGGGTAACTCCTCAGCTTTCTCGGTCGGCTGCGGAGGCGGTGTTGGAGCAGGCGGCTCCTCTTTCGGTTGCTCCGGTTCTGGCTCCGGCTCTGGCTCTTCATACCAGAACCACCCTCGTTCCTTATCGGCGTAAAACGACGAGCCGGCGATTGCAGGAGTGGACTCGGCTTTCTGCACATCCTTCGTGGAGGTGGCCGCATTGGCACTCGAAAGCATCGTTGCAATGAGCAGAACTGGGAGTTTTGAATAGGCCATCGTGAATGCCGGCAACTGAACAGTGCGGCTCATTATCCTGATGGCAATAGCGGAGAGGTGGTCTAAACCAACCACATTCTGGTCAGTTTGAAAAAGGCACGAGGCCTACCGCGTAGCGCGGTGGGCCTCGTGAGTCATGAAGCCGAGCGGTCCGAGTGCAATGAGCACATCGTTCCAATCGACCGATTTTTTACCGTCTGGAATCTCCATGGGTGGCATCTTGATCTGAGCACGGATGCCCATCTCCCACAGCCGAACCTTGAGTGCTTCGGCGGCTTTCCTACCACCCCCACTCCGATCCTTGTCTGCCCAAATGCGGACAGCCTTGGTACCGGCCGGAGGAACGAACTGCTCCATCAGGTATGTGTTGACCATTGGCCACACCGGGAGTCCCAGTGCTGTTTCAATGGCCAGTGAAGTTTCCAACCCCTCGGCAACATCAATCACCTCGCTGGCTCGCGAGGTGATGACTGCAGCACCTGGAAGTGTGCGGTCGCTCGGGATAGGGAACATCATTTTGCAGTCGCGCAGTGGTGCCTTCTCGCCTTTAGGTGTTAGGTACAGTCGATTGACGGTTATCCCGTCACCTGCCGGTGATATCACCAACGTGACGATTGCTGGGTGCTGTTGCAGCTTTCCCTTTTCATCCTTGTAGGTCAGTGCCGGGTGGAAACGAACGGATCGCTCCATTCCTGCACGATCCCAACAAAGAATTGCTCGTGAGCGCAGATACAACCGTGCCGGCTCTGCTGCAGGATCTGTGAGGGGTACAGTGCCCTTCCAAATCTTGCGCAGTGACTCTCGAATCCACGCATCACTTGGCCCTTTGTGGACTTTCGCTTGAACAGCAGGCTTAGGGGGTAGCGGCTCGCGGTCACCATCGGCATACCGCCCGTATGGATCTTTTATCCGCAACCGCGCACCCACCTCAGCCAGCGCCTCGCTGAAGGTCCATTTGTTTACCCACATCAGCAGCGCAATGCCATCGGCTTTGACACCACATGTCTGGCACATGCCTCCACTGTGAGTATCAGCGGTTTTTTTGAACACTCGGAAACCATCTTCCCCGCCATGGACAGGACACGGACCATGCCATCCCGGCCGTTTCTGGAACGGAAGAAGCTCTGCAGCGAGTGACTGAAAGATGTCGTCCCAGCGCCCTTCTGCGGCGTCGAGCACATCTTGCTTTTCCGGGGCGTAGTTGCCCGAGGATACATTTGACATGACGACCTCCAATCGTAAGGAACCCGGCCTGTTACGGCCGGGCGCTGGGTTCAAGACAGTTTTCTCACCTCCCAAAGGTTCTTATGGGTGGGTACCCACTCGTCTTCGAGTTGTCCGTTTTTGATATTCGCCTTCCTGAGCACCGTTACTGCTTCTTTACCCATGAAGGTGACGCTGATTGTGCTAACCCCCTTTTCCGCGCCGGAGCGACGAATTTCAGGGGCCAGCTCAACACCCCAGATCAGGTGCTCACCGACTCGCAAGAAAAATGAGGGTCCATTTTTCTTGTTGAAGCGGTAAGGGGCGTGTCCGCTACCGCCATACAGGCCGGTAACTGACTTGCCCGCGATGCCACCGAAGCTCAACTCAACGCCCTTCTCAGATGACTGGATTTCCTGATCATCGGAGTCGTCGGGCTTGAAGGGGATCAACTCCCCTCGAATTTCTTCAGATTGAACATCGGTGTTGACCTGTGCTCTTCCGTTGAAAAGACGGTTGATGACGACAGGTTCCAAGGTTGGCTCCGCAACCTCGTCATCAGCTCCCGGAAGGAGGTGCTGAGAACGGGGTGACAGTATTGCGAGGCCCAGACTGGCCCGCAGGTAGGTTGGCTTATCGAAATCGACGCGAATCATCATTTCACCTCCTGGCAGCGCAGATAGGTGGGAATGATGTAGTTGTCGTAATCGATACTTGGGATGGCTGTCACGCGTGCAGGCACCGGGGTGGTGCACTTAACGCGAAACGTCTTGCTCGCCATGGTGTAGCTTCGGCGGGACTTGAGGTTGGTGGTGACGGCTCGAATTATGTCTGGTGCGTACATCGCGAACGCTGCAAGCACGACACAAAGCGCGAGAGGCATCAGCGCACGTACCACTTCCGGCTGATAGATCATTCCCAGAAAGGTAGCGAGGACGCTATATCCCAGGATGACTTTGACCTTCAGATTTTCCATTTCATTTCTCCGTTTGCTTGCTGCAGACGGAGAAACCCCCGCAGGGAGTTTTCCCCGCTGCGGGTTTTTATGGCACGCAAAAAAAGCCCCTAGTGGGACGCTCTTTCTGTTTGCCGTTGGTTAGATCGGATGAAGCCCCGATTTGGCTGTACCCAGCTCACATGATGATGCTGGGCTGCCTGGCCGAAGATCGGTTCAGGCTCTTGTCGAGTGCAACATGCACCTGACGAAGATTCATTGCGCTGAGGCGCGGGGATGAGGCTGATGTTTCGCAAGCACTACGGAGAACATGAGTGCTTGGCTGAATTTTGAAGCTGTCGAGCGCGTTTCGTCAACCAGATGCGTGCGGTATCCGACGAATCCTTTTGCTTACCACAATGTTGTCAGATTGGACGTTTTTTGTGCTGCGCGGTTTGGTGAAATGGTGTTGCCACCAACATCACGGAGTTATCCCAATGGCCTTTACCCCTATAGCCAAGCGCGCACCGTACTCGACTGCAATCATGAGGCAGACGATTACCTTCAAGACCCAGGAAGCCAAGAACTACATCGGCACCTGGCTCAACAACGTCTCCCTTGCCCTGTTCACCCTTGACGTGATTTCGCGCAAGCGTCTCGCGCGGCTGAACATGAGCACCAAGCAGCACAAGGCCGCTACCAAGGCGCTGAATAAGCTGTTTGCCGACTTCGAGAAAGAAATTAAGGACGACTCGGCCCGCCTCGAAGCAGTGCTCAAAGCCCAGCGGATCACTGATCGCGCTGAGTACAACAATCCGCGCTCGACGCAGGTCGAGATCACTACGCCTGAACTCAAGCGTGCCGTGGATCTGCTGCTGGCGTTCGACAACCTCATCATCCTGGTAGATACCGTCTGGCTGATGGGCATCATGGAAACGGACGAGGCGAATCAGTTCCGCCAGCTCAAGTCTCGCCAGCTCAAGGGCCTGTTCGTCAATATCTACAAGCTCAGCCAGACAGCGAAAAAGAGCGCCTACGATCAGGAAGACCAGGAAGTGCTCGCTGAGATCGCCGTGGAAGAGAAGAAACACGAGATCACAGACGCACCCAGCGAACTGCCCGACACGGCGGTTGAAGAAGCGGTTGAAACCAAGGCGGAAGCCGTTGCGTAGTGCAACGCTGATTCACGCGTACCGACATCGCCCTGCTTTATGCAGGGCGAATCAGTTGAGGGCTCCTAAACATGTCATCTGATGCTGGTAATGCGGTCCCGGTGAGGCGGGGGAGGACTCGGCGGGAGCGGAACGACGATCCCACCAACCCGGCAAATGAGGGGAAAGCTCTTGCGGCCCTTGGGCCGCAAGAGGTTGATGCGCTGGAGGACTTCGAGCTGGACGTGGTTGATATGGGTAACCATGCGGTACGAGTACCGCTCTGGGACAGTCAGCTCTTCGCTGCGATAGGCATTGGCATGCTGCTGGGCTCTATTGCAGGCATTCCCATCGGAATCTACCTCTACTACAACCCCTGATCCGCATCCTTCCTGCCTCCTTTCGTCTGGGCCTGTAGCCGTTCAACATGACGTTTGCCGGCCCAATACCCCCCTCTGATGCGCCTACGGCGCAATGACGCGCAGATATCGTCCGTGTGCCGCCTGGAGAAGATAGGTGTTTTGTAGCTCTGGATCTTGCGCACCGCTTCCCAGATGCCATAGACGCGCTCGGGCTTGCCATTTGGAAAGTCAGCACTTCCCGCCATGACCGCGTAGCTGTGGATCTTTTGACTGTGGACTCCTGCAACCTGCTGAACAGCTTTGACGTGGGCATAGTTCTGTAGCAAAGGGCTTTGCATCCTGTATTTGCGCCGCCCAACGATCTGCAGCCACTGGTCTGGCTGCAGAGGGTCGTAGACGATCTTGCCCTTGTAGGCCTTGGTTTCCAGAACGAAAATCCCGTAGCGGGAAACCACCACATGGTCGATCTGGGTACTTTCACCCTTAGTTTTTCCCCGGTAGATGCCGTTAGCAAACACGGTGTACTCACCGCTCAAGCACAGCCGCAGCATCAGGTTCACCTTGTATTCGCCCCACCAGCCCCGGTATGCGGGCGTCTCCATGAGACGAACGTGAAGAAAGCCTGCCAGGATGGCCATCGCGATGGTCGGCGGGAGATAGAGAGAGAGAAATTCAGTCATTTGTTAGCGCTTCACTACAGTTTTGAGCAGCAATCAGTCCATCGCCAGATCATGTACATGCTGTCATTGAGGGTGCCGGGAACGTGTCGATTCGTGCCGCCGTCCCAGTGATAGGGGTGTTCACCGATCCACATTCCCTCCTGCGTCATTGCCTTGGGCCAGAACTGTGCGAACTTGTACTGGGATTTCGGAATGGTTGGGTAAATGCCAGCCGTGCAGACGTTTTCGTCACCCATCGTTCTTCTCGCCAGTCCGCGACGGTGCTGCTGGCTCAGCAAGCGGGCACTGATCAATGCAGAGGTGCGATTGAAGTCCTGCGCTGATACATGGCCCGTCAGCGGATATATTCCGCCCCAGGTGCCGGAGCACCACCACATCGACTCCAGGGGCTCCTGGCCAGCGGCTAAGGCGCCAGACTCGACGGCGCATGCCGCGCGTGCCACCGGGTTGGCCACCGCTGCCGATTCAGGATGCTGGAAGAAAGCTAGCGTTGCGTTCCCCCAGGTTGGGTCAATTTCGGTGAAGGAAATGATGTCCACGTCCAGATAGCCATCAGGATTGCACTTGGTCGGCGTGTACAGGTCGAGGATCTGCAGCAAGGGGAAGGCGTAGTAGTGAGTCTGGTAGAAAGACCCGTCTTCCATGTCATCGCGCTTTGCATGGTCCTGTACCAGCCGGCCATAGGAACGCTTGGAGCCAAGTGGCAGGGTGACTCCACCGAGAGTGGGCGAGCAGCCGGGCTTGCGGACATTCTCAACGATGCGCGCTGGCTCCCACATTGCTGTGATGATGCCCGGCTTGTAGATGCCCGAGGTGCCTTCTTGGCAGACGCAGAACACCTGCTTCGAGGCTTTCGCCGGAGCTGTGCCGGGGGTGATCTGCACACCGGAAACCTTGATGGGAAACAGGCACGCCCAGCAAATATCAGTGAACAGCTTTGGCCCGAAAATGCCAGAGTCCTCACACATCGCATCAGCGGCTGATGCTGTCCCTGGTAGGGAGAAGATCACCAACAAGCACGCCGCTATTGCCGGCAGGAACCGTTTGATCCGCCTCATCACTTTTCTGCTCCTTCAAGCTCATCTCGGGTGTACTCGCGCACCGCGAACATAAGTCCCTCGGCCGTCACGACCGATGGTGCTCGCAGGATTTGGAAGCGATGCGCCAAGTCACCCGGCAGCAGGTACAAGGGGCCATTGATCGCGTCCTCCACAGTCTGGAAAAGATCCCAGCCAGAGGAAGGCGGTATTTGTGTCGCCATCACCGTCACAAACAGCTCATCGCCATGCGCCCCGTATTCCCGCTGGGCAAGCCGAACCTGCCAAGGTTGCGTGGGATCGATCACAACGAGTTTCTGATTGAACGGCATCATTTCCAGCGGATTTATTCGCCCCGCTTTCTGCACCACGTTGCCGTTTGCGTCCTTGAGGTCAGCAGGAATGATGACGCTGGGGTCTACGAACCGTGTTGCGGGCGTAGTAACGGGCGGGAGTGGTGTGCCGGTCTGGGTATGCCAGAAACGATCGATAGCGCGCTTCTTCATGGCCTCCATGTCCAGCGCTTCGATGCGTGCCTTGGCCACCTGCAGGAAATCAGGCTCAATGATTTCGCTGGTTGGTCCATACACACCGAGGTCGCGCCCCTTCTCGCCCGATTCCGACAGCGCCTGATCGACCAGGCGAGTCGAAGATATCCCTGAGGCCTTCACCAGCAGCTCGTCGCTCTCATCTTCCAGGACGATAGCCGGCACGGTTTCGATGCCATGTCGCTGGAACGCGAGCGGGTCCAGCAGCACGCTAACCTGACTCTGCGTTTCCTGCGTGAGCATGTGCATCTTGGTGACTGCATCGACCATCTTCATGCCTTCAGGGATACCCCGGAAGACGATGCCTGTTGCAGGGCGTCCATCGTAGCTGGTCAAGATGTCCTTGATGGCCGTGGCGCCTAGCGACCAGGAAACAAAGATCAGCGTGCGCACGCCATCACCCAGCGGATGTTTTTTGCTGGGCTGCTCGGAGTTACCGGCCCCCTGCAGCTGCTCTAGCTGCACTGGGCTTTGCGACGCAAGCCGCTCAATCCATCGCGTTTCCGTCTCGGGGATCTGCTGGCGAGCACTCTCCCCATCGCGGACAGCCTGCCGGGCCTGTTCCAGAATTTGCGGGTCCATCGTGCTGATATCGATTGGCTTGATGCCAAGTTCACCGGCCACTGCTGAGGTAAAGAGCGCAAGCGCGATGGCCACGCCAACGAGATGCTTCACCATATCGGGTATGCCCTTCCCACAATCTGTTCACCCTTGACCGATCCCCAATAGCGAGAGTCGAAAGAGTCATTGGTCTTGCCGAAGAACCAGTAACGGTCCTGGGCGATCACCCCCTCGCGCACGTATCGCTGCGGATCGATCCCCTTCTCGGTGGCTACGGCAAGGCCCTCCCCGACCACCTGGTCATTGATCGTGGTCTGCTCAAGTTCCACCTTCACGGTGTCACCGGGCATACCTTCGAGCACCTTCACGATCTTCGTTCCATCTTGAAAGATCGGACCGAGGCCTACCGAATGAAAGGCGTAAATGCCGCCCCTCACAGGCTCGCGGTCGCCTTTGTCGATGATCCAGATCCGGTATGGCGGTAGGCACAGGTATTCCTGAGGTGCGATGGCGATGCTGTAACGATGTGCGAGGCCAACGATCATTCCGGCCACAACCAAGGACAGTAAGCTTCCCTTGACCAAGAATCGTGCGCTGGGCATCGGACGTGCACCGCGAAGTTTTTTCGCCGCTGCGCGGGCCTCGGCTCGCACAACCGCCTGTTCCGGGTCAAACCGTAGAAGGCCCATCAGACCTCCTCGTAAGCGCTGGACTTGAAGGCCACACCGCGATCTCGCAGCACACGAAGAATCGCCTCGTGCTGAGGCACATTGGCCATCGTGTAGTTGCGGATCGCCTGAACATCCTCGGGAGCCGTCGAGTACAACAGCTTCGAATATTCATCCACCGTCAACCGCGCGATACCGGCTCCTCGCGGTGTGAGCATGAAAATCTCGGAGTAGTGGCCCTTGTAAGACTTCACGGTCTTGAGGATGCGGAAACCACCGTCTCCAAGCGGCAGTCGCTTGTTTTCCTGGATGGCGTCAATGGCCTCGGCTTTCTGGCCCAGCAGCAGAGTGAATGCCGAGTTTTCGGCGATAGCCTGGCCGACCTTGTTCTGATAGAGGTCGTTGACACCCTGCGTAATCACGATGGCACTGCCACCATATTTACGAAAGCGGCGATAGCCATGCTCGATGAACTCACCCACGTTGCCCTGGCTCAGCAATGACCATGCCTCATCGATGATTACCAGCTTCGGCCGGTCGCGCTCACCGAGGTACATGTCCTGCTGGATCTGGTAGATGAGCTGCAGCAGCACTACCTGCTGCAAGTGGGTGCGCCCTTTCAGTTCCTCCAGCTCAAGAACGGTGAAAGGGTTGCGGAAGTCGAGGTTGTTCTTGCCGTTGAAGAAGCGCCCGTATTGACCCTTGGAGGTAAAGGCGAAGAGTTGGTGTCCGATGTCGTTAATTCGTGGATCTTCGTCCTGCAGCAGAGCCTCGGCGATGTCATCGACGATCATCGCTTTGCCTTTGATCTCCCATACCTGAGTCAGATATTTCTTCAGGCCAGCCGTCTGCCGGTCGATCAGCGGCACGGTGGGTGCTGCCATAGCGGCGAGGAGCCCAACAAGCACGTCTTCTTCTTCGGAATAATCTTCGATCAGCTCGAAAGGATTGAGGCACAGCTTCGAATCCTGGCCGAACTCTGCAAAGTCGCCGTTATAGGCCTCGCAGGTTTTCAGGTAGGAACGGCCCACGTCGATACACCAGACCTTCGCTCCAATCGACAGGTAGGACGTGATCAGATAGTTCGTCAGGAACGATTTGCCCGAGCCTGACTGAGCAGCGATGGTTCCGTTGTAGTTGGTGTCCGAGTCAAACAGGTGGAACGATATGGGCTGCCCGTTGCGCGAGATGAATGGCGCCACGGCCGTGCCGGTACCCTTCCAGTCACCGTAAATAGGCAGTAGCGGCAGTGCCTGAGCCAGACTCATTGTCTTGTAGCGGAACATGTCCCGGATCGCGTCAGGGTCCGCACACATCGGCAGCGCGTTAATGAACACCGGCAGGACGACATAACGGTCCTCCATGAAGGTGAAGCTCTGCGTAGAGAAATGACTTTTTGCGTTGGAGGTAGCCTGCGTCAGCTCTTCCTTGTCTCGACCGAACACCACCAGTGTCATTGCGGCCTGTACGTTGGGCAGGCCCTTGTCGAGATCAGTGAAGAGTGTTTCGTATGCGTTTCGCTTCTGGACGATCTTCGGAACGAAGGTGGCCATCGGGCCTTGGGTCTGGTTGATGGCCCAGCTTCGACCGCGTGACAGCTTGTCTTTCGTTTCAAGCTGAGGGGGGAAGAAGAGCGTCATGGTAATCACGCAATTGCCGCGAATACCGCCGCGCTGGGACATGATGTCGGCCAGATATTGCGATGCCTCACCTTGCCACATGATGTCGGGAAACTTCTTGATGCTCAGCGTTTTGAGCATGCAATCGTCGCCGATCAGAATTCGGTCTGGGCGGACCTGAACCGCGCGATTGAAGTCTAGGATCTGCTCGTTGAGTGGCTTGTCTTCGTCTGCGGTGATCTGTGGATCTTCCCGCCAGCTGGCATGCTGTCCCTGGTTGAGAATTGAGGTGAAGATTTCCTTGTACAGATCGTTGGTCAGCGGCACTGGGGCCAAGCCGCAACTATCCAACGAGGTGCCCAGGCCGTCCGACAGGTCCTTTGCTCGCGTCGCTTCGGTCATAGAAGGCGTGGCATTGGATATCGGCATGGTCACCGAGATGACCAAGCTCTGCTCACGAACACGCACCCCGGAGATCTTGTCCACCGGCTCCAAGGTGCGCTCGGCAAGATAGTCAGCACGGGCATGGGTAACACGCTGCAGCAAGTCCAGAGTCTCTTTGCTCATATCGAACTTGCCGGCTTCCATGAATGCTTGACGCATGCGCGTGAAGCTCGTTTTGATGCGGTTGATGTTTTCAGTGCAGATCAGCGAAAACTGAATCGTGGTTCCTTCAGGCCAGTCCACGGTTAAGCCGGCTTTAAGGCGCGCCCCCTCGTCACCGGAGGAGCCGGCCAGCGGCTGGCAGAGGAACGCGAAACCGAGACGATTGCCTGCCAATTGAAACAGGTGCAGGTTCGGGTCATAGGCTAGACCGTTGATCAGCTTCGACAGCCGGGGGGTCTGGTTGATGAGCGCGGAGAACGACGACAGCATTTGCGATTCCTCAGATTCGGTTGTTTTCAATCCAGGCACGAAGCCCTTCAGTCGGCTTGCCCTCGCGGGTAAGGCCGTCATCACGAATCAGGAAGGGCACGTTGCGTGCCCCAAGGAACTGGGCGGTAATTCGCCGCTTGCCAATCACATCGACATCACAGGCCCCCTCCGGCTTCTGCGCCAGAGGTGTCGTCAGGTCACCCTGCACGCCAGCTTTCCAGGCAGCCGCCTTGTCTTCAGCACAATGCAACTCTTTCGTGCGGGAGGCGCTGCGGTCGCTTAGCAGGGGGAGCATCAGAACATCGAGCCGATAGCCTTCAGGTAGTGAACTGCGCGCCTCGGCGATCACTTCCTTGCAATAGCCGCAGGCCGGATCTGAGAACATCGTAATGGCCTTGTCGCCGGTACCGACAGTCATCGGAGCCAGATCTTCAAAGCCCACATTGGCCTTATCGATAGGGATGTAGTTGGCGGCGACCTTGACCTCTTGCAGGGTCTTCAGCTCCTTCTGGGTCCAGGTGTCGTACAGCATGCCCTGAATGAGGAAGCGGCCGTTGTCGCTGATCACGGCGAACTTGCCATCCTTCTCGATGGCAACCATGCCCGCCGCAGGCAGAATTACCATGTTGTCTTTTTTCGATTGCGCGAACGCGGTAGTGGTAGCTGTGGCAAGTGCCAAGGCACAAATGGAGGAGATCAGAACGCGGGGCATGAGCATTTCTCTTCGGGGAGGATGCTCACAGGATAGGGAGAGGGGAAAGAAAAAGGCCGTCTAAACTTACCAGATTCTGGTCGGTTTAGACGGCCTTTGGCGGAAGGCTCAGGAAGGGGATTATCCCGGATTCAGAGCCCTACCGGCAGGGTGTTCAGCGCTTCGATTACATCCAGGGTAGCAGGAACGGTTGCGGTCATGATCGACTCGATTACGTCCGGTGCAGCGTAGAGGCCAACGCCACCGCCCACGCCTGTGATAAACGGCATCAGAGACTGGCGCAGCGCGCCGGCACCGATACCACCCAGCACCATCAGGCCAATGATGATGCGGCCAAGGGTGCCTTGCATCCAGTCAGTGAGCTGAATCCACACACTGTCGAAGTCATCCCCGCCGGTACCGCCGAACGCAGCGGTGGCCGCGATCATGGCCCCAGCCAGGATAAGGGTTTGCATTGCCGGTTTACTCAGTTGCATCGCATGTCGCTCCTTCAAATATGCGCAGGGCCTGCGCTCGGCAACCATTGTCCATAGTCAAAACGCCTATTTGTGCCGGTATTCGACCAGATCGTTGTAAGTTTTAGGCACGAAAAAAGGGGCCATCGCGTGGCCCCTTGTTTCCATCAGTAGTTCGCCACGGTTGGTGACTCCGCGCCCGAGTCGTCGATGCCGATCAGCGTGATTATCGGCTCCCCATTCGGGTAGCGCCACATCGGTATCGAGATCGAACTGGACGATAGCGACTGCTGTACGCCGTCGATATACCAGAGATGCCGAACGATACGCCCATCTTCATCGGCACAACTGGCGCGGGCGATCCAGCTTGACCGACCTTCGACCACTTCGATGCTGCAGCTCGGCGGGATATTGGACTCGACCTTGATATGCGTCTCGCCAGAAGCGGTATGACCCATCATCGATCCAATCTCCAACCGTACCGTATGCTCACCCTTGTCCAAGACGGCACGGCCATAGTTGCCCGAACCCTCCAGAGGATCACCATTGAGCGTGTACGTGCGTGTCTCAATTCGGTCTTTTGGATGGCCTCCTGTAATGCTTGGTCGAATCAGAACACCCAACGGAGCACGATTGGCCTGGTTATCGCCACTCCAAGAAAGAGTTACCTCGTAGGGCAGTGGATCGCTGAACTCCAGCTCAGTTTCAGCGTAGGTGTAGTTGCCGCGCGCATCACTTACGTGCACACCGAAGGTGTAAGTGCCTGGCTCGGTGATCCGCAGGGAGCGGCTTGTCTGCGAAGTGTCCTTGATGATTTCAAGGCCTGGATACGGCGGGATGTCCCAGTCCATTTCCAGCTCTTCAAACTCCCTGAACAGACCGAGCGAACGCACCTGCAGGTCAAGATCGGCAGGCGAGTAGACGGCCGAAATTCTGGCTTTGATCGCCCAGGTAGGCCAGTCATACGACCAGAAAATCAACCGCTGCTGAGTTAGACCCTTACCGCCCATGTCCTCGTAACCGTTGATCCAGCCCATGAAGCCCAAAAAGCTCTGCTCCTTGTTGAAGTCTTCCATGGTCGGGGTATAGGACACCTCACGTTCGTGCACTTCTTCCCCTGTCGGTAGAATGAAGTACCCATCCATGGTCAGATCCATCTTCGGATAGGGCATCATCATATTGGCTCGCCAAGTCGCCTCTTTTCCGACCTCAGGACGCCCAGGGCCGATGATTTGAACTCGCGGCGGTCGGACTGCGCGAAACGCAACACCTACCCGCAGCCTCTTGTAGACGCGACTGTCATCAGGCGAATCCGCAAATTTCACCCGGCTCATCAGGTAGACCCGCTCAGCCTGGTCGCGCGTCAGCTCGTACTCGCCTGTGCCCTGTACCCATGTCTCTCCTCGATCCTCTGACCACTCGACGACCATCCCTGTAGTGTCTAGGGTTTCACCGTTAAGGTCAGTCAGCACAAACCTTCCAACGTCGCCGATGAAGACGTTGCTCGGTCCTTTTAGCCGCGCTGTCGGGACTTCGTAGGCTATGACCTCGATCTGGGGGGTCATCGACTTGGCTCCCGAGTTCCGGTTTGTCATCTCAGCGCGAAGCAGGTAAGTGCCCTTCTCAAACGTCATCGAGAGACGCTGCGGAATCTTGCCGGTGTTCTCGACTGTATCCCAGGTGACGCCGTTGTCCGTGCTCATCTCCCAGCGAACATCACCCACGTCCTTTGCCTCGAAGCGATCCACCGTCATGGCATAGAAGGTGTTTCGCAGCGGGGCCACACCAATAACGCGCAGTGCTTGGATCACGCCATCCAGCGGTTCGCCGTTTAATATGGTCAGGAACATCGGGTAGTTGGACTGCCGAATTGACTCATAGCCCGGCAGCGGCGAGCGCACACGCGCCTCAGCAATGACCCGAACCGCCTTGTTCGTCAGCATTGCAAGGTCTAGCTCGAAGCTGGCAATCCCCTCCTCGTTTATCGGTTCCCAGTCAGTCACCGGCTCATAGTTGATGCCAGCAGAGGTCATCAGCAGGCGAATGTCCCAATCCCCCATCGTCGCCAGGTTGTAACCATCCTGCGGGTACTGGGTATCGAGCATCTGGACATTTACCGGCAGCGCGACGCTATCCAGAACGCTCCGCTCGTCGTTAAGGATTACTGGCAGAATCTGCTCGTGCGGAACAGCGTAAAGCTGTACTTCCTTGACCGTCTCGACCGCTGGCAGCTTGGTAAAGCGCGCGTCTATGTTGAACGGCGTTAGGCTCCACAGAGGCTTTTCCGTGCCTTCGAGACTGCGCATCAGCCGCTGGTTACGGCCATAGCTCGGGAAAGTCCCCTTTTCAATAACGGTACTGTCACGGCTGAGCTTGAGGTCGATGCTCGCAGGCAGCGCCATTATGGAAAGGCTGCCGACATAGCCTCCTCGCTGCGACACCCAGTAGGTGTTCTCATCGATCTTCTTCTCCTGCGGCAGCTCGATCTCGATGGCAGGCGGCTCGATGACTTCTACCTCATGGGCGCCATGTGTCAGATCAACCTCCTGACCGCTAGGCGTGAATACCGATGCTTTCCATGCGATTGAATGCTGTCCCAGTACCGACGCCGCCCCGACCAACTGAGGTGCATGCCAAGTGGTGCTCTGTGACAGTCCTTCGGGCAGCGCGGTCCAGCGTATAAAGCACATGGAGCGGTTCCAGTTCTTCGCCGCATTGCGCGCAATCGTTTCGTTTGTCGTCAGTTCGCAAACATCGTTGTCCTGGGCGCGCAGCAGCAGCGACAGCTCCTGCACGGCCTGATAGGTCTGCTCTGGCGCCGGCTTAAGTCCGAGCTGCAGCAGGCCCGTGGGCGACACCACTTTCAGGTCATGCGAAAAGTCAGCGATCCAGTGTTTGCCTCCCTTCGGATCGAACACATAGGCCTTAGCTCTGACCGGGAACTGCCCGACCTCGCCGCCAATAGCCACCATAGAAAGCAGGTTGGCATGTCCGGTGTCGCGCCATTCCGTAGGGGTGATTTCCCACTCGATCAAGCAGGTAGGCTCCTGCAGGACATTCTTCGGCTTGACCAGCTGCTCGGATGTCAGAACCGCACATGCGGAACCCTCGGATGCGAAGCTTATCTGAGCAGTTTCGAGCCCCTGTTTTACCTCCCAGCGGTCAGCCTGCAGCGAGCCTTTCGGAGTCCAGACATTCACAGGGATGGCATAGATCGGCCCGCTCATGTCAGCACGCGAAAGGTAAAGATTCGCCGTTCCATCCACACCCGCTTTCAGGCCCGCCAGCTTCGCCTCAAGATAACTGGGCTGCAGTTTGGTAGGCGTCAGCCGCATGCCTAGATCCGGCTCAAGGTCGCGATGCTCAAGCTTCACACCCACCGCAGAATCCGGCGATACAGCCGCCACAATATCGGTACCCAGTGCAGCCAGCAGCTCGGGACTGCTCACCTGTAGGCCATAGCTACCGTTGCGATAGGTCATGAAAGTGGTGACAGCCGGCACCGTAGGTGCAGAACCACTCTGCTCGACTTCCCGGCCCTCGAACATCGCCCATGCCGACTGAAACCTGATCTTGATGTCCTTCTCGAAGATCATTCCGTCCTGGTCGGTCGTCTTCACCCGAATGACGGTCGGTTTGTCGTCATCCGTGCGCAGTGTCAGCGTGTTCCCTTCTATGCTCGCAGTGCCGGCCTCGGGTTGGCCCACAACCGAGAACGTGTGCGATCCCCAGTTATTAGGATCGGTCGCCTGAAGTTGCGTGGTGCCACCGATGCCTGCGTACAGCACCACTTCACCCGGCACGATGTCGGTAGGTGCATAGTTGAACTTCTCAACCACCACATTGGCCACGCCGTCCACGCTGGCCCCAGCCTTATCTGTCGCCCGGATTGTGAAACTATCTTCTCCGAAGAACTGCGGGTTGGGCGTGTACTCAAGCATGCCGTAAACCAACTTGGCCGAGCCATTCGCCGGTTGAGTCAGGATCTCGAAAGAATGCTCGTCGCCGTAGGGCAGATCCACATCGGTTACCGATGGGCGCACATGGTCACTGGCCATCCCTTCCTTGGCAGGGATAAAGGCTTCAGTCGCTGTCGGAGCATCGTTCACATAGGTGACCTCGACCGTGATCGGCTTAGGCTCTGAGTACAGACCTTGGCTGTCCCGAGCGCGGTAGCTCAGACTCAGTGTGCCGTTCCAGTCCTGTGCCGGCGTGATGGTGATGTCAGAGCCAGCAAAACTGAACGAACCCTCGGCGGGGTTGAGCGTTCCGATGATGTCAAAAGTGTGCGAATCGCCTTCGATACCCAGGTCAACATCGCTAACGGTCAAACGAATCGTCGTGCTCGTGTCCTCAGGAATGCTTGCAGTTTTCTCGTGTACCACGGGCTTGTCGTTCACCGGCCGCACGTTGATCGTGATGGTGGCGGTGTTGGATGTAGCTGATTTGGAGTCAGTGGCGCGGTACGTCAGGGTTGTCGTGCCGTTCCAGTCTTTCACCGGCGTGAAGGTCAGCTTGTTGCCCGAAA
>NZ_JXXD01000094.1 GCF_000935215.1 Stutzerimonas stutzeri
ACACGCGCTATACCCCGGCGCGCGGCCTGCCGCAGCTGCGTGAAGCCATTGCCGGTTTCTATGCGCAGCGCTACGGATTATCCATTGACCCCGAACGCATCCTGATTACGCCCGGCGGCTCTGGCGCGTTGCTGCTGGCTGCCAGCCTGCTGGTGGACCCCGGCAAGCACTGGCTGCTCGCCGATCCGGGTTACCCCTGCAACCGGCATTTTCTGCGCCTGGTCGAAGGTGCCGCGCAACTGGTGCCGGTCGGCCCGGAGGTTCGTTATCAGCTGACTCCGGAGCTGGTCGAGCGCTACTGGGATCGCGACAGCGTCGGTGCGCTGGTCGCGTCGCCGGCCAATCCCACCGGGACGCTGCTGGATCGCGAGGAGCTGGCTGGGCTTTCGGCAGCGCTGAAAGCGCGTGGCGGCCATTTGGTGGTCGATGAGATATACCACGGACTGACCTATGGCGTGGACGCGGCAAGCGTGCTGGAAGTCGACGACGACGCCTTCGTGCTCAACAGCTTCTCCAAATATTTCGGCATGACCGGCTGGCGCCTGGGCTGGCTGGTGGCGCCGCCGGCAGCGGTTCCGGAGCTGGAGAAGCTTGCGCAGAACCTCTACATCAGCGCCCCGAGCATGGCTCAGCACGCGGCCCTGGCGTGTTTCCAGCCGCCGACGCTGGAGATTCTCGAGGCACGCCGCGGCGAGTTCGCCCGCCGCCGTGATTTCCTCTTGCCAGCCTTGCGGGAGCTCGGCTTCGGTATCGCGGTCGAGCCGCAGGGCGCGTTCTATCTGTACGCCGACATCAGCGCCTTTGGCGGCGATGCCTATGCCTTCTGCCAGCACATGCTGGAAACGGAGTTCGTCGCGATCACCCCAGGCCTGGATTTCGGTCGTTTCCAGGCCGGACATCATGTGCGTTTCGCCTACACCCAGGACCTGCCGCGCCTGGAGCAGGCTGTCGAGCGCATTGCCCGCGGCTTGCGCAGTTGGCAATCCTGATGCGTTTCGCACAACCGCTGGAGCAGGGGCGACTGGTCAGGCGCTACAAGCGTTTTCTTGCCGATATCATCACCGATGAAGGTGAGGCGCTGTGCATCCACTGCCCCAACACCGGCTCGATGCTCAATTGCATGAGCGAGGGGGCGCGGGTGTGGTTCCAGCGCAGCAGCGATCCACGGCGCAAATTGCCGGGGACCTGGGAGCTGGTCGAAACCCCGCAGGGGCGGTTGGCATGCGTGAACACGGCGCGGGCCAATCCGCTGGTCGAGGAGGCGCTGCTGAACGGGCAGATTGCCGAGCTGGCCGGTTTCTCGACGCTCAAGCGCGAGGTGGCTTATGGCGTGGAGAACAGCCGGGTGGATTTTCGTCTCGACTACGCCGGGACTGCCGCCTTCGTCGAGGTGAAGAGTGTCACCCTCGGCTTTGCCGAAACGCCAGTGGCGGCCTTTCCCGACGCCGTAACGACACGCGGCGCCAGGCACCTGCGTGAGCTGGCGACGCTGGCCCGTGCCGGTGTGCGTGCGGTGCAGCTGTACTGCGTCAATTTGAGCGGCATCGAAGCTGTGCGGCCGGCCGAGGAGATCGATCCGGCCTATGCCGCTGCGCTGCGGGAAGCGCAGGCGGCAGGCGTGGAAGTGCTGGCTTACGGCGTCGATCTTTCCGTCGAGGAGTTGCGTATTGCTGGCCGATTGCCGGTATTGCTCTGATGGGTGGACGGTCGTGACGGTTGGAAATTTTTCTGCCCGGCTCGGGAACAAAGCGCCTTTCGTCTGGCCTCAACGAGGCTGGAAACCACATCCATCACATACGGGAAGGCTCTGCTCCGCTGTTCGACGCGGCGTTACGACGCGTTCCAGCCCGTTTTCGATGGCTCCTGCGGCGTCAGCGCGACATTTCTGATGCGCGTGTAGCGCCGTGGATGAAACTAATTTCGGACGCTCGCGCCTGGCGCGGGCGTCGTCGATGAGGCTACAAAGAATGCGAATCCTCGTTTGCGGTGCCGGCGGCCAAGTGGGTCGAGAACTGGTGGAACGGGCAGCAAGTTTCGGGCTGGAGGTGCTGGCGCCTGCACGGGCCCAGCTGGACCTCGCGCAACCCGAGCAGGTTGCGGCAGTGATGCGTCAGCGTCCCGGGCTGATCATCAATGCGGCCGCCTACACCCATGTGGACAATGCCGAATCTCATCGTGAGCAGGCCTATGCGGTGAACCGCGACGGCGCGCGCCACCTCGCCGAGGCGGCCGAGCACGCTGGCGTTCCGTTGTTCCATATTTCCACCGACTATGTGTTCTCCGGTGAGGCCGATCGCCCCTATACCGAGAGCGACGAAACCGGGCCGACCGGCGTCTACGGTGCGAGCAAGCTGGCGGGCGAGGAAGCGATCCGTGAGCGTCTGCAATCGCATCTGATCCTTCGCACCAGCTGGGTGTATGGCGTGCACGGGCACAACTTCGTCAAGACCATGCTGCGGCTCGCCCGGCAGCGCGATGCGCTTGGCGTGGTGAGCGACCAGATAGGCTGCCCGACCCAGGCTGGCAGCATCGCTTCGGTGTTGCTCGAACTGGCACGCCGCTACGCAGCCGGCGCGGATCTCGCCTGGGGGGTGTACCACTTCAGCGGCGTACCGGCTTGTTCGTGGTACGACTTCGCCGTGGAAATATTCCGTCAGGGCGAAGGCGCCGGGCTGATCTCGCGGCAGCCGACGGTGTCGCCGATTGCCACGGCGCAGTACCCGACTCCCGCCCGGCGGCCGGCCTGGTCGGTGCTCGACTGCAGCCGCTTCGAGTCGACCTTTGGCCTCGCGCCCCGTCACTGGCAGGAAGACCTGGCCGATGTGCTGGCGATCCTGCGCCAGCAGGAGCACCCGGCGATCAGCCGTGAGCGGTCCTCCCGCGCCTGACAGAAAGTGCACGGCAGTTACCCGGCGCCGTGCGATTTCCCTGGCCTCCGGTGTATTCTTGCGCTCCCGCGCCAAGGCGTGGCCTGACGTTCGGCTCTAGAAGGGGCGCAGCATGGTAGTGGTGTTGGCAATCCTGCCGATCTTCGGGCTGATCACGCTCGGGTATCTGTTCGGCTGGCGGCAATGGCTCAACAACGAAGGAGCGGCCGGGCTGGCCAGTGTCACCTTCAAGCTATTCATGCCGGCAGTGCTGTTTACCGGGATCGCCCGCGCCGAGCTGAGTGACGGCATGTCGCCAATGCTGCTGCTGGCCTATTTCGTACCGGTGCTGCTGGTGTTCCTGCTGGTCAATCTGGTCGCTCACCGCCGCGCCGGGCGCGCCACTCCGCTTGGCCTTACGGCCGCCTACTCGAACAACGTACTGGTCGGCATCCCGCTGGTGACCACGCTGCTTGGCGCTGAAAGCCTGGTCTACGTGTTCGCCGTCCTGGTGTTTCACAGTCTCGTCCTGTTCTCGCTGCAGAGCTTCTACGCGGCACTGGGTGACGGCGACAAGGTCAGCGCTCCAGCGCTGCTGAGGAATCTGGCGAATCCGCTGATCATCGGTCTGGTGCTCGGTGCCCTGTTGAATCTTTCCGGGCTCGAGCTGCCCGAGCCGCTCTGGCGTGTTGCCGTATGGCTGGCGCAGGCGGCATTGCCCTGTGCGCTGATGGTGCTGGGCATCAGCCTGTCGCGCTATCGCCTGCGGCCAAACGGGACGGCGCTGCTGCTGACGCTGGTCAAACTGGCGGCGTTTCCGGCACTGGTCTGGTGGCTGAGCGGGTTGCTGCCAGGGCTGAATCAGGATGCACGCAACGTGCTGGTGCTGCTTGCAGCCTGCCCGAGCGGCGTTAACGTGCTGGCGTTCGTCAAGCATTCCGAGGACACGCGAGCGGTCAGCTCGACCGTGTTTCTCTCGACCGTGACTGCAGTCATCAGCCTGCCGCTATGGATGCTGCTTGCGGCTGGCTAGTGGAGCGCTCAGCGGTCAGCAACTAGGGCTCCACTGCAGTTTTGACGAACGGCTCCGGGACAGGACTGTCACAAAAATCACAGACCTGAAAAAAACCGGAGAGCACGGCATGTTGAAATTCATCGGCGGGACCGCAGGCATCATCTTCATCATCGGCCTGATCGTGGTGATCGGGATATTCAAGCTGCTGTTCTGACGAGCGGGGGCGACAGGCCGGCCGGCGCAAGTCCACCGGCCTTTTTTCATGCGCGGCTATTTGTTGCTGCGCGGTTCCTGCGCCGAGGTTGCCATGATGTCCTCCAGTCGCAGGCCGGTCAGCCCGTGAATGGTGCGCCAAAGGTAGAAGAAGATCGCCATCATCATCAACATGCTGGGAATGGCGATCATCGGGTAGCTGAGCAGGGTCATGCGGCCCAGTTCGGCGTTGAAGGCTTCGCTGCCGGCGGGGCTATTGACGATCCATTTGGCCAGCACGTAATTCATGAACGACGAGAAGAAGAAGGTGCCGCTGAGCAGGTAGGTCGCACGCAGCAGCCGCGTTTCGAAGTGTTCGACTTGGCCGTTTTGCTCGAGCTGTTCGTGGATCTTGTCCACGTTGAGCACTTTGGGGTTGTACAGCAGGGTGCGAATCAGCGGGTAGCGGGTGCGCGTCGAGGCCAGCACGGCGATGCCGATGATGCCGGGAACCGCTGCTTCCTTGATGGCTAGCCACTGGGTATCGAGCTGAAGCAGCCCGATGCCGCCAGTCAGCAGCACGCTGATCAGGCCGAGCAGGGCTATCCAGTTGAACTTGCGGTATTTGGCCAGCTCCCACAGCCCCCAGCCCAGCGGAAAGGCCAGGGCAAGCAGCAGTGCACCGTCTGCGCCGAGGCGGTCTTCACCACTGAGCTTCATCAGGATCAGCGAGGGAATCAGGATGCTGACGGCCAGGTCGATTAGCGGGCGCGGTTTGTGTTCGGCGTGGGTCTGGTCGGTATCGGTCATGACATCGGGTTGGTCTGGAGAGGGCTGCATGATCGCCTGTGTTGCGGTCATTCGCCATACCATCTTCGTCGGGATGGCGATTGGTATCGTTTCCCCATCATCAATGTTCGGGCGCTGCGCTGCGTTTCGCGCGCCATTGGCCGTACTCGAATATCAGTACGACGATCATGGCCAGAGCGAAGGGCAGTAGCAGATAGAAACCGCGGAACACGATGAGTGCTGCCAGCACGTCCACCGTGGGAATTTCCGGAAGGGCGGCCACGAAGGTCAGCTCCAGCACACCGAGCCCGCCGGGTGCGTGGGACAGCAATGCCAGGGTGAAGGATGCGAGGAATACGCCAAGGACGGTCAGATAGCCCGGGCTGTGTTCCGGCGGCAGCGCGAAGTAGATGATCGCCGCGGCGCAGAGCAGCTCAAGCGGGCCCGCCAGCAGCTGACGGCCGACGATCGGCAGTCGCGGGTACTCGATGTGCCATTTGCCCAGCCGCCAGGGTGGCAACTGGCGCCATGCGCCGAACGCATAGAGCGCGACCAACATGAGCAGGGTCGAACCGACGGCGATGGATACCCAGCTGTCGCTATCGACAGCCCGATGAAGAAGCTGCGGTTTCAGAATCAGCACGGCACCCCCGGCAAGCAGGGTGCCCAGCGCGAAGGTCAGCGAGCAGAAGACGATCAGGATGCCGATTTCCTGGGGCGTCAGGCCCCGGCTGCGGTAGGCGCGATAGCGCACCAGGGCGCCGGAAAACACCGATGCGCCGATGTTGTGCGCCAGCGCGTAGGTGGTGAAGGAACAGAGTGCGATGAACCACCAGGACATCTTCTTGCCCAGATGAGCCATCGCGATGCGGTCGTACCAGGCCAGCGCGACATAGGCGCCCAGGGTCGATAGCGCGGCCAGCAGCCAACGCCGCGCGCCGATCGCCTGCAGGCTGTCGGTAAGCTCGCTGAGCGAGATGTTGCGCACTTCGTGGTACAGCAGGTAGCCGGACAGCAGCACGGCCAGGACTCCGATGAGGGTCCAGGCGACATCGCTCCGCTTCATCATCACGTGGCTCCTTGAGGGAAGAGGATTGGCCACGTCTTGCGCTGAAGCACACTCATCCCTGATCGACCGCCATGCCAAACCTCCACCTGTTCTCGAATCGTCAAACAATCGGCAGCTGGCGACCGGTTTTGTTCAGTTTTTCACCCAAGTGGTCTTCTCGCTCGGACCGGCAGGAGGAGGTGCCGCTTGGATTGGTATCCCGCAGGAGAGCGCCGATGCCTGGGCGGTCGTCTGGGCATCGGTAGCCTGAGGCGATGCTGTGCATGTGGTGCAGGGGATGTAGAAGCGGTGCCAGTGCGGTGCTTGCCTGGAGATGGGGATGTCGACTATTGTCAGGGATTGGAAATCTGCGGGGACGGTAGGGCGCGGTCAGTCGACGCTCTCTGCCTGCTTGACGCGGACCCAGTGGTCGACAAGTTCGCGCAGGTTCGAGAGTTCCACCGGCTTGGCCATATGACCGTCCATGCCTGCTTCTCGCGCGCGGTCGCGGTGCTCGCTGAGGATATGCGCAGTCAGGGCAACGACGGGAGTACGCCGGCGCGCATTCCTGGCTTCCCATTCACGCAGCTGGTGGGTGGCCTGAAAGCCGTCGAGCACGGGCATCTCGCAATCCATCAGGACCAGGTCATACGGCTGCGCCTTGATCGCCTCCAGCGCCTCTTCGCCGTTGCAGGCGGTGTCCGGTTGCAGGTTGAGTTTGTTCAACATGCCGCGGATGACCTTGGTGGAAATACTGTTGTCCTCGGCGACCAGGATGCGGAAGTCACTGGGGACTTCGAGCGCGGGCAGGTTCTGCGGCACCGTTGCCTGGCGCTGCTGGGTGCCCGGCTGGCGCTGCGCGAGTTCGTCAGCCAAGGTGGTCTTCAGCGTGTAACCGGCGACCGGTTTGGCGAGGATGCGCTTGATACCCGCATTGCGCGCAATGATCTTGCTCGGTGCGCTGCTCATGCCGGTGAGCATGATCAGCAGGACGTCATGGTTGAGGCTGTAATCTTCCTTGATCTTGCTCGCCAGCTGCATGCCGGTCATGCCGGGCATGTCCTGATCGAGCAGGACCACATCGAAGTATTCCTTGAGGTGCGCCTTGGTCCGCAGCAGGGCCAACGCCTCTTTGCCCGACGCAACGGCGCTGACCTCCAGGCCCCAGCCGCTGCATTGCTGGACCAGTACCTTGCGGCAGGTGTCGTTGTCATCGACGATCAGCAGCCGAGTGCCTTGCAGCGGCCCGTCCAGGTCGGCATTGCTCTGCGCCAGCCCTTCACTGGCCAGCGGCAGACTGATCCACAAGGTGTTGCCCTGGCTGGTGCCAGTCTGGATACCGAAATCACCATCCATCAGTTGCACCAGCTGGCGCGCGATGATCAGCCCCAGGCGCCCGCCATGGCGTGTCGCCGCAAGAAAGTCATGACTGTCGACTGCGGCATTGAGCAGCGCGTCGCGCTCGTACGCCTCGAGTGGCCGCCCACTATCCTGCACGGTGATGCGCAGGCGCGGGCTCTCGGGCGGTCCGTCGACCGCGGCGATCAGCAGCACCTCGCCCTCGTCGGTCTGCTTGAAGGCATTCTCCAGCAGGTTGAGCAGGGTCTGGCGCAGACGGGTCGGATCGCCGGTCACGACCTGCGGCAGCTGCGGCTGGATAAAGCTGATCAGCTCGACCTTCTGCTGTTCGGCCTTGGCGCGGAAGATGCTCAGACAGTCTTCGATCAGCGCGTTGAAATCGAACTGCACGTCATCCAGCTCGATCTGGCCAGATTCCAGCTTGGAAATGTCGAGAATCTCGTTGATCAGATTGAGCAGTTCGTTGCCGGAGCTATGAATCGTCTGGACGTAGTCGCGTTGCTTGGCCGACAGCGAAGTGCCCAGCAGCAACTCGCTCATGCCCAGCACGCCGTTCATTGGCGTTCTCAGTTCATGGCTAATCTTGGATAGGAAATCGGCCTTGGTCTTGAGTTCCGCGCTGCTGACGGCCGCTGCGGTGAATTGGGTGCGGCTGTCGGTCTGGCGCTGCCGTTGACGTTCGAGCAGGGCAAAGCTGAGTAGTAGCCCTGCGAGGGTCGCGAGGCTGAACAGGCCGCCAGTCAGCCAGCCCGGGTCGAGCTGGTCGAAGCCCAGCAACATGGGCATGAAGAAGATCATGCCGACGTTGAACAGGGTCGTTCCGGCCACTACCAGGCGCGCCGGCTGATAGCCCCGGCGCCAGTGATAGATCGCGACGAGCAGAGTGCTGCACGATGCGGCCAGCACCAGCGAATAGATCAGCCAGCTGTACCACGGCCACTGACCGAGCAGGATGCTGGCTGCCAGTGCCAGTACCAGGTTGAGTTCGATGCCCAGCAGCCAGGTGATCCAGGTTCGTCTGCGGTGATGGAAGAAACCCAGCGTGTAGCCGAGCAGCGCGGCGCTGGCGGCCATCGCCGACAGGTCGGCGATCAGCGGCTGACTGTAGGTCAGCCAGGGCATCCACGCCGCCATGACCCCGAGATTGGCCATGGCGCAGGCCAGCAGGGCGCCGTGCAGCAGGCTCAGCCAGATATGCGTGTAGCTGAGCGTGTAGGCAAAGCGCAGCAGGTTGTAGATCATCAGCAACGCCAGCGCACCGAACAGCGCACCAAACAGGTAGGCCGGCTTGCTCAGGCTGACCAGGCCGGCTTCATCGATGGTCTTGAACCAGGTCATCATTGGATGGCTGGACTGCAGGCGGATATAAGCCTCGCGCGGCTGCCCGTCATTGGGAAGGCTGAACAAGTACGCCCGGTTGGGCAATGGCCGGGCGCTGAAGGGACGTAGTTCCCCGGTCGCCGTATGCTGCTCGAGCTTGCCGTCACGCAGCAGGTAGAAGTCCAGATACTGCACTCGCGGTGCAAACAGCCACAGCCACTTCGGTCGTGTCAGTGACGGCAGGCTGACCTGCAGCCAGACGGCTCGGTCGCTGGCCGGAGCGCTGTAGGAGAGTTTTTCGAGACGCTGGAACAGTGCGCGCTGGGAAACCACCTCATCGAGCGTAAGCCCTCCCGACTGGTCGATCAGCATGCGCCAGTTCTGTGGCACGGAATTGGGTGGAGCGGATAGTGCTGGGGAGGGCGGCGACTGGGTAATGGACGCCAGGGCCGGAAGCGGGATCAGGTTGATCAGCAGCAGGCCGAAGAAAACAGCGATGGCAATCCGGAGCCGACCCACTTGAGAAGTCCGTTCATGTGTGTGACGGCCGATTATAGCCATGCCTTTGTCGGCCTGTAATGCGTGCGGCAGCGGTAAAACTTGGCGCCGCACGCATTCCTGGCGCCTGGCTACGCTCAGCTGTCGCCCAGCTCCCGGGAGATGGCGCGATAGCCGATATCTTTGCGATAGAAACAGCCATTCCAGTGGATTTTTTCCGCCAGACGGTATGCCTGCTGCTGCGCCTCGGAGACGGTGCGGCCGATGGCAGTTGCGCAAAGTACGCGGCCACCGGCGGTGACGACCTGGCCCTGGTCGTTCAGCGCGGTACCGGCATGAAACACCTTGCCATCCAGCGCAGCGGCATCGTCCAGCCCTTCGATCACATCGCCCTTGGCGTAATCGCCCGGGTAGCCGCCAGCAGCCAGCACCACGCCGACGGTCGGGCGCGGATCCCAGGTCGCCTCGACCTTGTCCAGCGCCTTGGCCAGCGCGGCTTCGACCAGCAGCACCAGCGAGGATTCGAGGCGCACCATGATCGGCTGGGTTTCCGGGTCGCCGAAGCGGCAGTTGAACTCGATGACCTTGGGCTTGCCGGCCTTGTCGATCATCAGTCCGGCGTACAGGAAGCCGGTGTAGACATTGCCTTCGGCAGCCATGCCGCGCACGGTCGGGTAGATCACCTCGTCCATCACGCGCTTATGCACATCGGCGGTGACCACCGGAGCCGGCGAATAGGCGCCCATGCCGCCGGTGTTGGGGCCGCTGTCGCCGTCGCCGACGCGCTTGTGGTCCTGGCTGGTGGCCATCGGCAGCACGTTCTCGCCGTCGACCATGACGATGAAGCTGGCCTCTTCGCCATCCAGGAATTCTTCAATGACTACGCGCGCGCCGGCGTCGCCGAAGGCGTTGCCGGACAGCATGTCGCGCACCGCTTCCTCGGCTTCGGCCAGGGTCATGGCGACGATCACGCCCTTGCCGGCGGCCAGGCCGTCGGCCTTGATGACGATCGGCGCGCCTTTTTCACGCAGGTAGGCCAATGCCGGCTCGACTTCGGTGAAGTTCTGGTAGTCGGCGGTGGGGATGTTCTGGCGCGCCAGGAAGTCCTTGGTAAAGGCCTTGGAGCCTTCCAGCTGCGCGGCGGCGGCGGTCGGTCCGAAGATGTCCAGGCCGCGCGAACGGAACAGATCGACCACGCCTTTGACCAGCGGTGCCTCGGGGCCGACGATGGTCAGTTGTACGTTGGCGGCGGCGAAATCCGCCAGTTGCTCGATGGCCAGCACGTCGATGGCGACGTTCTCGCACTTGGCTTCAGTGGCGGTGCCGGCGTTGCCCGGGGCGACGAAGACCTTGGCGATGCGTGGATCCTGCGCGACCTTCCAGGCCAGGGCGTGCTCGCGGCCGCCGCTGCCGATGATCAGTACATTCATTTCTCTCTCCCAATGGAGGCGGGCCGGTCGCCCGCTTGGTGGATAAGCGAAGCGTTATCCACCCTACGAATTCTGAGGTCGCGATCGGGCTGGTAGATGCAAGGCGCCCGATTCTTCACCCGGCGGAGTTGCCTTCTGGCAATGAGCATGGGGGAAGAGTCGGGCAACGCCGCAGATGCCTGTCCGAATGCGGCTGATTTTAGTGCCGGAAGTGGCGCATGCCGGTGAACACCATGGCAATGCCGGCTTCGTCAGCCGCTGCGATCACTTCGGCGTCGCGCATCGAGCCGCCCGGCTGGATCACCGCGGTGATGCCGGCCTTGGCCGCGTTGTCGATGCCGTCGCGGAACGGGAAGAAGGCGTCCGAGGCCATCACCGCGCCAGGAACCGGCAGGCCGGCGTGCTCGGCCTTGATCGCGGCGATGCGCGCGGAGTTGACGCGGCTCATCTGGCCGGCACCAACGCCGACTGTCTGGCGGTTCTTGGCATAGACGATGGCGTTGGACTTGACGAACTTGGCCACTTTCCAGGCGAAGATCAGGTCATGGATTTCCTGCTCGGTCGGCGCGCGCTGGGTGACGATCTTCAAGTCTGCTTCGGTGATCATGCCGATGTCGCGGCTCTGGATCAGCAGGCCGCCGTTGACGCGCTTGTAGTCCCAGCCCGGGTTGCGCTCGGCCGGCCATTCGCCGCATTCGAGCAGGCGCACGTTGGCCTTGCTGGCGACGACGTCGCGCGCGGCCTGGGAAACCTTGGGCGCGATGATCACCTCGACGAACTGGCGCTCGACGATGGCCTGGGCGGTTTCGCCGTCCAGCTCGCGGTTGAAGGCGATGATGCCGCCAAAGGCCGACTCGCTGTCGGTGGCGTAGGCCAGGTCATAGGCCTTGCGGATGCCGCCTTCATCTTCCGGTACCACGGCGACGCCGCACGGGTTGGCATGCTTGACGATTACGCAGGCCGGCTTGGTAAAGCTCTTCACGCACTCCAACGCAGCGTCGGTGTCGGCCACGTTGTTGAACGACAGCTCCTTGCCCTGCAGTTGCGTGGCGGTGGCGACGCAAGCCTCGTCGGGCTTCTCGACATAGAAGGCGGCTTGCTGATGCGGATTCTCGCCGTAGCGCATGTCCTGCGCCTTGATGAACTGCATGTTGTAGGTGCGCGGAAACAGGCTGCGATTTTCGGTGCTGAGCTGCTCGGTGCTCTGGTCGATGCCGCCCAGGTAGTTGGCGATCATGCCGTCGTAGCCGGCGGTGTGCTCGAACGCCTTGAGCGCCAGGTCGAAGCGCTGGGCGTAGGTCAGCCCGCCGTTCTTCAGGTTGTCGACCACTGCCGCGTAGTCCTCGGCATTGACCACGATGGCGACGTCCTTGTGGTTCTTGGCCGCGCTGCGGACCATGGTCGGGCCGCCGATGTCGATGTTCTCGATGGCGTCCGGCAGGGTGCATCCGGGCTTGGCCACCGTGGCTGCGAACGGATAGAGGTTGACCGCCACCAGGTCGATCGGGGCAATGCCGTGCTCGGCCATCACCGCGCCGTCCAGGTCGCGGCGGCCGAGGATGCCGCCGTGAATCTTCGGATGCAGGGTCTTCACCCGTCCGTCCATCATCTCCGGGAAGCCGGTGTAGTCGGCCACTTCGACAGCCGCGATGCCGTTGTCACGCAGCAGCTTGAAGGTGCCGCCGGTGGAGAGGATCTCGACGCCGAGGGCTTCGAGGTCGCGGGCGAAGTCGACGACGCCGGTCTTGTCGGACACGCTGATCAGCGCGCGGCGCACGGGAAGGCGGGTGGTATGGTCGGTCATTGACGTTTCCTAGAGGCTACAGGCTTGAGTCCGCGAAGGCGGCAGGTGCGGACAGCCGCGCCTGCCAGCTGCCGCGTCAGAGCAGGTCGTACTGTTTGAGTTTCTTGCGCAGGGTGCCGCGGTTCAGGCCCAGCAGCTCGGAAGCCTTGGTCTGGTTACCCTTGACGTAGTGCATCACGGTTTCCAGCAACGGCGCTTCCACTTCGGAGAGTACGAGGTTGTAAACGTCCGTGACGTCTGCACCTTCGAGGCGGGCGAAATAGTTGTGCAGCGCTTTCTCGACGCTGCCTCGCAGCGTCTGCCCCGCTTCGCTCGGCGTGTTCAGGTGCTGCTTGAGGTTCACGTTGTCACTCACGGATGTTGTTCCACTTACCAATGTTTCATTCAACAGCGTCATGCGGCCACCTCTGTTCCATCCACCGAGCCAGGCCCTGAGCGTTGTTCGGCAAAGAACTGCTGAATGCCGAAGGCCTGTGCATCCCTGTCTTCCAGATGATTGAAACGGGCGCGGAAGTCCCGCGCGCCCGGCAGTGTTGCGAGATACCAACCCGCGTGCTTGCGGGCGATACGGACTCCCATCACCTCGCCATAGAATTCATGCAGCGCCTGCACATGCTCCAGCAGGGTGCTTTCAACTTCGTCCAGCGTCGGCGCCGCGAGCAGCTCGCCGGTGCGCAGATAATGCTCCACTTCGCGAAAGATCCACGGGCGACCCTGCGCCGCACGTCCGATCAACAGGCCGTCCGCTCCGGTTGCCTGTAGTACCTGGGCCGCCTTGTGCGGCGAATCGATATCGCCATTGGCGAACACCGGAATCGACACCGCCTGCTTGATGGCGGCGATGGTGTCGTACTCGGCTTCGCCGGTGTACAGGTCGGCGCGGGTGCGGCCGTGAACGGCAAGTGCTGCGATGCCCGATTGCTCGGCGATACGCGCGACGGTCAGGCCGTTCTTGTTCTGCCGATCCCAGCCGGTGCGAATCTTCAACGTCACCGGAACGGTCACGGCGCCGACCACGGCTTCGAGGATATCCGCGACCAGCTTCTCGTCACGCATCAACGCCGAGCCGGCGGCCTTGTTGCAGACCTTCTTCGCCGGGCAGCCCATGTTGATGTCGATGATCTGCGCCCCCAGCTCCACATTGCGCTGCGCCGCCTCGGCCAGCATCTGCGGGTCGCCACCGGCAATCTGCACTGAGCGGGGCTCGGGCTCGTCCGCATGGGGAATGCGCAGGCGAGATTTGCGACTGTTCCACAGACGCACATCGCTGGTGAGCATTTCCGAGACCACCAGGGCCGCGCCGAAGCGGCGGCACAACTGGCGGAACGGCTGATCGGTCACGCCGGCCATGGGCGCGAGGATCAATCGATTGGTCAAGGTGTAAGGGCCGATGCGTACCGCTGACATGAAGATTCCCTGCTTGGGGCCTGCTTGTTAGGTAGATCGGGACTGCAAAAAAGGGTGGGCATAATACCCGCTACGCATGACGGGTTAAAGGCTGTTTTGAACAAATTCTGAACAGTGGTCGCCTTATCGCCGGGAGTTTGGACACGCCCGCCGCCCGCGCGATGAGCGCCGGCGGCGGCAGTCTGAACTGCAAGCTCGTCGTTATTTGGGCGAATGGAAACTCAGGCTGTAGTTAACCGCCTTTGCGCCCGGGTCGAGGATATCCAAGGCGATATGGATGGGAACCTGCGGTGGCATCTGGGCCTGTCCTGCCAGTTCTCCAGAAAGATATTCGCTGGGCTTGAAACTGCGGCTGGCGATCAGTTTGCCGTTGAGGTCGGCAAAGCGGATTTCCAACAGCGGAAACGGCTGTGCAAAGGCCGCGCGGTTGTAGAGGATCGCGTCGACGACCAGCGCGCCGGTGAACTCGGGATGGCTGCGCACGACCAGGTTGCTGCTCTTGATCTGGCCAATGTCGACCAGGGCCGGCAGTTCGCAGCCAACGGTCGGGCAGATACTCTCGAACCAGCTGCGATACTGGGGCTGCCTCGACAGCTCGTCGTAGTTGTAGGCAACGTACTGGGCACCCAGCGCAAGCAGTGCCAACAGGTTTAGTACGCTCCAGCCGAGCCAGCGTCCCCAGGGTTTCTTCGCTTCCTGCCAGTCCAGCTGCAGTGGCTCATCGTCGAGCTCGAACAGCGGCTCGTCGCGCAGGTCGGGCTCGCGGCGTGGCGCTGCAGGATCGACGACAGGGGCGAGCTGTTCGGTAGCCGATGGCGTTGCCAGTTCAGGTTCGACCCTTTCGTCGTGCGCCTGCTGGGCTTCGGCGATCGCGAGCGGCGTGGGACTGGCTGCCAATGGGCTCAGCGGTTGCGGAGACTCCGAGGTGACCGGGTTGAAGCTGACCACCTCATCGCTCGGGCTCGCCGGCGACTGCGTGACGCCTTGTTCGGCGTTCAGCAGGATCTCGGCCCAGCTTTCGTCCTGCGTGGAGGACATCTCCGGTAGCGGATCGCGAGGCCTGGCTGCCGCGTCGCCGTTGGCTTCGAGGTTGAGTAGGTCGCGAGACAATTCGCGCTCCTGCCGCTCCAGTTTGGCCAGCTCTTCGTCCAGGTCGAGGCTGTCCAGGTCCAGGTCATCGTGAATCCACAGCGTTTCATCGACCTTGGCGGTTGGCGCCGGCATGGTAGCCCTGGGATGCTCGGTAGCCTGCGTCTGGATCGACTTGTCGACGGGAGTTGTCAGTGGTTGCGTCGGGTCCAGCTCATCGCGCAGCAGATGATGGGCGGCGTTGAAGACTTCCATGCAGGCGCCGCAACGCACTGCGCCGCGGGCCGCGCGCAACTGGCTGCGGGCGACGCGAAAGCGGGTGCTGCAGTTGGGGCACTGGGTGATGAAGCTGGTCATGCGTCTTTCCGCGCGAAGGTGTCGGCTAGTCTAGCGTATGCCAGTCGCGCAGCGGCAGGGGCTGCGGCTCCTGTTGTGCAAGTGTGCGGGCGAGGTCGCAAGGCGCTGCTCAGGCACGTCGGACGCCGCTGATGCGTACCCAGCCATCTTTGTCGGCGGTTGGGTCGAGCTCGAATGCATCGCTGTAGGCGGCGCGTACCTCCTCGGCCTGTTCGGCTAGGATGCCGGACAGTGCCAGGCGGCCGCCGGGCTTGACCAGTGCGGTGATGCGCGGCGCCAGCGAAACCAGCGGGCCAGCAAGAATGTTGGCGACCACCACGTCGGCAGCCTTTTCCGGCAGCTGTTCAGGCAGGTAGAGCGCGAAACGCTCTGCGGCGATGCCGTTGCGCTCGGCGTTGTCGCGTGAAGCGTCCAGCGCCTGGGTATCGATGTCGGTGCCGACGGCATGCTCGGCGCCCAGCAATAGGCCGGCGATCGCCAGGATGCCCGAGCCGCAGCCGAAATCCAGCAGGGACTGGTCCTGCAGAGGCTGGGCATCCAGCCACTCGAGACAGAGTGCGGTAGTGGGGTGGGTGCCGGTACCGAACGCCAGGCCAGGATCCAGCAGCAGGTTGACCGCGTCGGGCTCCGGCGCCGCGTGCCAGCTGGGGACGATCCACAGGCGGCGGCCGAAGCGCATCGGCTGGAAGTTGTCCATCCAGCTGCGCTCCCAGTCCTGGTCTTCGATCACTTCGACCTGGTGCTCGGGCAGCTCGCCGCCGCGCAGCAGCTGCAGGTGGGCGAGCAGGGAGTCCGGGTCGGTGTCGGCTTCGAACAATGCCAACAGGTGCGTGTGCGACCACAGCGGAGTGGTGTTGAGATCCGGCTCGAAGATCGGCTGATCCTCGGCGTCCATGAAGGTCACGGAAACCGCGCCCAGATCCAGCAGCTGGTCTTCCAGCGCTTCGGCCTGATCGGGGGTGATGGCGAGTCGGATCTGCAGCCAGGACATGGAGGCCTCTCGAGTGGGGTCGCGGGAAAAGCCGGCAAGCTTACTGGAGGGGGCGTTGGGCGGCCAGCGTGGACTAGATATCCGCCTGACAGAAACGACAGAGGCCGCCCGAAGGCGGCCTCTGCAGTACAGCGCCGAGCGTGGCTCAGTGCTTATCCATGCCCAGTTTTTTCTCCAGGTAATGGATGTTCACGCCGCCCTTGCAGAAGCCGGGATCGCGCACCAGGTCGCGGTGCAGCGGGGCGTTGGTCTTGATGCCGTCGACGATCAACTCGTCCAGCGCGTTGCGCATGCGGCCCATGGCCTCGTCGCGGTTCGCCCCGAAGGTGATCAGCTTGCCGATCAGCGAGTCGTAGTGCGGCGGAACCGAGTAGCCATCGTAGAGGTGCGAATCAACGCGAACACCGTTGCCGCCCGGCGCGTGGAAGTGCTTGACCTTGCCCGGGCTGGGCATGAAGGTGCGCGGGTCTTCGGCGTTGATGCGACATTCGACGGCATGGCCGCGGATGACGACATCTTCCTGCTTGATCGACAGCTTCTGGCCGCCACCGATCAGCAGCATCTCCTTGACGATGTCGATGCCGGTAACCATCTCGGTAACCGGATGCTCGACCTGTACGCGAGTGTTCATCTCGATGAAGTAGAAGTTGCCGTCTTCATAGAGGAACTCGAAAGTACCGGCGCCGCGGTAGCCGATATCGATGCACGCCTTGACGCAGCGGGCCTGCACCTTGCGGCGGGCTTCTTCGTCGATCAGCGGGGCAGGGGCCTCCTCAATCACCTTCTGGTGACGGCGCTGCAGCGAGCAGTCGCGATCGCCGAGGTGGATGGCGTTGCCCTGGCCGTCGGCCAGGACCTGGATTTCCACGTGGCGCGGATTGGTCAGGAACTTCTCGAGGTAAACCATCGGATTGCCGAAGGCTGCGCCTGCTTCGTTGCGGGTCAGCTTGGCCGAGGCGATCAGGTCCTCTTCCTTGTGCACAACGCGCATGCCGCGACCACCACCGCCACCGGCGGCCTTGATGATCACTGGATAGCCTACCTCGCGGGCGATCCGCAGCGCTTCCTTCTCGTCTTCCGGCAGCGGGCCGTCAGAACCCGGAACGGTCGGTACGCCGGCCTGCTTCATCGCGTCCTTGGCGGACACCTTGTCACCCATCAGGCGGATAACGTCGGCGGTCGGGCCGATGAAGGTAAAGCCAGACTTCTCCACCTGTTCGGCGAAGTCGGCGTTCTCGGCGAGGAAGCCGTAGCCGGGATGAATGCCGTCGGCGCCGGTGACTTCGGCAGCGGCAATCAGTGCCGGGATGCTCAGGTAGGACTTGGCAGAGGCGGCCGGGCCGATGCAGACGGACTCGTCGGCCAGCGACACGTGCATCAGGTCACGGTCGGCAGTGGAGTGCACAGCCACGGTCTTGATGCCCAGTTCCTTGCATGCGCGCAGAACTCGAAGGGCTATCTCGCCGCGGTTGGCGATCAGTACTTTTTCCAACATCGCTGGCTCTCCGCGGTTCAAACGATGGTGAACAGCGGCTGGTCGTATTCGACCGGCTGACCATTCTCCACCAGGATGGATTCGATGGTGCCGCTGATCTCGGCCTCGATGTGGTTCATCATCTTCATGGCTTCGACGATGCAGAGGATGTCGCCCTTCTTGACGCTCTGACCGACTTCGACGAACGCCTTGGATTCCGGCGAGGACGCACGGTAGAAGGTGCCGACCATCGGCGAGCGGACCACATTGCCGTTCAGCTTGGGCGCGGCCGGGGCAGCGTCGGCAGCCGGGGCGGCAGCAGCTACCGGAGCAGGAGCCGGTGCGGCCGGAGCCTGAGCGTAGATCGGCTGCTGCATCGCTACCTGCTTGCTGTGGCGGCTGATGCGTACCGACTCTTCACCCTCGTGGATCTCCAGTTCGTCGATACCGGACTCTTCCAGCAGTTCGATCAGCTTTTTGACTTTGCGAATATCCATGAAGCATTGACTCCCAGGTAAGTTCAAAGGGCATTGCTGCTCGCTTCTTCAAGGCTCGGCATGTGCACGAGCCCCTCAGGAAGCAGCGAGTTGTTCCAGGGCGGCCTCCAAGGCCAGTCGGTAGCCGCTGGCGCCAAGGCCGCAGATCACACCCACCGCGATATCGGAAAAGTAGGAGTGATGGCGGAAAGGTTCACGCTTGTGCACGTTGGACAGGTGCACTTCGATGAATGGGATGCTCACGGCCAGCAACGCGTCACGTAATGCGACGCTGGTATGCGTGAATGCCGCGGGATTGATCAGGATGAAATCGACGCCTTCGCTGCGCGCGGCATGGATGCGCTCGATCAGTTCGTACTCGGCGTTGGATTGCAGATGCAGCAGATGATGTCCGCGATCTCGGGCACGCTGCTCCAGATCCTGATTGATCTGCGCCAGCGTCACTGCGCCGTAGACGCCCGGCTCGCGGGTGCCGAGCATGTTCAGATTCGGCCCGTGGAGGACCAGAAACGTGGCCATCGGTATTCCTTGTTTTTCTGTATGCGCTGATCAGTCGAGGTGGCTGGTCGCGAGAAGGGAAAAACTATGCCCCAAGCAGGGTATGACTGTCCAGTCATGTCGCGATCGAAGGAAATGCCCGCATTATGTCTGAAGATTGCCGCAATGATTCATTGGGCAGAGGATCGTCGGCTTGTCGTGGGTCGATCCCGCGAAAATGCGTACGTGAGCTAGAGCAGAGGTGCCGCGCGATCCAGTCGCTCGCTGAAACCGGGAGCGTCTATCTCGCCGACTACACGCACGTCGGACATCTCATTGCCACGCCGATCGAAGAACAGGATGGCCGGGGGGCCGAACAGTTTGTAGCGGTCCAGCAGGCTGCGTTGGGCGGCGTTGCTTTCGGTGATGTCGAAGCGGATCAGACGATAGTCGGTCAGCCGCGGTGCCACCTGTGGGTTGGCGAACACCTCGCGTTCGATCACCTTGCAGCTGATGCACCAGTCGGCGTACCAGTCGAGCATCAGCGGTTGGCCGGCGGCGCGGGCGGCGGCCAGTTGGGTATCGAGCTCGGCCGGCGTGGAAATGGTGTGCCAGCCTTCACTGGTCATGCTGCCCGGCGCTGATCCGGCCACGGAGGTTGGCAACGGCCGAAGTGGATCGGAGCCGCCCTGTAGCGCCCCGACCCACGCGGCCAGCGCGTAGACCAGCAATACCAGTCCCATCAGCTGCGCGAGCTTCTGCCTGGGTGTCTTGCTGGTAAATTCCAGGGTCCCGAGAAATACGGCGCTGCCGGCCGCGAGCAGGCCCCACGCCGCCAGAGCAAGCGGACCGGGCAGTACGCGCTCGAGCATCCAGACGGCGACGGCGAGCAGCAGTACGCCGAATACGTTGCGCACGCTGATCATCCATGGGCCGCTCTTGGGCAGTAGCGCGCCACCGCCGGTGGCGAACAGCACCAGCGGTGCGCCCATGCCCAGGCCCAGGGCGAACAGCTTCAGGCCGCCGCCTAGCGCATCGCCGCTGGCACTGATGTACAGCAGTGCGCCGGCCAGCGGAGCGGAAACACAAGGCGATACCAGTAGACTGGACACGGCACCGAGCAGCGCCGCTCCGGTAAACGAGCCGCCGCGTGCGTTGCCGGCAAGACGGTCGAGTCGACTGCTGAGTGCCTGTGGTAGGCGCAGCTCGAACAGCCCGAACATGGCCAGGGCGAAGGCGACGAAGAATAATGCGAAGGGTACAAGAATCCAGGGTGATTGCAGGCGCGCCTGCAGATTCAGCTCGGCGCCGAATACGCCCATGAGCGCGCCGAGCAGGGCGAAGCCGCCAGCCATTGGCAGCACGTAGGCCAGCGACAGCAGAAAGCTGCGCATTCCGCCGGGCTGGTCGCGCAGCACGACGCCGGTGAGAATCGGCAACATCGGCAGCACGCAGGGGGTGAAGGTCAGGCCCAGACCGGCGAGGAAGAATAGCGCGATGGAGCGCCAGGAGAGGTCGCGTTTGCTGGCCTGCTGGCTGGCTGACGCTTCGGTGGTCGCTCCGCTGGGGGCGCCGGCAACGTCGCCGATGGGGAGCGATTCGGTTTCCGGGGGGTAGCACAGGCCTTTATCGGCACAGCCCTGGTAGGAGACCTGCAGGACGAAGGGGCGGTTGTCCGGGTTCGTCAGCGGTAGCTCGACATCGACAATGCCGTAATAGGCTTCGATCTCACCGAAATAGTCATCGACCTTGGGCACGCCGGCGGGCAGCTTCGGCTCACCGATCACGACACCTGACTGCTCGGTCTTGAAGGCAAAACGATGACGGTAGAGGTAGTAGCCCTCCGCTGCGACGAAACGCAGGGTGATCTGTTCAGGCGTAGCCTCAACGAGACTCAGTCGAAAGGCTTCGCGTACCGGCAGGAAATCGCTGCTGTTGTTCAGCGCACCGCCAAGACTGGCGCTGGGCTTGTTGTCGAACAGGCCGGCGTGGGCAGGAAGCACGAATAGCAGGAGCAGCAGACTCAGCAGGCGAAGCATGGCGATCTCACGGTAAAGCTGTGGCGGCATGATAACCAAGCCCGACGCCCGGCGCCCGTGCTCAACTGTCGCTCTGCCGATCAGTTTGCAACCAGATGCTGTCCTTGTCCTCGGCTGCATCCAGCTGGCGCAGCGTCTGGCCGGCGCAGGGGCCGGCCACGCACTCACCGGATTCGATGAGAAACAGCGCGCCGTGAGTGGCGCATTGCAGCAGGCTGCCACTGTCGTCGAGGAACTGGTCGGGACGCCACTCCAGCGGAACGCCGCGGTGTGGGCAACGGTTCTCGTACAGGTATGTCCGGCCATCCCGGCGAACGGCGATCACTTTCAGCTCCCCGACCGTGAAGCCGCGGCTCTGCCCTTCGAGAAGCTCGGATGTCGCGCACAATCTGATCATCGGGTCCTCCGCCATGAGCCGGAATTATCCCGCAGCCGGCGAGGAAGTGCAGTCGGATAATTTTTGCCGGGCTGGCGGCTGCGGCGGCGGGCTCTTATCCTTCGCCGCACATACCGCTTGGCAAAGCAATCCGATGGGTAGTCCGGTTCCTGCGCGCTTTCTGTTCTTCGTACTCGGCTTGTTGTTGCTGGTCGCGATCTGGTTGTCGCTGGCGCTGGGACCGCTGAGCCTGGCGCTGGGCGACAGTCTGGCTGCGGCGCTGCGCTTGGTAGGCGTGCCGATCGAAGCGTCCGGGCTCGAGCAGGCCGAGCTGATTCTTGCGCAGATCCGCCTGCCGCGGACCTTGCTGGGCTGCGCCGCCGGGGCAGTACTGGCGCTTTGCGGGGTGGCGATGCAGGGACTGTTCCGCAACCCGCTGGCCGACCCAGGGCTGGTCGGGGTTTCCAGCGGTGCTGCGTTGGGCGCGGCGATCGCCATAGTCGGTAGCACATTCATTCCGGCGTTGCCTGCGGGGTGGGAGCCCTACCTGCTGTCGGTCTTCGCCTTCGTCGGCGGGCTGGGCGTGACCTTGCTGGTTTACCGACTCGGCCGGCGCGACGGGCAGACCCACGTCGCCACGATGCTGCTGGCCGGCATTGCGCTGACCGCGCTGGCCGGTGCGTTGGTTGGGTTGTTCAGCTATCTGGCCGACGACAGAACGTTGCGCTCGCTGACCTTCTGGAATCTCGGCAGTCTGAACGGCGCCAGTTATGCACGGCTATGGCCGTTGCTGCTGATCACCATCGCCGTCGCACTGTGGCTGCCGCGGCGGGCGAAAGCCCTGAATGCGTTGTTGCTCGGCGAATCGGAAGCGCGTCATCTCGGTTTCGATGTGGAGCGGATCAAGCGTGAACTGGTGGTCTGCACGGCGCTGGGTGTCGGCGCAGCGGTGGCTGCTACCGGTCTGATCGGCTTTATCGGATTGGTGGTTCCGCACCTGATGCGCCTGTTGGTCGGCCCCGATCACCGCTTGCTGCTACCAGCTTCGGCACTTGCTGGCGGCAGCTTGCTGCTGCTTGCCGATGTCGCCGCGCGGCTGGTGATAGCGCCGGCGGAGCTGCCGATCGGCATTGTCACTGCGTTGCTCGGCGCACCTTTCTTCCTTTATCTGCTGTTGCGGGAGCGCCTCTGATGCTGGTGGGCCGCGATCTGACCGTGCGCCGTGGCGGGATAACGGCGCTGCAGGATGTTTCCCTCGAGCTGCGCCCGGGGCAGGTTTTCGGTGTGCTCGGCCCGAACGGTGCGGGCAAGAGCACGCTGCTGGCGACGTTATCCGGCGAGCTCAGGCCTTCCAGGGGGCAGGTCTTGCTCCAAGGGCGGCCGCTCGGCGACTGGGCGGATGTGGAACGCGCGCGTTGCCTGGCCGTGCTGCCGCAGAGTTCGACGCTCAGCTTCGCCTTCCGCGTGGCGGATGTGGTGGCCATGGGGCGCCTGCCTCATCGCACCGGGCGCGGAGCCGATGCCGCCTTCGTTGCAGCAGCGATGGCTGCGGCGGACGCGCGGCACCTTGCGACGCGCAGCTACCTTGAACTGTCTGGAGGTGAGCGTCAGCGTGTGCATCTCGCTCGGGTGCTGGCGCAGCTGTGGCCGGGCGAGACAGGGCAGGTGCTGATGCTCGACGAGCCTACGTCGATGCTCGATCCTGCGCACCAGCACAGCATTTTAAAGGCGGTTAGGGCCTTCGCCGCGCAAGGCGCCGCCGCTCTGGTGATCCTGCACGATCTGAATCTGGCTGCGCGCTATTGTGATCGGTTACTGCTGCTAAAGGATGGTCGGCCAATCGTGGCAGGGCCACCCGATGAAGTGCTGCAAGCCGAGCCGCTGCGAGCGGTATTCGGTCTGGATGTGTTGGTGCAGCGACATCCGGAACTCGGTCACCCGCTGATCATTGCCCGTTGAGGAGGTTCATCGTGCGCATTCTTGTGTTGCTTGTGCTGGGTTTGCTGACGGCATGCCATTCGCTACCGTCGCTACCTGAGTGGCAAAGTCCCGAAGGGCGTGAGCATCCGGAGCTCGGTCTGATCGTCGATCTGCGCAGTGACGCGGTACTCACGCCCGCGCAGCTGGTAGCGGAGCTGCAGGCGCAGGATCAGCTGCTGGTCGGCGAGCGGCACGACAACCCGGATCACCATGCGCTGCAGCTCTGGTTGCTGCGGGCGTTGGCCGAAGAACGTCCGCAGGGCAGCTTGTTGCTGGAGATGCTCGACCCCCAACAGCAGGCGCTAGTCGAAGCGGTGCGCCGCGAGGTGCGTGAGGGGCGAGCGCCGGCCGATCTTCCTGAGGCCCTGGGCTGGCAGAGGGGCTGGGATTGGGCTCAGTACGGAGCCCTGGTTTCACATGCGCTCGCGCAGCCATACCCATTGCTGCATGCCAATCTCAGGCGCGACGAAATCATGTCGATCTATCGTGCCGCACCGTCATTGCAGGGGCGCAAATCTGCGGCCGCGGCGGTAAGCGAGGCATTGCTGGCGCAGATCGAGGTCTCTCACTGCGGGATGCTGCCGGCCTCCCAGCTGCCGGCGATGCTGGCGGTGCAGCAGCAGCGTGATCGACGCATGGCCGAGCGAACGCTCGCCGCAGCCGAGCCAGCCATGCTGCTGGCCGGCGCGTTCCATGTCCGTCGAGACCTGGGCGTGCCGTTGCATATCGAGGATCTGTCAGGGAAGTCAGTCGCGGTGTTGATGCTTGCTGAAGTGGGCGAGACGGTATCCGCTGCGCAGGCCGACTATGTCTGGTACACCCCGGCGCAACCGGAGCAGGATCATTGCGAACAGCTGCGCCGACCGGGCAAGCAACCTGGCTGACATTTTCTACAGGCAA
>NZ_JXXD01000095.1 GCF_000935215.1 Stutzerimonas stutzeri
AACGGGGAGCGATCACTCTGGCTTCGGAGTGTTCGCGGTGCTGGCGGGAAGTACCGGATAGGCGACTTGCGGCTGCTCGCCGGTCACGCTGTGCAGGAACGCGGTTATCGCGCTGACTTCGTCCTTGTCCAGTTTACGGCCCAGTTGGCTGTCACCCATGATGGCAACGGCCTGTTCGAGCTCCCAGACCTCACCGCTGTGGAAGTAAGGCGGGGTCAACGCGACATTGCGCAGCGGCGCGGCACGGAAGACGTACTCGTCGCTGGCGGTATTGGTCACCGCGAAGCGACCCTTGTCGCCGGTCGGCAGCACTTCGGCTCCGGGCTTCTTGATCACGCCGAAGGGAAAGTAACCCTGGCCACCAAGGTTGACGCCGTTGTGGCAGGAAGAGCAGCCGGCGTCCATGAACAGGGCGAGACCCTGCTTCTGCTTGTCGTCCAGCGCCCCGTCCTCACCCTTGAGGAAGCGGTCGAACGGCGAGTTCGGCGTGGTCAGGCTGACTTCGAAGGCTTCCAGGGCGTAGGCCATGTTGTCGAAACTGACCGGCTCCTTGTCGTTGGGGAAGGCCTTCTTGAACTCGGCGGCGTACTCCGGAATGCTCTGCAGCGTCGAGACGACACGCTCGGGCGTACTGTTCATTTCCACGCTTGCCTGGACCGGGCCCTTGGCCTGTTCCTGCAGATCCTTGGCGCGTCCGTCCCAGAACTGCGCGGCGTTGAATACGGCGTTCAGCACGGTGGGCGAGTTGCGCGGGCCCTTCTGCCAGCCGTGACCGATCGAGGTTGGCACGTTGTCGCTGCCGCCGATGCTCAGGTTGTGGCAGGTGTTGCAGCTGATGACGTGACTGCTGGACAGGCGCGGGTCGAACCAGAGCTTGTGACCGAGCATTGCCTGATCTTCGCTGACCTTCTGACCGCGGACCTCGGTGACCTTGTCGGGAATCGGTTTGAACATCGCGTTGGCGCGCTCACGCAGCTCATCTGCGTTCGCTGCGCTGGTCATTAGTAGGCTGCTAAGCAATAGCGGAATAGAGGGGCGCATCACGGAAGCTCCTTTTGTGTTGGCTGGCTCTAGGAGGCGCCTTTTCGTCAAGCGACCGCTTGACCTGCATCAAGGCGGTCGGGCGTAGTGGGCGCGACGAAATGTTTCTGCTTGTGTCGATTCGCAGTCGGCTCGCGATTTCCATCCATGTGCCTCGGCTATGCAGCGTCGTGGCGAGGCTGGGTTAGCCGGGTATCAGCCTTGCGGCGCGACCGGCGCAGCGCCAGAATGACGGCATCAATCGTGGCCAACGAGCCACCCCAGCAAGGATTCCCGATGCCTGAAACTGTCGCTGCCGGCTTGCGCCTGGCACCCGATGCGCTGACCCGTCCCTTCGAGCCCAGCCAATTCAACTTCAACGACACCTCTGAACTGGAGCCGTTTCTCGGTGTGCTCGGCCAGGAGCGCGCGGTCGAGGCGCTGCAGTTCGGCGTGGCCATGCCGCGTCCGGGATACAACGTCTACGTGATGGGAGAGCCGGGCACCGGACGCTTCTCGTTCGTACGGCGCTACCTCAAGGCCGAAGGCAAGCGTCTGGATACGCCGTCGGACTGGGTTTACGTGAACAACTTCGACGAGCCTCGCGAGCCGCGTGTGCTGGAGTTGCCTCACGGCGGCGCAACGGCGTTCATCGCCGATATCAATCAGTTGATCGACAACCTGCTGGCGACCTTTCCGGCGGTATTCGAGCATCCGAGTTTCCAGCAGAAGAAGAGCGCCATCGACCGCGGCTTCAATCAGCGCTACGACAAGGCGCTGGATGTGATCGAGAAGCTCGCCCTGGAAAAGGAGATCGCTCTCTATCGCGACAGCACCAATATCGCCTTCACGCCCATGAAGGAAGGCAAGGCGCTGGACGAAACCGAGTTCGCCCAGCTGCCCGAAGCCGAGCGCGAGCGTTATCACGAAGACATTTCCGGGCTGGAAGTGCGTCTGAACGAGGAGCTCGCCAGCTTGCCGCAGTGGAAGCGCGAGTCGACCAACCAGCTGCGCCAGCTCAATGACGAGACCATCAGCCAGGCACTGCAGCCGCTGCTGGCACCGTTGTCGGAGAAGTATGCGGAGAACGCCGGTATCGAAGCGTACCTGCAGGCCGTGCAGGTCAATCTGCTGAAGACTGTGGTCGAGCAGCTGGTGGACGAAAACCGTCCGGAAGCGCAGAACCGTGTATTGCTGGAAGAGCAATACAGCCCGAGCCTAGTGGTCGGTCACCCGGTTGATGGTGGCGCGCCGGTGGTGTTCGAGCCGCACCCGACCTACGACAATCTGTTCGGTCGCATCGAGTACAACACCGATCAGGGCGCACTCTACACCAGCTATCGCCAGTTGCGTCCAGGTGCGCTGCACCGCGCCAACGGCGGCTTCCTGATGCTGGAGGCGGAAAAGCTGCTCAGCGAGCCCTTCGTCTGGGAAGCGCTCAAGCGCGCCCTGCAATCGCGCAAGCTGAAGATGGAATCGCCACTCGCCGAGCTCGGCCGCCTGGCCACCGTGACGCTGACGCCGCAGGTCATTCCGCTGCACGTGAAGGTCATCATCATCGGTTCGCGCCAGCTCTATTACACGCTGCAGGATCTGGATCCGGACTTCCAGGAGATGTTCCGCGTGCTGGTCGATTTCGACGAGGACATCCCGCTGGCCGAGGATAGCCTCGAGCAGTTCGCCCAACTGATGAAGACCCGTACCTCGGAAGAGGGCATGGCACCGCTTACTGCCGCGGCCGTCGCCCGTCTGGCGACCTACAGTGCACGCCTGGCCGAGCATCAGGGGCGGCTGTCGGCGCGTATCGGCGATCTGTTCCAGCTGGTCAGCGAGGCTGATTTCATCCGCCAGCTGGCCAAGGATGAGGTTACCGATGTCGGCCATATCGAGCGTGCACTGAAGGCCAAGGCCACGCGCACCGGTCGCGTCTCGGCGAGGATTCTCGAAGACATCCTGGCCGGAGTGATTCTGATCGACAGCGAAGGTGCGGCGATCGGCAAGTGCAACGGGCTGACCGTACTGGAAGTCGGCGACTCGGCATTCGGCATGCCGGCGCGCATCTCTGCCACCGTCTATCCCGGTGGTTCGGGGATCGTCGACATCGAGCGCGAGGTCAATCTCGGTCAACCGATTCACTCCAAGGGCGTGATGATCCTCACCGGCTACCTCGGCAGCCGCTACGCCCAAGAGTTTCCGCTGGAAATCTCGGCAAGCATCGCGCTCGAGCAGTCCTACGGCTACGTCGACGGTGACAGTGCCTCGCTGGGTGAGTGCTGCGCGCTGATCTCGGCGCTCTCACGCACGCCGCTCAAGCAATGCTTCGCCATCACCGGCTCGATCAACCAGTTCGGTGAAGTGCAGGCGGTCGGCGGGGTCAACGAGAAGATCGAGGGCTTTTTCCGCCTGTGCGAGGCACGCGGGCTGACCGGCGAGCAGGGGGTAATCATTCCCTTCGCCAATGTCACCACGCTGATGCTCGACGAACGCGTGCTGGAGGCCGTACGCCAGCAGCAGTTCCACGTCTATGCTGTCAGGCAGGTGGACGAAGCGTTGTCGCTGCTGGTCGGTGAAGATGTGGGTACAACCAACGAGCAGGGCCATTTCCCCAAGGGCAGCGTGAATGCCCGGGTGGTCGAGCGGTTGCGCGACATTGCCGAGATCGAGCTTGAGGAAGAAGGCAAGAGCGAGCCGGCACAAGCGGAGCAAGGAGCGTCCGAGTCCGAGGGGAGCAAGTAACGCTCGCCATTGTGCGGTTTTTGAACGGAACGATAGCGCGCGCGGCGGGTCTGCAGTGGAGGAGGGCATCCACCCTCCATCCACAGGATTATCCACAGCTTCAGGGGATAAACAGGCTCTCGCGCTACATCCGCACAGGATGTTCCCGCGTCGGCCCGACGCGAGGACTGCCGTCATGCCACACAATCTTTGTCTGAACCGCCAGTGCCTGGGCCTGGTTACCCGAATCGAATGCGTCATACGCCCGCTTGCCGGCGGCAATGGGCTGTGGACATTGCTCTGTGCGGCTGGACTTGCAGACGGGCAGCCCACGGCAATCAAGGTCCAGGGCCCATTCCATGGGCCTGCGATGGCCGAATCGGTCCTGGCGGCGATCGCCGACAACCTGATGGGGCAGGGCTACTGCGAATCCGATGACCCGTCCATCTGGCAGTTGCACATGCAGGCTGAGCTGCGTCGAGTGAACGCCAACCAGGCGCGCTTTCTCGGTGGCTGGGAGTCGCGCCCCTAAGCGTGCCTCATTGCAAACCGTTCGCGTTTCTGGCTGGCTGCAGCGGCGCCTCACCGGAGCCGATGAATTTCTTATCCACATGCGCCAAACGCACCTTGGCCTGCCTTGGTGCGCTCGGCGCGGCTGCGTATACTCGCGCCTTCCTCATTTTCTGCTGTGAGACCTCATGGAGCGCATCCTCGAAAATGCCATGTACGCTGCCCGCTGGCTGCTGGCGCCCATCTATTTCGGTCTGGCGTTCGCGCTGCTGGCGCTGGCGATCAAGTTCTTTCAGGAAATCTTCCATATCCTCCCGGCGATTCTCGCGCTCAGTGAGGCCGAGCTGATTCTCAAGCTCCTGTCGCTGATCGACATGGCGCTGGTTGGCGGGCTGCTGGTGATGGTGATGATCTCCGGCTACGAGAACTTCGTTTCTCAGCTCGATATCGAGGAAGGCAAGGAAAAGCTCGACTGGCTCGGCAAGATGGATTCCGGATCGCTGAAGATGAAGGTCGCTGCCTCCATCGTCGCAATCTCGTCGATTCACCTGCTACGCATGTTCATGGATGCCCAGCAGCTCGATAGCGAAAAGCTGATGTGGTACGTGATCATCCACCTGACCTTTGTGGTCTCGGCGTTCGCCATGGGCTATCTCGACAAGCTCACCAAGCACTGATCGTCCCTCCGCAGGTGCTAAACCTGAAAAGCTGTACAGAATTGGTTTTTTGTTAAATATTCTGTACTGCTTTTCAAATGGGCAAGCGCCATGAACCTTCAGAATCTCGCCACTCATGCCCACGCTGGGCGTATCGACGCTCTCGAGCTGATTTCGCTCGAGGGCGGCATCTATCTTCTCGACATCTACCTGCAGGGTCAGCGCCATAGTCTGATCGACGCGCGCGGCGATGTGTGGCATCTGCGGTCCGTCGAGCACGCTCGTGATCTGTTACGCGAGCTACCGGAGCTGCCCTTTCATCTGGTGCAGCAATCACCGTACGACGAGATGTGCGGTCTTGCCGAGGGCGTCCGCGAGCCGTTGCGCGTGCCGGTCGGCATGCGGTCCCAGTGGTGACGGCCGGCGGCAGGCGCGTCGGTAGCGCCCTGTTCGGTAAGCATCAAGAGAACTGGTCGTGAGCGTTGCCGCACTGCGCCTGGTGCTCGGCGACCAGTTGAGCTTCGAGCTCTCCGCCCTGGATGGGCTCGATCCGACGCGTGACCGGGTGCTGCTCGCTGAGGTCGCTGAAGAAGCCGGACACGTCCCGCATCACCCGCAGAAGATCATCTTTCTGTTCAGCGCCATGCGGCACTTCGCTGAGGCGTTGCGCAAACGCGGAATCACAGTGGATTACGTGACACTCGACGATCCTGCCAACAGCGGTTCGCTGGCCGGGGAGCTGGCGCGCTTCGCCGCATGGTATCGACCTGACGAAATCCATGTCACCGAGGCCGGTGACTGGCGGGTCGAACAGGCGCTCAAGAGCAGTGGGCTTTCGATCACCTGGCATGCCGACCGCCGCTTCCTCTGCTCGCGGACCGGGTTCGCCAGTTGGGCCAGTGGCAAGCGACAGCTGCGCATGGAGTTCTTCTATCGCGAGATGCGTCGCCAAACGGGCCTTCTGCTGAATCCGGATGGTACACCGGAGGGCGGTGTATGGAATCTCGATACGGACAACCGCAAGCCGCTGCCACGCGGATTGCACGGCCCGATCACCTTGCGCTTCGCCGCTGACGAAACCACGCGCGCTGTGCAGGCGTTGGTGAGCGAGCATTTCGCGCATCACTACGGCCGTCTGGACGGCTTCGATTACCCCGTCACCCACGCCGAGGCCGAACAGCTCTGGCTGCATTTTCTCGATTTCGGCTTGGCCGCTTTCGGTGACTACCAGGACGCCATGGCCAGCGGCGAACCGTTCCTGTTCCATGCGCGCGTCGGCGCCGCGCTCAACGTCGGCCTGCTTGACCTGCGCCGCCTGTGTGATGACGTGGATGCGGCCTACCGGCAGGGGCGAGTCGGGCTGAACGCTGCCGAGGGCTTCATTCGCCAGTTGATTGGCTGGCGTGAGTATGTGCGCGGTATCTATTGGTTGCAGATGCCTGACTATGCGCAACGCAATGCCCTCGGCAATTCCAGGCCGCTGCCGGGGTTCTACTGGACCGGGCAGACGCGCATGAACTGCATGCGCCAGGTGATCGGGCAGACGCTGGAGCATGCTTACGCTCACCATATCCAGCGGCTGATGGTGACCGGTAATTTCGCGCTGCTCGCCGGCATTGCGCCGCCCGCGCTGTGCGATTGGTACCTGGCGGTCTATATGGATGCGTTCGACTGGGTGGAACTGCCCAACGTGCTGGGCATGGTGCTACACGCCGACGGCGGCTACCTGGGCTCCAAGCCCTACTGTGCCAGTGGCCAGTACATCAAACGCATGTCCAACTATTGTCAGGATTGCTCTTACAAGGTGGGCGAGAGCACGACAGACGATGCCTGCCCGTTCAACGCGTTGTACTGGCACTTTCTCATGCGCCACCGCGAGCAGTTGCAGGGTAATCCGCGGATGAGCATGGTCTATCGCAACCTCGCGCGCATGGAAGGCAGCAAGCAGCAGGCGCTGTGGGAGCGTGGCGAGTCGCTGCTGGCGCGGCTGGATGCCGAGGACGCGCTGTGAGAAGGAAAGCGGACCTGCCATTCAAGTGCTGTGCCGCCTGCAACTTGCCGTTTGCCTGGCGAAAGAAGTGGTCGCGCTGCTGGGATGAGGTGCGTTATTGCTCCGAACGCTGTCGGCGCAATCGGCAGGGCAGGTAATGGAGGCACTGCCGGCGGCAATGCGGCGTGGGTGGCTGCGTCCGCTCGCTTCAGCTGTGCTAGGCTGGCCGACCTTTTTTCCTCTCGGAGCCCGGCATGACCGACCTCAATCTATCCACTGACGAAACCCGTGTGAGCTACGGCATCGGCCGCCAGCTGGGCGACCAGCTGCGTGACAATCCCCCGCCGGGCGTCAGTCTCGATGCGGTGATCGCCGGTATTCGTGATGCGTTTGCCGGTGTTGCCAGCCAGGTCAGCCCGGAAGCGCTGAACGCCAGCTTCGCGGTCATCCGTGAGCGCATGCAGGCTGAAGCGCAGCAGAAGGCTGAAGCCGCCGCCGCCGAAGGTCGCGCCTTCCTTGTCGAGAATGCCAAGCGCGAAGGCGTTGTGGTGCTGGAGTCGGGGCTGCAATACGAAGTGCTGACGACCGGTGAGGGCGCCAAACCGTCCCGCGAGGACAGTGTGCGCACGCATTACCACGGCACGCTGATCGACGGCAGTGTGTTCGACAGCTCCTATCAGCGTGGCCAGCCTGCCGAGTTCCCGGTAGGCGGCGTGATCGCCGGCTGGACCGAAGCACTACAGCTGATGAATGCCGGCAGCAAGTGGCGCCTGTATGTACCGAGCGAGCTGGCCTATGGTGCTCAGGGCGTTGGCAGTATCCCGCCGCACAGCACGCTGGTATTCGACGTCGAACTGCTGGACGTGCTCTGAGTCCGGCTGCTGGGGCGTAGCGTCTGTGGTCGGCGACTAATCGGTTACCGACAAGCTGCTGGTGAGCCCTGACCGCTTTGCCCGTGTGCGGCTCTCGATCTAGGTATTGCGTACTGGTCAGGGCCGCAGCGCGCGGGCATAGCTGAAGAGGAACAGGTTTCGAACCTGTTCCTTGAGCACGCAGGGTTCACTCGTGCTCAACTCCTGCACATCGAGATCACCTTGTTCTCGCAACTCTTCCAGTGCATCCCCTTCGAGTGAAACGCATACGGCGCCGGTATTCCGGTCGAGTATGCGCAGGTAGGGTTGCGGGCGATCCAGCCAGGCATCTATCAGATAAGTCATGCGTTACCTCCAAATCATTCTCGTAATGAGAATAATTGTTATTTGCAAATATGCAAGCGCAAATATTCCCCGATGAGGGTGGAGGTGAGGGGTCAACGGTCGAGGTGAAGGCTGCGCTCGAAGCGCAGCGTCGACATTGCTGGGGTGTCAGTGGGTGCGCGCCACGGCGAAGCGGCAGAGCTCGACCAGGGCATCACGATACTGATTCGCGGGAATCACTTCGAGGCAGGCAACGGCGCGTTCGGCATAGTCGCGGGCAAGCTTGGCGGTGTAGTCCAGCGCACCTGATGCCTCGACAGCGGCGCGGATGCTTTCCAGGTCTTCGAGGCCGCCTTTCTGGATGGCTTTGCGCACCAGAGCGGCCTGTTCGGCGGTACCTTCGCGCATGGTGTAGATCAGCGGAAGGGTAGGCTTGCCTTCGGCGAGGTCGTCACCGACGTTCTTGCCGAGGGTTTCCGCGTCGCCCTGGTAATCGAGCAGATCGTCGACCAGCTGGAAGGCGATGCCGAGGTGATCGCCGAAGGTGCGCAGCGCTTCACGCTGTTCCTCGCTGGCGCCGGCCAGGGTGGCGGCGCTGTGGGTCGAGGCTTCGAAGAGCATCGCGGTCTTGCCGCGGATGACCTCCATGTAGATTTCTTCGGTGGTGCTGGCGTCGCGGACCTTCGACAGCTGCAGTACTTCGCCTTCGGCAATGACGCGCGTTGCCTGGGAGATGATGCGCATCACCGGCATGGAATCCAGTTCCACCATCATTTCGAACGAACGTGCATATAGAAAGTCGCCAACCAGTACGCTTGGCGCATTGCCCCACAGGGCGTTGGCGGTGGAGCGGCCGCGGCGCATGCCGGACATGTCGACCACATCGTCATGTAGCAGCGTGGAGGTGTGCAGGAACTCGATGATGGCAGCCAGCAAGCGTAATTGATCGCCCTGATGCCCGAGTGCACTGCCGCTGAGCAGTACCAGCAGAGGGCGCAGGCGCTTGCCGCCGGCCGAGGTGATGTAGTCCCCGATCTTTTCCACCAGAGGAACGCGCGAAGTCAGTTGCTTGCGGATGATGCCGTCGACAGCGGCAAAATCGTCCGCCACAACTTGATAGAAAGGCTGGGGTTGCATCGGGGACTCCTCGCAGATTGCGCGGCATGCTAGGGGGCGGGTCTGGCACTGTCAAGGCAACTCCAGTTGGCTATTGCGCGGGGTGTATCGCATGCGTACAATCGCGGACCCTGAACTTCCCCCTGGGCATTTCCCTGCCTTACGCAATTGCACGGGCGTCACCTTCCGGCCCCATGCAGCCATGCCAGCCACTAATCATTCTTTCAAAGCGCTGGGTGAGCAGGATCAACGGAGATACACAGATGTACGCAGTTATCGTAACCGGCGGCAAGCAATACAAGGTCGCCGAAGGCGAATACCTCAAGATTGAAAAACTCGAAGTTGCGACTGGCGAAGCTGTCACTTTTGACCGCGTTCTGCTGATCGGCAACGGCGATGATGTAAAGATCGGCGCTCCGGTGGTCGATGGTGCCAAGGTTACCGCTGAAGTGATCGCCCAGGGCCGTCACGACAAGGTCACCATCATCAAATTCCGCCGTCGTAAGCACCACATGAAGCGTCAGGGCCACCGTCAGTGGTTCACTGAGGTCAAAATCACCGGTATTCAGGGCTAATCGGGCCTGAATCCCCTTATAGGAGTATTGAACTCATGGCACACAAAAAAGCTGGCGGTTCTACCCGCAACGGTCGCGACTCAGAAGCCAAACGCCTTGGCGTGAAGATGTACGGCGGCCAGGCCATCAAGGCCGGCAACATCATCGTGCGTCAGCGCGGCACCCAGTTCCATGCCGGTTACGGCGTTGGCATGGGTAAGGATCACACCCTGTTCGCAAAAGTGGAAGGCGTGATCAAATTCGAAGTGAAGGGCGCTTTTGGCCGTCGCTACGTGAGCGTCGTCGCAGCCTAACTGCGTCGTTGCTGGAAAAGCCCTGTCATGCGACGGGGCTTTTTTGTTTCTGTATCCTGTGAGGCTCTTGCAAAGAACTGCTCGGTGCTCATTCAGTTTTCGCTGGGTTTTTTGCAAGACCCTTACGTTTCTTGTTTCCTAAGCCCGTCCTGCGACGGGAGGCGTTCCCATGAAATTCGTCGATGAAGTATCGATTTTTGTAAAGGCCGGCGACGGCGGCAACGGCATGATGAGCTTTCGTCGTGAGAAGTTCATCGAAAAGGGTGGCCCCAACGGCGGCGATGGCGGTGACGGCGGTTCGGTGTATCTGGAGGCCGACGAGAACCTCAACACGCTGGTGGACTACCGCTACACCCGTCGCTTCAATGCGCAGAACGGGCAGAAGGGCGGTAGTGCCGACTGTACAGGCGCCAAGGGTGAGGATCTTGTCCTGCCGGTGCCGGTTGGTACCACCATCATCGATGCGGCTACCCAGGAGATCATGGGCGATCTCACCAAGCCGGGGCAGCGCCTGCTGGTGGCTCAAGGCGGCTGGCATGGGCTGGGCAATACGCGCTTCAAGTCCAGCACCAATCGCGCGCCGCGGCAAACCACGCCGGGCAAGCCGGGTGATGCTCGTGATCTCAAGCTCGAGCTGAAGGTGTTGGCGGATGTCGGCCTGCTGGGCTTGCCGAATGCCGGCAAGAGCACCTTCATTCGCTCGGTGTCGGCGGCCAAGCCCAAGGTCGCTGACTACCCGTTCACCACGCTGGTGCCGAACCTCGGTGTTGTCAGCGTTGGACGCTACAAGAGCTTCGTGATTGCCGACATTCCGGGGCTCATCGAGGGGGCGGCCGAAGGCGCGGGGCTGGGGATTCGCTTCCTCAAGCACTTGGCGCGTACTCGCCTGCTGCTGCACCTGGTGGATATGGCTCCGTTAGATGGTAGCGACCCGGCTGATGCGGCGGAGGTGATCCTGCATGAGCTGGAGAAGTTCAGCCCGGCGCTGACGCAGCGCGATCGCTGGTTGGTGCTGAACAAGGCTGATCAGCTGCTGGAAGACGAGCGTGAGCAACGTGTCCGGCAGGTGGTCGAGCGTTTGGACTGGAAGGGTCCTGTATTCGTCATCTCCGCGCTGGAGAGCGAGGGTACCGAGGCGCTGAGTCAGGCGATCATGCGTTATCTGGATGAGCGCACTGTGCGCATCGCCGAAGAGCCTGATTACGCCGAGGCCCTGGCCGAGCTCGATCGCCAGATCGAGGATGAGGCGCGGGCCCGCTTGCAGGAGCTGGATGATCAGCGTGCGTTGCGCCGCGCTGGCGTCAAGGCGGCCGATGAGGTCGAAGACGACGACTTCGATGACGATGATGATGACGAGGGTGGTGCCGAGATCATCTACGTGCGCTAAGTCGAACCCCGGGCCGCTGCGCGGCCTGGTCAGGCGAGTGGTCGGTGGGCTGCCTCGTGCGCAGTCCGATCCGGAAGTGTTTTGGCCGTATAGAAGGCGGGAACAATGCGGGACAAGGTGAGCGGTGCGCGGCGCTGGGTGGTCAAGATCGGCAGTGCGCTGCTGACCGCCGACGGCCGCGGGCTCGATCAGGCTGCGATGGCGGTCTGGGTCGATCAGATGGTGGCCTTGCGCGAGGCAGGTGTGGAGCTCGTGCTGGTGTCGTCGGGTGCGGTTGCTGCGGGCATGAGTCGTCTTGGCTGGAGCTCTCGACCGAAGGCTGTGCATGAGTTGCAGGCGGCCGCCGCTGTCGGACAGATGGGCTTGATTCGCGCCTGGGAATCCAGCTTCGCTCGCTGCGATCAGCAGACGGCGCAAATTCTCGTCACCCACGACGATCTCTCGGACCGCAAGCGCTATCTCAATGCGCGCAGCACGCTGCGTACGCTCATTGATCTCGGTGTGGTGCCGGTCATCAACGAGAACGACACGGTGGTCACTGACGAAATCCGCTTTGGCGACAACGACACGCTTGCTGCACTGGTCGCCAACCTGGTCGAGGCCGATCTGCTGGTCATCCTGACCGACCGGGACGGCATGTTCGACGCCGATCCGCGTTTCAATCCTCAAGCCAATCTCATCAGTGAGGCGCGCGCCGACGATCCTGCGTTGGATGCAGTGGCTGGCGGCACGGGAGGGGCGCTGGGGCGTGGCGGCATGCAGACCAAGCTTCGTGCGGCGCGCTTGGCAGCGCGCTCTGGCGCGCATACGGTGATCGTTGGTGGGCGCATCGAGCAGGTGCTGGCGCGGCTCAAGGCGGGTGATCGCCTGGGGACGCTGCTGGCGCCGGAGTGCAGTCGGCATGCGGCGCGCAAGCAATGGTTGGCCGGGCACCTGCAGACTCGTGGCACGCTGACGCTGGACGACGGTGCTGTGCACGCGCTGCGTCAGGGCAATCGCAGCCTGCTGCCGGTTGGGGTCAGGGCTGTGCAGGGGGCGTTTCGTCGTGGCGAGATGGTCGTCTGTGTCGGTCCGCAGGGTTCGGAGGTCGCGCGCGGTCTGGTGAACTACAGTGCAGCCGAGGCGCAGCGCATCCTTGGGCGGCCATCAGATGAAATTGAAAAGCTGCTCGGGTATGTCGACGAGCCGGAGCTTATCCATCGCGACAACATGATTCTGGTCTGAGGTGAGGATGCGTTTAGCCAATTTTTCGCTGGTTTTTGGGTTGCTCATCCCTTCGCTGGCGTTCGCCGAGCAGATCGGTGAGGTGGATACGGTCTTCAAGTGGCTCGGGCCGAATCACAAGATCGTCGTGGAGGCGTTCGACGATCCCTTGGTAGATGGTGTGACCTGCTATCTGTCTCGCGCCAAGACCGGTGGGATCAAGGGCGGGCTGGGGCTCGCGGAGGATCGTGCCGAGGCGTCCATCGCCTGTCGCCAGGTGGGGCCGATTCGCATCAACGGCAAGCTCAAAGATGGCGATGTAGTGTTCAAGGAGCGCACCTCGCTGGTGTTCAAGACCATGCAGGTGGTGCGCTTCTTTGATGAGTCGCGTAATACCTTGGTTTATCTGGTCTACAGCGATCGCGTCATCGAGGGTAGCCCGCAGAATGCGGTGACGGCGATTCCGATTCTGCCTTGGCCGGTTGCGCCGTAATTTGCGCATCGGCCCATCCTTCGCGAGTGGGGCAAAATTTGGGCATAAAAAAACCGGCGCTAGGCCGGTTTTTTTCAAGAACCTGCAGTTAGGCTGCAGCAGCTTCGCCGAGGGCCTTGATGTGGCCGTTCAGGCGGCTCTTGTGACGAGCAGCTTTGTTCTTGTGGATGATGCCTTTGTCGGCCATGCGGTCAATGACCGGCACAGCAGCAGTGTAGGCTGTGCGAGCCTTGTCCAGGTCTTTGGCGTCGATGGCCTTGACCACATTCTTGATGTAGGTACGAACCATGGAGCGCAAGCTGGCATTGTGGCTGCGACGCTTCTCAGCCTGAATTGCGCGTTTTTTGGCGGAAGGGCTGTTGGCCACCGTCGAACTCCTCGAAAACTTGGGGGATTGCAAAGCAAATAAGGCCGCGAATCATGCCGACGCGAAGGGCGCTTGTCAAGCCCGGTCGAATGGCTTGAGAAGCTGGTCGGACAGAAGGGCTGCGGCTAAACTCGCCGCCTCTTTTCGTGTCGTAACTGGCCATCGATCCGGCCGGCGCTGAGCGTTCGGTCGATCAATCTCGCTGCAATTCTAGGAAGACAAATGTCCGAAAAAACCGGCAAGGGCGGATTGTTGCGCTCCAGCGCCGTGGTCAGTGTCATGACCCTGCTGTCACGCGTGTTGGGCATGGTACGCGATATGGTCGTCGCCAGCTACTTCGGTTCGGGGGCTGCGGCCGACGCGTTCTTCATTGCGTTCAAGATTCCCAACTTTCTGCGCCGGCTGTTTGCCGAGGGTGCATTCGCTCAGGCGTTCGTGCCGGTGCTTTCGGAATATCGCACCAAGCGCACGCTGCAGGACGTCAAGCAGTTGGTGGATCGCACCGCCGGTATGCTCGGGCTCATCCTTGCCGGGCTGACTGCGCTGGGCGTGCTGTTTGCGCCCTATGTGGTAATGGTCTTCGCGCCCGGCTTTCATGATGATCCGGGGAAGATGCAGCTGGCTGGCGAGCTGCTGCGCATCACCTTTCCCTACCTGATGCTGATCTCGCTGACGGCTTTCACCTCGGGGGTGCTGAACAGCTACGGCTATTTCGCGGTGCCCGGATTCACGCCTGTGCTGCTCAATGTCTGCATGATCATGTCGGCGGTGTTCCTGACCCCGTATTTCGATCAGCCGATCATGGCGCTGGCCTGGGGCGTGTTCATTGCCGGTTTCGCCCAGCTGGCCTTCCAGCTGCCGTATGTCGCCAAGCTTCGCCTGCTGCCGCGGCCAAAGGTAAAGCGGGGTGACGAGGGCGTTCGACGCATCATGCTGCTGATGGTGCCGGCGCTGTTCGGTGTCTCGGTCAGTCAGATCAATCTGTTGCTGGATACAGTGCTGGCTTCCTTTCTGCAGACCGGCAGCGTGTCCTGGTTGTATTACGCCGATCGCCTGTCAGAGCTGCCGTTGGGGGCGTTTGGCATCGCGATTGGCACGGTGATCTTGCCGAGCTTGTCGCGCCAGCATGCCGGAGACGATCCAAAGGCGTTCTCCGCAACGGTCGATTGGGCATTGCGCATGGTGCTGCTGGTAGGCGTTCCCGCTGCGCTGGCGCTGGGTATTCTCGCCGAGCCAATGATCGCCAGCCTGTTCTATTACGGCGCCATGAGCGAGGAGGCGGTGGTGCAATCGGCCAGGGCGCTGCAGGCCTATTCTCTCGGCGTGCTGGCGTTCATGCTGATCAAGGTGCTGGCGCCGGGTTTCTTCGCTCGTCAGGATCTGAAGACGCCGGTACGCGTCGCGGTCATTTGCATGGTCGCGAACATGGTAATGAACCTGATCCTGATCTGGCCGTTACAGCATGTCGGGCTGGCGCTGGCGACTTCGTTGTCGTCGATGCTCAACGCTGTGCTGCTGTTCTGGGGGCTGTACAAGGTTGGCGTCTACCGTCCTGCACCGGGCTGGTGGCTGTTCGGGTTACGCCTGGCAGCTGCCTGTGCGGCGATGGTGGCGACGGTCTGGTGGCTTAACGTGCCGGCGCAGGAGTGGTTCGTCTGGGGCTGGCAGCAGCGAGCGCTGCGGTTGGGGATTCTCGTTTGCGCAGGGCTCGCGGCATTCGCCGCCGGGTTGTTGCTGACCGGGCTGCGACCGCGGCATTTGCGGCATTGATCGACGATTCACGGGCGGAGCAAACCTGTCCGGGATGCGCGGCACGTGCGTATAATCGGCCACTTTTCAAGCAAGAAGTGCGGTATGCAGCTGGTTCGAGGCCTTCACAATCTGCGACCCCGGCATCGGGGCTGCGTCGCCACCATCGGCAATTTCGACGGCGTGCACCGGGGGCATCAGGCCATCCTGGCGCGGCTGCGCGAGCGTGCGGCCGAATTGGGCCTGCCCAGCTGCGTAGTGATCTTCGAGCCGCAACCGCGTGAGTTCTTTTCGCCGGACAAGGCGCCAGCGCGGCTCACCCGCTTGCGTGAAAAACTGCAGCTGTTGAGCGAGCAGGGCGTCGATCTGGTGTTGTGTCTGGCCTTCAATCGCCGCCTGCGAGAGCTGAGTGCCGCTGAATTCGTCCACGCCACGCTGGTGGAAGGGTTGGGTGTACGGCATTTGGAAGTCGGTGACGATTTCCGTTTCGGTTGCGACCGCGCCGGCGATTTCGACTTCCTGCTCAAGGCCGGCGCGGCCGAAGGCTTCTCGGTCGAGGCCGCCACCACCATTGAGGTGGACGGCGAGCGGGTCAGTAGCACGCGGCTGCGTCAGGTGCTGGCGGAGGGTGACCTGGCCTGCGCCGAAGCACTGCTCGGCAGACCGTTCGGTATCACTGGCCGGGTCATGCACGGGCAGAAACTGGGCCGCCAGCTCGGCGCGCCAACTGCCAATGTGCAGCTCAAACGCCGCAACACGCCGCTGAGTGGCGTGTTTCTGGTCAGTCTCGATCTGGACGACAAGTCGCTTGCCGGTGTCGCCAACATCGGCATGCGACCCACGGTCGAAAGTGACGGTAAACCACACTTGGAAGTGCATCTGCTCGATTATCAGGGCGACCTGTATGGGCGTCTGGTGCAGGTCACCTTCCATCGCAAGCTGCGCGACGAGCAGCGTTTCGCCTCGCTGGAGGCGCTCAAGACGGCGATCGAAGCCGACATCGCCGCTGCCCGCGATTACTGGCGGGCTTCACCACTCATGACGAGCCAGGACTGAAATGACCGATTACAAAGCGACCCTCAATCTGCCGTCCACGGCATTTCCGATGAAGGCCGGTCTGCCACAGCGCGAGCCGGAGATTCTGCAGCGCTGGAACAGCATTGACCTGTACCGGAAGCTGCGGCAGATCGGCGAAGGTCGCCCGAAGTTCGTCCTGCACGATGGCCCGCCGTATGCCAACGGCAATATTCACATTGGCCACGCGGTGAACAAGGTGATCAAGGACATGATCGTCCGCTCGCGCACCCTGGCTGGTTTCGACGCGCCCTATGTGCCGGGTTGGGATTGCCACGGTCTGCCGATCGAGCACAAGGTCGAGACCACCTTCGGCAAGAACCAGCCGGCCGATCTGACCCGCGAGCGTTGCCGTGCCTACGCGGCCGAACAGATCGAAGGGCAGAAGGCCGACTTCATCCGCCTCGGCGTCCTGGGTGACTGGGACAACCCGTACAAGACCATGGACTTTGCCAATGAGGCGGGAGAAATCCGCGCCCTGGCCAAACTTGTCGAAGGCGGTTTCGTCTTCAAGGGCCTGAAGCCGGTGAACTGGTGCTTCGACTGCGGTTCGGCGCTGGCCGAGGCGGAGGTCGAATATCAGGACAAGAAATCCGATGCCATCGACGTCGCCTTCGAGGTCGAGGATGCCGACAAGCTGGCTGCTGCGTTCGGTCTGCCGAATCTGGCCAAGCCTGCCAGCATCGTGATCTGGACCACCACGCCCTGGACCATTCCGGCGAACCAGGCACTGAACGTGCACCCCGAGTTCGTCTATGCGCTGGTCGACACCGGCGAGCGCTTGCTGGTGCTGGCCGAGGAACTGGTCGAGTCCTGCCTGCAGCGCTACGGTCTGGCTGGTGAAATCATCGCCCGTTGCGAAGGCAAGGTGCTGGAGCTGATCCGCTTCCGTCATCCGTTCTACGAGCGCTTCGCCCCGATTTACCTGGCCGATTACGTTGAAACCGGTGCCGGTACCGGTATCGTCCACTCGGCGCCGGCCTACGGCGAGGACGACTTCCGCTCCTGCAAGCACTACGGGATGGAGAACGACGACATCCTCGGCCCGGTGCAGAGCAACGGCGTCTACGTCTCCGACCTGCCGTTCTTTGGTGGCCAGTTCATCTGGAAAGCCAACCCGGCTATTGTCGAGAAGCTCGCCGAGGTCGGCGCGCTGCTCAAGCACGAGTCGATCCAGCACAGCTACATGCACTGCTGGCGGCACAAGACGCCGCTGATCTACCGCGCTACGGCGCAGTGGTTCGTCGGTATGGACAAGGTCGCCCACGACGGCAGCTCGCTGCGCCGCCGTGCACTGGATGCCATCGAGCAGACCGAGTTCGTCCCTGCCTGGGGCCAGGCGCGCCTGCACGGCATGATCGCCGGGCGCCCGGACTGGTGCATCTCGCGCCAGCGCACCTGGGGCGTGCCGATCCCGTTTTTCCTGCACAAGGAAAGCGGCGAGCTGCACCCGCGTACCGTCGAGCTGATGGAAGCCGTGGCGCAGCGTGTGGAGCAGGGCGGTATCGAGGCCTGGTCGAAGCTCGACGCAGCCGAGTTGCTCGGCGGCGAAGCGGCGCAGTACGAGAAGATCACCGACACCCTCGATGTCTGGTTCGATTCCGGCACCACCCACTGGCATGTGATGCGCGGCTCGCACCCCATGGGTCACGAAAGCGGCCCGCGTGCCGATCTCTATCTGGAAGGCTCCGACCAGCATCGCGGCTGGTTCCATTCATCGCTGCTGACCGGCGCGGCCATCGACGGTCATGCACCGTACAAGGGCCTGCTGACCCACGGCTTCACCGTGGACGAGAACGGCCGCAAGATGTCCAAGTCCCTCGGCAACGTCATCGCGCCGCAGGAAATTACCGACAGCATGGGCGCCGACATCCTGCGTCTGTGGGTCTCGGCCACCGACTATTCCGGCGAGATGGCGGTATCCAAGCAGATCCTGCAGCGCAGCGCCGATGCCTACCGTCGTATCCGCAACACCGCACGCTTCCTGCTCTCGAATCTCGACGGCTTCGATCCCGCGCAGCACATGGTGCCGAATGATCAGCTGATCGCCCTGGACCGCTGGGCCATCGACCGCGCACTGCTGCTGCAGCAGGAGATCGAGGAGGCCTACACTACCTATCGCTTCTGGAACGTCTACCAGAAGGTGCACAACTTCTGCGTGCAGGAGTTGGGCGGCTTCTATCTGGACATCATCAAGGACCGCCAATACACCACTGGTGCGGACAGCCTGCCGCGTCGCTCCTGCCAGACCGCGCTGTATCACATCGCCGAGGCGCTGGTGCGCTGGATCGCGCCGATCCTGGCCTTCACCGCCGAGGAAATCTGGCAGTACCTGCCGGGCGAGCGCAACGAATCGGTGATGCTCAATACCTATTACACGGGCCTGACCGCGCTACCACAGGACGCCGAGCTGGATCGCGCTTTCTGGGACAAGGTCATGGCGGTCAAGACCGCGGTGAACAAGGAGCTGGAAAACCAGCGTGCGGCCAAGACCATTGGCGGCAATCTGCAGGCGGAAGTCACGCTGTATGCAGAAGGCGCGTTGGCTGCGGAGTTGGCCAAGCTGGGCAACGAGCTGCGCTTCGTGCTGATCACCTCTGCCGTAGATATCGCACCACTGGCTCAGGCCCCAGCCGAGGCCGTGGAGAGCGAGCTGGCCGGCCTCAAGCTGGTGGTCCGCAAGACCGGACATAGCAAGTGCGGTCGTTGCTGGCACCATCTGCCGGACGTTGGCACGCATGCCGAGCATCCGGACATCTGCGGTCGCTGTGTGGAGAATATCGAAGGTGCTGGTGAGGTTCGTCACTATGCGTGATGTGCGCCGGACGATCAGCGAGCCGGAGGCTGTGCAATGAGTGCGCGTTTCGGTCGGCTCGCCTGGCTGTGGCTCAGTGTGCTGGTGATCGCCTTCGATCAGGCGACCAAACACTACTTTGAGGCCAACTTCAGCCTGTACCAGAAGGTCGACGTGATTCCGGGCTACTTCGCCTGGACGCTGGCGTACAACACGGGGGCGGCGTTCAGCTTCCTTGCCGATCATGGCGGCTGGCAGCGTTGGCTGTTTGCGGTGATCGCAGTTGGCGTCAGTGTCGTGCTGGTGGTCTGGCTGAAGCGGCTGAAAGCAAACGAAACCTGGCTGGCAGTAGCGTTGGCGCTCGTGTTGGGCGGCGCGCTGGGCAATCTCTATGATCGCGTGGTGTTAGGCCATGTAGTCGATTTCATTCTGGTGCATTGGCAGAACCGCTGGTATTTCCCCGCGTTCAATATCGCTGATAGCGCCATCACCGTCGGTGCCGTCATGCTGGCGCTGGACATGTTCAAGGGCAACAAGACCGGAGAAGCTGCACATGACTGAACAGCGCATTGGGCCGGACAAGGAAGTCACCCTGCATTTCGCGCTTGGCCTGGAAACGGGCGAGCTGGTCGACAGCACGTTCGACAAGAAACCGGCCACTTTCAAGGTGGGCGATGGCAACTTGCTGCCGGGTTTCGAGCAGCAGCTCTATGGACTGAAGGCTGGTGACAAGCGCACTCTGCAGATTGCTCCGGAGCAGGGCTTCGGCCAGGTCAACCCGCAGAACGTCCAGGTCATGCCGCGCAGCCAGTTCGCCGGGATGGAGCTCTCCGAAGGCTTGATGGTGAGCTTTCAGGACGCGGCCCGCACCGAGCTGCCAGGGGTGGTGAAGGCCTTCGATGACAATCAGGTCACTGTCGACTTCAACCATCCTCTGGCTGGCAAGACCCTGACGTTCGAAGTCGAAATCATCGACGTCAAACCGGTGTAACCGGCTCGCAGTCGGCGGAGGCGTTCGCGTCCGCTGGCTGACGAAGGGCACCCGAGAAAGCCCGCACGTATCGCGTTACACTCCCCCGTCATCAAGCCTTCGCGTGCCGAGATCAATCATGCAAATCAAACTCGCCAATCCCCGCGGCTTCTGCGCTGGCGTCGATCGCGCCATCGAAATCGTCAACCGTGCTCTGGAAGTCTTCGGCCCGCCGATCTATGTACGGCATGAAGTGGTGCACAACAAGTTCGTGGTGGAAGACCTGCGTGCGCGTGGGGCGATCTTTGTCGAAGAGCTCGATCAGGTGCCGGACGACGTTATTGTCATCTTCAGTGCCCATGGTGTTTCCCAGGCTGTGCGGCTCGAAGCGGAGAAGCGCGGATTGAAGGTCTTCGATGCCACCTGTCCGCTGGTGACCAAGGTGCATCTGGAAGTTGCCAAGTACAGCCGTGATGGGCGCGAATGTATCCTGATTGGGCATCAGGGCCACCCGGAAGTTGAAGGCACCATGGGGCAATACGATTCGCGTAACGGCGGTTCGATCTACCTGGTGGAGGACGAGGAAGACGTCGCGAAGCTGCAGGTACGTAACCCCGAGGCGCTAGCCTTCGTCACCCAGACCACGCTCTCTATGGATGATACCAGCCGTGTCATCGACGCATTGCGCAGCAAGTTTCCAAGCATTGGCGGCCCGCGCAAGGATGACATCTGCTACGCCACTCAGAACCGCCAGGATGCGGTGAAGCAGCTCGCTGACGAATGCGACGTGGTGCTTGTGGTGGGCAGCCCCAATAGCTCCAACTCTAACCGCCTGCGCGAGTTGGCGGAGCGCATGAGCACACCGGCCTATCTCATAGACGGCGCCGAAGACCTCAAGCGTGAATGGTTCGAGAACATCGAGCGCATCGGCATCACCGCGGGCGCTTCAGCGCCCGAAGTGTTGGTGCGTGGGGTGATCGAGCAGCTCCGAGAGTGGGGTGCCACAGGCATGGACGAGCTGGAAGGGCGACCGGAGAACGTCACGTTCTCCATGCCGAAGGAGTTACGGGTGAGGGCTGTTTGACTTGCTTCGTATCTTGTTCAACAAACTGGGGCCTTTAACAGGCCCCAGTTTTTGTTTCAGCTAAAGGGCGTTGCTCGCTCAATTGAAGACTTAGCGCCAACACTCCGCTGCAGTCTTCCCGCTGCCGCTCCTGTCTTTGGCGCCCAGGGCGTTAAGGGTTAGGTTGCCGCACTTGGTGTCGCCGAATTTTTGCTTTGCGGTCAGCGTATATCCGCCGTCAATGGGCCGAGGAGGGCTTCCTCCGTCAGTGATGACCTCTACAGCTAGCTCGTACTTACCAGTTTCCGAGGTATTACCGTTCTTCAACCCAAGCTTTGCTATGTCGGCGTCTGAAGTGATATAGGCATTGTTCTGCCCGAAGTAACGCTCCTGCCGAGCGGATGCATCGCTCAGCAGGGCTTGGCCTTCGGTGCGGTTACCGCGCTTGACGTACTCGTCATAGCTTGGATAGGCAATCGCTGCCAGGATACCGATGATGGCGACCACGATCATGAGCTCAATCAGAGTGAAACCGCGCTCGGTACGCTTCATGGACTGCTCCGTCAATACTGGATTCATCTTGTTATTCCTGTTCGACACGGCGCCAGCTTTGGCGGCCTAGGCTTGCGGGGTCCGGGTAGACGTTGATGCACTCCTGACCTGTGCAGTATTGGTATGTCCCGTCGGAATCCTGGGAAAGCGTACCCCCGCCCTCGCCATCCTGACGAACCGCTGAGCCATTGGTCGTACCGATATCCGTGGTTGGTACGTAGTCAAAGGCATTGTGAGAGGTTCTGCCGCCAGTGAAGGGATTGATGGCGTAGGTCCAGTTGTTCGCGCCATCACCACATGGATCATCGTTAGGGATCAGCGTCTGGAAGAAGATCGTGCGGCCCAGCTGCGACATGTTCTCCACGACCATCTCGCCTTGGCTCCGGCGAAGATTCAGGTACCAGCCATCCTGGGCTGGCGCGCTGTCGCTCGCTTGCCAGCGAACATTATTATCACTCAATACCAAGCCTTGGCGGGTTGCGCCATTTGCCTCGACAGTTGTCTGGGTTTCGATGGTTTGCTGCTGCAAGCTGCTGCGGCTGCTGCTGATGTTGGGGTCGCTGGCTTCCTCACCCAGTGTCTGCTTGTCCCAGATGCCGTAAACCGTCTGGGCAATGCTCTTGTCGCCTTCCTTGTCACCAGTCTCAAAGAACTTACCCGTACCGAACACCACCAGATAGCCGAAGCCGGTAGGGTGGAGCACCAGGCTCGGAGCGGAAGTGATAGGTTGGCGTGCATTGGTACCGGTGTTCGCAACTGCGCTGAACAGTGGCGCGCCCCCATAGGCAACTTCGAAATCGGATATCGCGTTCTCGCCATCGTCTTCCGTGGTGAATGGCGCCGAATCGCTGCGGCCATTGCGCAGCAGGTCGAAACGCCAGACGTTGCCCTGAAGGTCTCCGGCGTAGGCGTAGTCAGCCACGCCGTCAGCGTTGTAATCGGCAAGCTTCGGCGTCGAAAGGCCGTTGGCAATGCCGTTTACGCCTTCAACCTCAAGGCTTTTGAGGAGGGTGCCTTCCATTGCATCGACGATGAACAGAGCCGCCTTGCCGTTGGTGTTGTTGGCGCTTTCGTAACCATTGCCGAACACAACCGCCCAGGTTCCTGTATGCAGGCGTGCGATGGTGGGTTGCGAGAAGCTGTAGCCCATTTTCGCTGCGGCATCGTCCGGTAAGCTGCTGTCATCAAACTCCCAAAGGAGCTCTTCGCTTCCGGGGGTCGTAATGTCCAACGCAAATATTGATTTGCCTCCGGCTTTCAAAGTGCCAACCAAGATGGTGCGCCACTCTGTGCCGTTGTAAACGTCGGCTACGACTGGACTGCCATCCACGTAGAACTCATGACTGTAGTTGGTGCCGGTCAGTTTGTTGAGCTTGGCGAAAACGGCGCTGGGGACGAAGGCAAATTCTTCGACGCCGGTAAGTGCATTGAAGCCATGGAGCATGCCGTCATTGCCGCCTACATATACGCGAGGCGTCCGCCCAGCGATATTGGTTGCGAATGTCAAATAAGCGGTGTTGCCTTCCAGGCGATTGCTAAAGTTAACCAGGTAGCGGGGCCCAGATACCACTGCAGGGCTAGATGAATAGAAGTCGCCTAGGACGCTGCTGCGTTGGCGGAACGTTGAGTTCTCGCCACTGCGGTTGCCACGAAGATACTGCAGGCGCTGCTCGCCTCGGGCGTCCGGAAGATTGCTGTTTTCCGGGTCGCGGCTGAGGAGATTGGCCAGCGTACCAGCGGTATTTGCTGCGCCGGCGTTGTTCCAGTTGAAGTCCACCAAGCCGCTGTTCGTATCGCCGGCCATCTTGATGTTGCGGCTTTGCCAGCCAGGTACCTGGTTTTTGGCGCTCCATACTTCGGAAGTTTCGAAGGCGTTGTTTTGAGCACTCCAGGCTTTTTCGAAGCGCTTGACGTCGCCAGACCAATTATCGTCGCTGGCATAGGATGTCTGGTAGGAGACTGTCTTGACCGTACCGTTATTATTCTCGTCCGTACTGACTTGGCCGGAGTTGATTGCAGGCCTGGCCGCGGTGGACTTGCGGTCGGCAATGCGGGAGAGGATGTCATCAAATGCCTGAACCATCGCCTCCGGGCTGTCGACGCTGAAGAACTCGCCGCGAGAGTTGATGGCAGCGTGCCAGAGGTCATAAACGTTATTATCGCTGCCGCTGGAGGCGGCTGGCCAGTCGGCCGTACCTGCGACCAGTTTGGAATAACCTTGCCCTGCGAATGTACTACCGGCCCAGGGTACGTTGGCATTGTTCAAGGACTCGGTGAGCCCCAGGCCCATAACAAAGTTGGTCATATGCTGCCAAGTTGCCGGGTCGTTACGCGGGTCCCAGTAGTCTGCTGTGCTGTCTCCGCTCTTGAACGGGACGTACGCGGGCAAGTCATTGTCCAGATCTGGATTGAGATCTGTAGCCCAGTAGTGCATCGCCAAGTCAGCCAGCGTATTGCTCGTGCTGTCGTAAAAGGGTTTGCGTTGGCTGTAGGTCCGCCCGTCGGGCAACGTGAAGTTCGCCGCGTCGTGACGGAAATTACTTGGCATCGTAGTTGTGGCGTTCCACTGCCCGTCGGTCATCAAAATGTGATAACTGGCCCTGCAGGCATATGTGTTCTGAGCGGTATTACCAGCGCCGTTAGGGTTTTTATGCCACGGCGTATTGGTGGTATAGAACTCACCAGCTCTTTTGAGAGCAGCTGGCAAGGGCGTGCTTTTGTCAAAGGCAATCGTTCGTAGCCACGCGTAGAGTTGCCCCTTATGAGTTGGGGAATATTCTTTGAAAGCGTTGTTTTTACATTGGCTATTAGGGTCGGTACTGCTGAAGGTCGTGCAGTTACCCAGGCTCTGCCAGCTTAGGCGCACCGAGGGCGACAAGTCATAGAACGCCAGTGCAGCCGCAGTTACTGTGGAAAGGGCTCGGTTACGGTAAAAGGAGTACCAGTTAGCGAAATTCTGACGTTCGTCCGTACTGATAAAATTTAGACGATAGCAACTGTCATTGACAGTGGTGCATGTCGGGGCGATAGAAGCGTCATATTTGTAATAATAAGGGGGGACGCTGACTTGGGTTAAGCTGGCTGTGAAGTTATTGTTAGAACCGGTGCAGGCCGCAGTCGCAGTCACGCCTGCCATCGTTGCGGTCGCTGTACAGCTGTTTTTGCCAGTTCGGGTAATAGCGAAGGTGATGTTGCCCACGGTAACCGGGGTGGTACCGTTAGTTGTGCGGCTAGCGCTAGCGCTAAAGTCTGCTGCGGGGTTTTGCGCTAAGCGGAATAAGGTTCCAGTGCTTCCGCCGTAGTTTGTGGAGTTCGCGTACGTATAGCTCGAAGGTGCATTGGTGATCGGTACGTCCCAAGATACGCGGTAGTTGGCCTTGCTAAGGTCGACTGAGCCTACGGTGGTATTAAAACCGTTATGCCAAGCAGCAGTGAAACTCGTTGAGAGCTGTTGCTCGACGCCCGCCGTTGTGAAAACGATGGGTGCTTTATAAATCACGTTAGGGTTGTAGTAAATCGGATTGTAATCGCTCGATTTTGCCCTGCGCGTTGTATGAGTAACTCCCATGCTATCAGGCGCGAAAGCCCAGCGCATACTGCCCGAGTCGTCCAGTGTCAGCAACATGTTTGGCGGGACGCCAACAGTGAGGCTTAATGGGCTCTGTGATACAGCAGCAAAGCTGTTGGCTGCGCTAAGCAGAGCTACGCCCAGAAGAGCGTATGAGAGCGTCTTAACGCGAGAATAAGGATGAAAACGGAACATGATGTCGGCTCTCAATTGTTAAGGCCAAGGTAGATGTTGGCGTGGGTCGACTGCAGATAGAGGGCGTCGTCGGTTTTGCCATTGTTGAGATAGAAATAGGTGCCGCTTCCCTCGCCGCGCCCGCCGTACTCGGCATTGACGGCCGCCTTACCTGTTTCAGCCGCCAGGATGCTGTTGAAGTGGGCGTTGGCGTTGGCGTCGGTATCGGCCTTAGGGTCCGTGCCGCGATAAGGCATCCAGACGTTCGAGGCGGTTAGCAAATCATCCCCGCCGGCCTTTTGCGGCTGGTCCACGAATGCCAACAGGCGAACCGTCTTGACTTCAAGCAGGCAGGGACTGTTGATTCCATTGGTCTTCAGCGTGTTCGCCGCCAAACAGTTCGCTGCTTTGGCTTCAAGCTTGTCAGCCAGATTGCCGGGACCGTAAAAACGAAATTCAGCTTCGCGCAATGCCGCGTCTGCAATGTTCTGGCTTTTCATGTCGTGTTGGCGGTTTGCCGTAATGCGGGACTCGAGCGTCACGCCGCGCATGCTGCTGACGGCCAGCACGGTCAATACCAGTAGCATGACGAGGGAAACGAGGAGCACCGCTCCGCTCTGAGATTTGCGGGAATTGAACGTCATGGCATGAGATTCCTGATGGTTTGCGTGGCGCCTGCTACCTGGTAGATGCGCTTGTTATCTGCTTCTTCCAGTCGGGCCTTCGCTTCCGTTGAGGCCTCTAACATCCAGTCGTCGAGAACCTTCGAATCATCGCCGTCGCGTTGCCCTGCACGGCTGGCGAGTAGCAGGGCATAGCGCACACTACGAATTGCTCCACTGGCGGGTGTCCAATCTGCTTGCTGGATGAAGGTGGTGACTTCCTTTTCGAGCATGTCAGTCTTACCTACACCGAAGTCCAAACGCAGGTCCGCAATGCCGCGGAGTACCTCGCCGTACTGCGGGCTGGTTGCGTTGAGGCTTTTGCACAATAGGCGGCCGTCTTGCAGCTGGTCGTCGCTGCTGGGTTCGTACTTGAACGCTAGAACGGTCAAGTCACCAGCATCAGGCGGGGACGAAGGGAAGGCCTCATCGTATGTAACAGCACTAGCAGCGCCCTGACAGTCCAGTTCGTTGCCGGTCTGTGGCTGATAGCGAATACAGAAGCCGACACCTTCACTGGGATTCAGGCCGGTCGCGGCATGTCCTGCATTGAACGCAAGGCATCCACCGGAAGCCGGGCGGCTGGGGAAAACGATGTCCAGTAGTGCTGAAGGCGTACGGCGATAACCGGCCTTACCTAGGTAGTCGTTAATGACTAAAGCGGCGAAACGACTATTTTCTACGTTTCCGGCCTGATTCTGTTGGAAGACATAATTACGCTTGTTGTCGATATAGACTTGCGTAATACCGAGGATTAGAAAGCTACTGATCGCTAGTGCGATAAGCAGCTCTACCATTGATAAGCCAAATTGATATCTAGAGTGATTCATGGTTCTACCCGAACTGTATAGCTGCAGACATCGGAATTGCTTGCATCGAGGCATTCACGAACTCGCCAGGCCAGGCGGATTTCAAGCATTGAGCCCTTGCCATCGCAATCACCTGGTGTAGAGCTACGGCAGATGTACACGTCGCTGTCGAATAGTTCGCTCCCGCCTGGCAATAACGCTTCAACCTTGTCCGCCCAGCAGTCGCGCAGTTCTTTTGCTGTTTTTGCGATTCGGGTCGGACTCGCCACGCAGCTTTCGCGGTCGGCGAGTTCATCGCCGGCGTCTTTGTAGAAAATGGAGCTGTCTTTTAACCCGCTGTTCATAGGAAATTGCGGCGGCGAGGTGTTGAACAGCTCTTTCGGGTGCGCTCTTACAATTTCGATGAGGTCTCCGGCCAAGACGATGGCAGTGTTGCGCTGTGCCGAGTCCTGCGTGTATTGGATACTGCGTCCCTGCAAAGCCACCATGCCGAGTACGCCGATGGTGGTTAGCAGTAGGGCCACCAACACCTCGATCAGGCTGAAGCCTTTATTGGTTTTCATTGAGTTCCTCATGGTGTGCAGCTGTCCAAGGCAGCTCCGTCTTTCTTGCCTCGCGGGTAGAGAACGAGGCCGCCGCTAGCTTGCACTTCGAGCAGATAGCCCGTGGTCGGGTCTGAGTCGCGGCATATGGTGAACTTGGCCGTTGTAGCGGTGCCGTTGGCCCGGTAGACCAGCTTGTCGTCGCTCAGGGCTGAGCTGAGGATCTCCGCGTGTGCGGGGTTATGCTCCAAGATTCGCTCCACTTCCCCGCTTCCCGCGTTGCTGATTTCCCAGGGCGCATTGCTCTTGATCTGTACTTCGTATGCCTGTCGGTTAAGGACCGCTTGACCGCGTGCATGCTGGAGGAAGATAACCAGTTCCTCTGCCTTGCTTTGCACTTGGTTATTACGGATCAGGCTGTTGAAGCTGGGGACCGCGATGGCTGCGAAAATACCAAGCAGCGCCAGAGTGATCATCAGCTCGACCAGGGTGAATCCGTGCATGTCGGTTCTGCTTGACATGATGTACTCCAAGGGAATCGTGAGTGGATGATGCAAATGCGTTGATGCGTTGTCCGCATGGGGAAGATCGTTGGTACGATTGTATGGATGAACGGTCGAGGCTTCAGTTTGAGCTGTGATGGAGTCGATGTTTGCAGCTGAAGTCCGTGGTTCAGCCTCACTGGCATAGGTCCGCTTGGGCGGCGTTTTCTGTCTCGGAGGCCTGGCGTATTCGTCCCTGACGACTGACGACGACTTGCCACGCAACCTGCCCGCCATGGCATTGGTAGAATCGCCCATTGCTGGCGGGCGACGCCCCGTTATCGCGAAAACGAATGCTCTCGCTAAAGCCAATCCAGCTGAGCTCAGCTTGATGTGGAAGTTGGGTCAGTTGCAGTGTTTGCCCTGTCGTAGTGCGTACAAGCCAGCCATCTGCCCAGTTCGTCGAACATGTTGCCCCGTCTCCGCTTCCACATATCTCTATGGTGCGGCGCCGTAGAACTGCTTGCGTGCGGGCATTGTGCAGTGTGCTTTCGACCTCATCCTTCAGCGCTTCCTGGCGACTTCTTTCAATCATGTTGCCGAACGCGGGGATAGCTATCGCAGCGACGACGCTTAATACCGACAGCGTGACCATCAGGTCTATTAGTGTGAAGCCTTGATTTCGGTTCGCCATAGTGCGGTTCCTTTGCACGTATGATGCTCAGCCGTCCTGGCTGCTTTATGTGTATTGGCGTTCGCGAGATACACGACGCTCTTTTAAAGCAGCCTGCCCGTCAGTCCAAGTGAGGACGGGCAGAAATGTGAACCAGATGGTTGGAGAGGCATGTGAATCAAGAAGTGATCGTTGTCGGTGGCGGTGTCATCGGGTTGTTGTCCGCCTATCGCCTGGCTCAGGCAGGCACGTCGGTGTTGCTGCTGGAGTCGGGCGATGTTGGTCGCGAAGCTTCCTGGGCCGGCGGCGGTATCGTTTCGCCGCTTTATCCGTGGCGCTACAGCCCAGCGGTCACGGCGCTGGCGCATTGGTCGCAGGATTTCTATCCGCAGCTTGGCGAGCGGCTTCTGGAAGAGACGGGGGTGGACCCCGAGGTGCATGTCACCGGCCTTTACTGGCTGGATCTGCATGACGAGGCGGAGGCGCTGAATTGGGCTGAGCGTTATGGCCGGCCGCTGACGTCGGTGTCGATGGAGACCGTGCGCCAGGCAGTGCCTTCGCTGGGTGAGGGTTACGAGCGCGCCGTCTACATGGAGGGTGTTGCCAACATTCGCAATCCTCGTCTGTTGCGCGCCTTGCGCGAAGCGCTGCGGCAGCTGCCGGATGCGACTGTGATCGAGCAGTGCGCGGTCGAGGGTTTCCTCCGCGACGGTACGCGTATCGTGGGCGTGCAGACAGCGCAGGGCGAGATGCGAGCGGATCAGGTTGTAGTGGCTGCTGGCGCCTGGAGCGCACAGCTGCTGGCGACGCTGGGGCTGGAGATTCCGGTCAAGCCGATGAAGGGGCAGATGATTCTATTCAAGTGCGCGGAGGACTTCCTGCCGAGCATGGTGCTGGCCAAGCGGCGCTATGCGATTCCGCGGCGCGACGGCCATATCCTGGTCGGCAGCACGCTGGAAGATGTCGGCTTCGACAAGACGCCGACCGAAGACGCGCTGGAAAGCCTGAGGGCAACAGCGATCGAGCTGTTGCCCGCGCTGGCCGACGCGCAAGTGGTTAAGCACTGGGCAGGCTTGCGGCCCGGCTCGCCGGATGGTGTTCCTTATATAGGTGCCGTGTCCGGTTTCGACGGGCTGTGGCTGAACTGCGGGCACTTCCGCAACGGGTTGGTGCTGGCGCCGGCGTCCTGTCAGCTGCTTGTCGATCTGATGCTTGAGCAGGCGCCGATCGTGGATCCATCGCCCTATGCACCGGCCGGGCGTATCGCCGATCAGAAGAGCTGATCGGCCCTTCGCGTACTCCGGTTTCACAAGCAGTCCGGGTTTCATATCCGTCGCCCGGACTCTGTTCTGCTACCAACTCGCATTGCTGGTAAATTAGCCGGCACTTCGGCTCTGCCAGGCAGAGCCAGATTGGCGAGTGAGGTTTGTGTGGCGAAGAAAACCACTTCCCTGGCCGGCCTGAGCGGGCTGGTCTATTCCACCGATGCCGGTCGGCATTGTCCCGAGTGCAGTCAACCGCTGGGCAGTTGCATCTGCAAACAGAGCGTTCTGCCCGAAGGCGACGGCATTGCGCGGGTGCGCCGTGAGAGCAAGGGGCGGGGCGGCAAGACGGTGACGACTATCAGTGGCGTTCCCTTGCCCGAGACCGAGCTCAAGGAGCTGGCCAGCGCGCTGAAGCGCCGCTGCGGCACGGGTGGCGCGTTGAAGGACGGCGTCATCGAGATTCAGGGCGACCACGTTCAGCTGCTGATCGACGAGCTGAACAAACGTGGCTTCAAGGCCAAGAAGTCCGGTGGCTGAGCGCCGATGTGACGCCTCCACCGATTTTCACCATTTTCCGCATATCGGCTGTCGAAGCCGCATAGCCTTCGCCGCACGGTTCTGCTCGCTGCGAAACACTCAATTTCTTCCGGGAGGCCTTGATGCCTGTACGACGCACACGTAAAGACGACGGTAGCCAGTGGACCGCTGCCGACAGCCGCAGCATCTACGGTATCCGCCACTGGGGCGCTGGGTATTTCGCAATCAACGACCAGGGCAATGTCGAAGTGCGCCCGCAAGGGCCGAGCGGCGAGCCGATCGAGTTCAACGGCCTGATCGAGCAATTGCGCGAGGCGGGGCTGTCGCTGCCGTTGCTGGTGCGTTTCCCCGGCATCCTGCAGGACCGCGTGCGGCGCCTGACCGGTGCCTTCGATGCCAACATCGAGCGCATGGAGTACGCCGGCAAGTACACCGCGTTGTACCCGATCAAGGTCAACCAGCAGGAAGCGGTGGTGGAGAACATCATCGCCACGCAGAACGTTTCCATCGGCCTGGAGGCCGGCTCCAAGCCGGAGCTGATGGCGGTGCTGGCACTGGCGCCGAAGGGCGGCACCATCGTCTGCAATGGCTACAAGGATCGCGAGTTCATCCGCCTGGCACTGATGGGCCAGAAGCTCGGCCACAAGGTATTCATTGTCATCGAGAAGGAGTCCGAGGTCGGGTTGGTGATCGAGGAGGCCAACGAGCTCAAGCTGACCCCGCAGGTCGGCCTGCGTGTGCGCCTGTCGTCGCTGGCATCGTCGAAGTGGGCCGATACCGGTGGCGAGCGCTCCAAGTTCGGCCTGTCCGCGGCGCAGCTGCTCTCGGTGATCGAACGCTTCCGCGCCGCAGAAATGGACCAGGGCATTCGCTTGCTGCACTTCCACATGGGTTCGCAGATCGCCAATCTGGCCGACTATCGTCAGGGCTTCCGTGAGGCGATTCGTTACTACGCCGAGCTACGGGCGTTGAACCTGCCGGTGGATTACATCGATGTGGGCGGCGGACTGGGGGTCGACTACGACGGCACCCACTCGCGCAATGCCAGCTCGATCAACTACGACATCGACGAATACGCCGGTACCGTGGTCGGCATGCTCAAGGAGTTCTGCGAGGCACAGGGGCTGCCGCACCCGAACATCTTCTCCGAAAGCGGGCGTGCCATGACGGCGCATCATGCGGTGTTGGTCATGCAGGTCACCGACGTCGAGCGGCACAACGATGAGCTGCCGGTGATCGACAACTACGACGAACTGCCGGAGATCGTGCAGTCGCTGGCCGACCTGCTCGGACCGACCGACCCGGAAATGGTCACCGAGACCTACTGGCGCGCTACCCACTACATGAGCGAGTCCAGCGCGCAGTACGCCTCCGGCAAGCTGACGCTGGCGCAGAAGGCACTGGCCGAGCAGAGCTACTTCGCCATCTGCCGACGCCTGTACAACCAGCTCAAGGCCCGTCAGCGCTCGCATCGGGCGGTGCTCGACGAGCTCAACGACAAGCTGGCGGACAAGTACATCTGCAACTTCTCGGTATTCCAGAGCCTTCCGGATACCTGGGCGATCGACCAGATCCTGCCGATCGTGCCGCTGCAGCGGCTGAGCGAGGAGCCGGTGCGGCGCGCTGTGCTGCAGGACCTGACCTGCGACTCGGATGGCAAGATCAAGCACTACGTCGACGAGCAGAGCATCGAAAGCAGCATGCCGGTGCACGAGGTCGCGCCTGGCGAGGAGTACTTCCTCGGCGTGTTCCTGGTCGGTGCCTATCAGGAGATTCTCGGCGACATGCACAACCTGTTCGGCGATACCGACTCGGTGAACGTCTATCAGCGTGAGGACGGCAGCTACTACCACGCCGGCATCGAGACCCACGACACCATCGAGGACATGCTGCGCTACGTGCACCTGTCGCCCGAGGAGCTGATGACCTATTACCGCGACAAGGTCGCCAGCGCCAAGCTGAGTGCCAAGGAGCGCACCCAGTACATCGACGCGTTACGTCTGGGGCTGACGCGCTCGTCCTATCTGACGCCTTGAGCCGTGAGCCCGGCGTCAGCCGGGCATTACGCCAAAGCCCCGTGCCATCAGCGACGCCAGCAAGGGGATCAGCAGGAGTAGCAGCAGCTCCAGGCGGATGGTCAGCTTGACCCATCTGGCGCTGCTGTCCGAGATGATCGGTGCCTGGCCTGCGGACAAGGCCGGGCGCCAGCGCAGGAACGTCAGGGTCGGATAGATGGAGAGCACCGCGACCACCACGAACAGGCCGATCTTGGCGTGGAAAAGGCTGTTCTTCAGGTAGTAGTCCAGGCCTTTGCCATAGAGGATGGCCCGGGCCGCCCCGCTGGCCAGTACCGCCGCCGCGGTGATACCGAAGGCGATGTCGATACGGAACAGGCTGCGCGCTCGCTCCAGCGTCAGCGGCTGACGGAACAGCTGGTGCTCCAGCAGCAGCAGGGCAAAGAGCAGGAATATCGCCAGAAAATGCAGGTAGGCGGCGATGGCGTAGGCCATGTTCAGTGTCCTTCGGAGTGTGTGGTGCTCGGCGCGCCCATGTTAAACCAGGCTCCGTGGCGCTGCAGGCGCTGAGCGAGCACGCCCAGGCAGACGCCGCGCATCAGCATGAAGCTCAGAAACGCCAGCCACAAGCCGTGATTGCCAAGCCCTTGCAGCAGCCAGCCCAGTGGCAGCGTCAGGCCCACCGCTAGGAGCATGCTGTTGCGCATCTCCCGCGCGCGGGTTGCACCGATAAACAACCCGTCGAGCAGATAGCTCCAGACCGCAATCAGCGGCAACGCCGCCAGATAGGGCAGGTAGATCAGCGCGGTCGCGCGGACCTCGGGAATGTCGGTCTGCAGCTGGATAAATAGGTGGCCGCCAAGCAGGAAGAACAGGCCGAAGGCGACGCTGGCCAGCAACGACCAGCCCCCGGCGACCACCATCACTCGCTGCAGTGCGTCGCGGTTGCGGGCACCGATGGCATGCCCGGCCAAGGCTTCCACGGCATGAGCCAATCCATCGAGGGCGTGCGCGGTCAGCAGCAGGCCGTTGAGCAGCAGCGCGTTGGCGGCGACCGTCGCATCGCCTAGCCGCGTGCCCTGTACCGTCACCAGGAAAAACACCAGTTGCAGCGCCAGCGAGCGAAGGAAGATGTCGCGGTTGACCGCCATCAGCGGCCGCCAGCTCAACCAGCGGCGCAGCGCGCGAGTATCGAGGCGGCCGGGATAGCGGGCCAGCGCGTTGCGGGTGAGCGCCAGGCCGAGCAGCGCGCCGCTCCATTCGGCGATCACCGAGGCGCGTGCGGCGCCGGCCACGCCCCAGTCGAGGCCGAGCACGAACCACAGGTCCAGCGCCACGTTGATCAGATTGGTGGTCAGCAGGATGGCCAGTGGCGCGCGCGCGTTCTGCGTGCCGAGGAACCAGCCGATCAGCGCATAGCTGGCCAGCGCCGCGGGCAGGCCGAACAGCCGCGTGTGGAAATAATCACGGGTGAGTTCGTCCAGTTCGGCCGAGGGCTGCATGAGCTGCAGGGCCGCGCCTTTCAGCGGCACACCGAGCACCCCGAGCAACAGCGCGAAACCCAGGGCCAGCAGCAGCCCCTGCAGGAGGATCTGGCGCAGGGCGCCGCCGTCGTTGCGACCAGCGGCCTGGGCGGCGAAGCCCGTCGTGCCCATGCGCAGAAAGCCCATCACCCACACCAGCAGCGTATACAGGCTACCGCCGACCGCCACTGCGCCCAGCTGATGCGCGTGCGGCAGATGGCCGATCACGCTGCTGTCCACCAGTGCGACCAGCGGAACGGATAGGTTCGACAGGATCATCGGCGCCGCCAGCGCCCACACCTTGCTGTGGGTTGGGGCGTGGCGCCAGGCGGCAAGCATGCTGGACATTACGGGCCTCCGGGACGGCCCGGCACTATACGTGGCATGCAATGAAAGAGGGAAAGTCCGAGCTTTAGGCTGCGCGTCAGTGAATCAACCAGCTCAGCAGCCACAGCCCGAGGAACAGCCAGATCAGCCCGCCGATGATCGAGCCGCGAAAGAACGCGCGGACCGCCGCAACCAGCAACAGCAGGCCGATCGCCAGTGCTACCAGGCTGATCAGAGAGCGGTCCATGCCCAGCGTACGCGACAACCCCTCGAGGAAATTGTGTCCGGCCCTGGCAAACAGGCCGAAGAAGTCGCCCAGCGCCTCGACGATGAAACGTATGACCGCGCCCAGCGCCTGTCCCAGCCATTCGAAGAATCCTTCTACCCGCATGTATCACTCTCCTGAACGTTCGATTGCGGTGCCCAAGCACGGCTCTGGGCATTGGGCTCTCGAGTGCGCCCGAGAGTTCCGAACGGTCGCCGCTGCGCTGGAACCACCAGGGCAGGAGGCGGTCGGAATGTCGCTGTGAGTCCTTAGCGCATCATGCGTTCCCGACCTTCATGCAACTGCAACAAGCGCCAGGCAGCCTGCCTACCATTCCCAGAACGAGAAGACCAACGATGCTGGCCATTGCCAGAGCGCGCCTGGAACGAATCAAGACACTGCGCCCCGCCTGGGCCTATGGCTGCGTCTTTTTCGGCCTGCTCTACGTTGTCACCGCCACTCATCTGGACGAGCGGCTGTTCTATACGCTGAAAACCACTTGGCATGAAAGCAGCTGGGAAAGGCACAGCCTCTGGCTACCCGAATACCGGGTGAAGATCGACGCGCTGCAGGTAGCCACGGTGGAAGACAATCTTTCCGGGCTGACCTATGACGAACGCCGCGATCATCTCTGGGGCGTCGTCAATAACCCCGAAGAGCTGCTGGCGCTGGACAAGGATGGCGGCTTCCTCGCGCGCTACCCGCTGCGCGGGTTCCAGGACGTCGAGGGCGTGACCTATCTGGGTGATGACCTGCTTGTGTTGACCGAGGAGCGCAAGCAGTCGCTGTTGATCGTGCAGGTTCCCAAGATTGCCGGGCCGCTGCAGCGTACCGACGCCCGCTCCATCACTCTGGCCCTGAACGACGAGGACAATACCGGTTTCGAGGGCGTCGGGTACGACCGCGCCGGTGATCGGCTGTTCGTGGTCAAGGAGCACTCACCGCGCAAGCTCTACGAGATCCAGGGCATCAAGCGCAGTCTGGCAGGTGACATGGACATCAAGATCATCGACCGTGAGGCCTGGATTGAGAAGCTGGACATGGCCAGTGATCTGTCCTCGGTGCACTTCGACGAGCGTACCGGCCATCTGGTGCTGCTCAGCGACGAGGCGAAGATGATGCTGGAGCTCGACGCCGAGGGCGAGCTGGTCAGCTTCCGCTCGCTCTGGAGCGGGTTTGCCGGACTCGAGCGCAGCGTGCCGCAGGGATGACCTTCGATGCACAGGGCAATCTCTATCTGGTCAGCGAGCCCAACCTGTTCTACGCCTTCGAGCACGAGTGACGTCCGCCGCGCACCTGCTAGCCGCGCTGGATCAGCCAGACGCCGGCGAAGATCAGCAGCAGACCGGAGACCTTGCCGAAGCTGATGCTGGACTGGCGAAAGCCGGCCCAGCCGAAGTGATCCAGCAGCAAGGCGACGAACAGCTGGCCGGCCAGCAATAGCGCCATGAACAGCAGCGCTCCCGTGCGCGGTGCGGCGAAGGCGGCCGTGGCGATGAAAAAGGCCCCCAGCAGCCCACCACACCAGTGCCACCAGTGCAGGCCCTTCAGCGTCTGCAACGCCGGGATATCGCGCTGGACTGCTACGATGACGAACAGCGCCAGTGTTCCCACGGTAAACGAAAGCAGTGCCGCGCCCATCACGTTGCCGAGGTGACGCGCGACCTGGCCGTTGATTCCGGCCTGCAGGGGCAGCATCGCGCCGGCAATGAACGGAAGGGTGAGTAACCACCAGGCAACGGCAGGCATTTCGGATCTCCGGAATCAGGGCGCGACAGTATGGCGAGCCGGGATACGACTCGCCATAGCGGGACAGCGGTTCGCTGCGCTTGGCTCAGCGCGGCGGGTATTGCGACAGCACCCGTGTCACCAGCTCGCGCATGCTGCCGGCGCGTTGCTCGGGGGTGCCTTGGCGGTTGCTCAGGGTCTGCTCGGCGCTGCCGCGCCAGACCAGTTTGCCGTCAGCGGCGTCATACAGGTCGATCTGCAGCGTGCCGACCTGGTAGTCGATGGTGCGGGTGTCGGTGAACATCGGCCCACCCCAGTAGCCGTACCAGGGATTGCCCCAGGCGCCGGAGGTGGTCGTGTACTGCTGGGTGCGCTGGTCGACGATGTACCAGGCCTGCACCTTGAGGTCCGCCGCTTTGCCGGCCGTGGCGGGACGCAGCCCCTGCTGATCGAGCTGTTCGGCGATCGCCGCGCGGATGCGTTGTTCGGTGAGGTCGCTTTTGATTCGTGGATCGTCAGGCCGGTACTGCAGCGCCGGTTCCTGCCAGCTCCAGGCCCGATAGGCCGAGAAATCCCGCGTCGGATCGAAATCGCGCTGCACCTGCGGGCCCTGGCAGGCGGCTAGCGCGAAGAGCAGAGGTATCAGCAACAGGCAGCGCAACATGATCGTTCTCCGGGGGTGGAATCTGTTCAGTCTAGGCCTCGGTGCGGTGCTGAGTCTGCATCGCCGTCACGCTCAGCGCGGCGGGTAGTCCGCCAGCGCCCGCTGCACCGCCTCGCGCAGCGCATCCTGCTGCTTGGCGCGGCTACCGCCGCTACGTGCTTCGGCGCGATTGCTCCAGATCGATTGGCCGGAAGCCGCGTCGAACATCTCGATACGCACCGAGAGCACCTCTTCCTCGTAGTTGCGCACGATGGGTACGCTCGTCCCCACGCCATAACCTGAGCCGTAGCCGCCACCGTAGCGGCCTACGCCGACATGCGGGCCGTAATCATCGTAAGTCTGCCGAATGCGGGTCTCCTTGCTGGCGCGGGCGCTGATCAACAGTTCGCCCTTGCGCTCGGCCTGCGC
>NZ_JXXD01000096.1 GCF_000935215.1 Stutzerimonas stutzeri
CCGACATTCACTCCATCCGAAGGCTGAAAAGGCGCCGTCAACAGGAGCTCTCATGACCGCAAAACTCCCCGAACCCGATCTCAACTACATGCAACGCGTGTTGCTGGAAATGCTCGCCATCCCCAGCCCCACTGGATTCACCGACACCATTGTGCGCTATGTTGCCGAGCGCCTGGCCGAGCTGGGCATCCCCTATGAGCTGACCCGCCGCGGCACCATCCGCGCCACACTCAAGGGCCGCCGCTACAGCCCGGACCGCGCGGTCGCGGCGCACCTGGACACCATCGGCGCCATCGTCCGCGAGATTCAGGATACCGGCCGCCTCGGCCTGGCCCCGGTGGGCTGCTGGTCGAGCCGTTTCGCCGAGGGCAGCCGCGTCAGCGTCTTCACCGATACCGGAGTCATCCGCGGTAGCGTACTGCCGCTGCTGGCCTCGGGGCATGCCTTCAACACCGCCGTGGATGAAGCACCGGTGAGCTGGGACCACGTCGAACTGCGCCTGGACGCCTATACCTACAGCCGCAACGAAACCTGCGCGCTGGGCGTCAACGTCGGTGATTTCGTCGCCTTCGATCCAATGCCGGAATTCACCGAGAACGGCTACATCAGCGCCCGTCACTTGGATGACAAGGCAGGCGTCGCCGCGCTGCTAGCGGCACTGAAGGCCATCGTCGAAAGCGGCCGCGAACCGCCCATCGATGTGCATCCGCTGTTTACCATCACCGAGGAAACCGGCTCCGGAGCCGCCGGCGCCCTGCCTTGGGATGTCAGCGAGTTCGTCGGGATCGACATCGCGCCGGCGGCCAAGGGCCAGGCCTCCAGTGAGCACGCGGTAACCGTGGCGATGCAGGACTCCGGCGGCCCCTATGACTTCCATCTGTCCCGGCACCTGCTCAAGCTCGCCAGCGAGAACGAAATCCCGGTACGCCGCGATCTGTTCCGCTACTACCACAGCGACGCCCAATCGGCGGTCGAAGCGGGACACGACATCCGCACCGCGCTGCTGGCTTTCGGCTGCGATGCCACCCATGGCTACGAACGCACCCACATCGATAGCCTCGCGGCCATGAGCCGCCTGCTCTGCGGCTATATGCTCAGCCAGCCGGTCTTCGCCAGCGACTCACAGCACGCGAAGGACTCGCTGGAACGCTTCAGCCATCAACTGGAACATGATGCGCAGATGGAGAACGACACCCGTGTACCACCCGTCGACACACTGATCGGGCGCCAGCACCAACCCCAGGAGCGTGATAGTTGAGCCATCGGCTTACGTGACCAGGCGCCTGCTTCGCACAGTAGACGCTTGCCGCTCGGCGTGTAACTCGGCAAAGTTAACCGGACAAGGACGTGCGGCACTCTGAAGGCGCCATGTAGAGCCCAAGGAATCGGTACCGTCACATCGCTCTACTAATATGTGTCGCCCATTCGGGCGCGCCCCTTCCGGAACGAAACATGTCGCCGCGTTCATGCCTGGCTCTGTTGCTGTTTTGCCTGTCGCTCCAAGCCTGGGCAGTCTCGCCCGTCGTGTTCGATTCGCCCGATACGCGCCAGTCCCTCGGTAACGGCACCCTCTACCTTGAAGACCCGGATGGCAGCCTGGATTTCGATGACGTCATGGCGTTACCCGCCGAGCGTCTGCGCCCCGTCGAGAGCGGGCATGTCAACGAGGGCAAGAACAGCTCGACGTGGTGGCTACGCACCAGGCTGGTCAACGAGCTGGACGCACCGCTCGGCGGTTTCATCGAGATCAACTATCCACTGCTCGACCACATCGAGGTGTTCCTGCAGTACCCCGACGGCAGCATCAGCCGGCAACTGAGCGGGGATCGCTACCCCTTTGCGGATCGCGCGGTGAAGGTCAGCGACTTCTGGTTTCCCGTCGATCTGCCGCCGGGCGAAAGCACGCTGCTGTTACGCATCAAGACCACCAGCACGCTCTACGTGCCACTGTATTTCAGCAGCTACAACGCCAGCGCGGCCGAGCAGCAGGAGCTGAGCGGCATCAGCGGGGCCTTCTATGGCGTGCTGTTCGCGATGTTCTGCTACAACCTGTTCCTCTTCGCTTCGCTGCGCGAACCGGCGTACTTCTGGTATCTGGTCTACACCCTCAACGTCGGACTGTTCGCACTCTCCTTCGACGGCCTGCTGGTCAAATGGCTGGCCGACGACGGCGGGCTGGTGGCCATGGGCATCTACGTCCTGATGTTCAGTCATTGCCTGATCGCCATTCAGTTCAGCCGCCACTTCCTGCATACCCGCGAACTCTTTCCACGGCTCGATCTGGTGCTGCGCTGCACGCTGCTCATCGCCCTCGGCAGCATGGTTTCCGGGCTGCTGCTGGACGTGCAGACCTGGAGCATCCTGGCCAGCATCACGGTGATCGCCGCCTCGGTCGGCCTGCTCGTCACCGGTGCCTTCGTCTGGCGCCGCGGCGTGCGCTACGGGGTTTACTACACGCTGGCCTGGGGCGTGCTGCTGGCCTCGTTCATTCTGGTCACGGCCGGCTCGTTGGGTTTCGAACTGTTCGGCCTGTACGGCGCGGCGGTGGTCAAGGCCAGCGTCGCTTTCGAACTGATCACCCTGTCCATCGGCCTGGCCGATCGCATCAACCTGCTCAAGGAAGAGGGCTACCGCTCGCGTGAGGCCGCCGAGCGGGCCGCCAGCGAGAACGAAGCCAAGAGCCGCTTCCTGGCCAAGATGAGTCACGAGATCCGCACTCCGCTCAATGGCGTGCTCGGCATGCTGCAACTGCTGCGTGAAACGCCGCTGGACCGCAGCCAGCAGTTCTACCTGGATACCATCTCCAGCTCCGGCAATTCGCTGTTGGCGGTGATCAACGACATCCTCGACTACGCCCGGATCGGCTCCGGCAAGCTCAGCCTGGAAGACATCGATTTCGATCTGGAAATCCTGATTTCCGAAACCATCCGGCTGTTCACCGCGCAGGCGCTGGAGAAACAGCTGAGCCTGCACGTAGGCCTGGAGCCCGGCGTGCCGCGACGGATTCGTGGCGACCCAACGCGACTCAAACAGATTCTGATGAATCTGCTGAGCAATGCGCTGAAATTCACCGAGCACGGCCACGTACTGCTCGAAGTCTCCTGCCGTCAGACCCAGGAAGGCACCCGGCGCCTGGTGTTCTGCGTCAGCGACAGCGGTATCGGCATGCGTCAGGAAGTGTTGGCGCAACTGTTCGAATCCTTCTCCCAGGGCGATTCGAGTACCACCCGACGTTATGGTGGCAGCGGACTTGGCCTGGCGATCAGCAAGGAGCTGGTGGAAATGATGAACGGCCATATCGAGGTGCAGAGCGCACCGGGCCGCGGCAGTCGCTTCTGCTTCGAGATTCCGCTGCAAAGCGCAAGCGACACGGAAGACCCCCTCGCCCATCTGCTCGGCGGCCGCCCGGCGCTGCTCGCCTCGCAGGATACCGAGGGCCTCGAAGCGTTGAGCCATCTGCTGCGGCGCTGGGGCATGCGCACCGAGCGCTGCCAGACCCCGGAATGCCTGCCGGACTACCTGTCTGACTTCACCGCCCCGCCACTGCTGGTTCTGCTGGCGCCCTGGCCGGGTAGTCCGGCGCAGTGGCTGGAGCGTCTTCGCCCGCATCTGGAGGCGAATCAGCGGGTGCTGATGCTCTATTCGCCAGTCCACGAGCCACCGCCACCATCGCCCGGCTTACGCCTGATCAGCCTGGCGCTACCGCTGCAGAGCACGCCGCTGCGCGAGGCGCTGCAAACCCTGTACGCCGAGGAGCCTCGGTGGGCCAGCGAAACGACCGAAGAAGCGCCGGCCGAACAGCCACCCCGCGAGCCCTGCATTCTGATCGCCGAGGACAATCCGGTGAATCAGATGGTGGTGCGCGGCCTGCTGAAAAAGCGCGGTTACGCGGTTCAGCTCGCCGACAACGGACGCCAGGCCGTGGACCTCTATCGCCGCGATCCGGAAGCCGTGCAACTGATCCTGATGGACTGCGAAATGCCGGAGCTCGATGGCTTCGAAGCCAGCCGGCGGATACGCAAGCTGGAAGCGGAGCTTGAATTACAGGCCGTGCCGATCATCGCCGTGACCGCCCACGTACTGGCAGAGCACCGTCAGCGCGGCCTGGAATCGGGTATGGATGAATTCATCGGCAAACCTCTGGAGAGCCGGCAGCTGTATGCTTGCCTGGACAGCTACCTGCAGGGCGGCGCGAGCTAACGTCCGCCGGCCTTGTGGCAAACCGGCTCACCCGAAGAAATCCCATGCTCATACCGCACGACCAGCTCGAACCGGACACCCTGACCCGCCTAATAGAAGATTTCGTCACCCGCGATGGCACCGATAATGGTGACGAAACCCCGCTTGAAACCCGGGTGACACGGGTGCGCCGCGCGCTGGACAAGGGGGAGGCGGTGATCGTCTTCGACCCCGACAGTCAGCAATGCCAGCTGGCCCTCAGGCGCGATGTGCCGCGCGAGTGGCTGGACTGAACGCCGCCGCGCGTTTCAGCCGAACAGACCGCTCTCCCGCTCCCAGGCACAGCGCATGCGCAGGTCGCTCTGCTGCGGACTGTGGCTGCCGGTATCGGTTTCCCAGCGAAAGGTGTGGGTGCCGTTGAGCTCGGTTTCCAGGTGCACCACCGCGCTGGTCCAGTACAACTGCTTGAGCAGCTCCTCGAAACGCTGGACCCAGAGCGCCCACTCGTACTCCACTGCGCGGTAGCTGGCACCGAAGTGGATCACCTGGGTCTGGTACAGGCCCAGTTCCTCGTTACGGCAGAAGGAAAACATCTCGCGACCGATGAAGGGCCAGGCCTCGCCCTGCGGCAACGCCTGCACGGCAGCCAGATTGTTCGCCCGGCGCTGGCGGCACTGCTCGGGGTCGGCGGAAGGCCAATCACGGATGCAGCCATAAACGATGGATTCAGACTCCACTCGAAACTCCGAAACGCAGGGATAAACTGGGACGGCGAGCTTTCTAGCACAGCGCGGCGGGCGGGTCACCCGCGGCTTGGGAAGTGGTGAAACAGGCCACAGCCTCGGGACGGTTCAGCGATCCTGATGCCGTGGCCGCAGGCGCATCGCCAACAACGACATGCATGCCGCCATGCCGGTGAGGACCAGGAACGGCATGCGATAGTCACCCGCCAGATCACGCCCGAGCCCGGCCAGTACCGGCGTCAGGCACGCCAGGCAGTAGCCGGTGCAGAGCATCATCGCGGTCAGCCGGCTGACCGCCAACGGAGTATTGGCTTCGTACATCGGCGAGATCAGCGCCAGGGAGAAGGTGCCGTTGAGCGCGACGCCGAGCAGCATGCAGACCACCAGGGGTTGCCAGCTCGGTGCCAGAGCGATTGCTGCCAGGCAAAGGGTCGCCAACCCGCCGCACGCTGCCATGATTCGATGCCGATTGCCCAGCCGCTGCGCCAGCCAGGGCATGGCAAAGGCACTTGGCAGGCCGATGAGCATGAAGCCACTGAAGAACGCATTACTTTGCAGCAGGCTGTAGCCAACCTCGTGATAACGAGCCACCAGCCAAGTGGCCAGCGCGTAGAACAGCCCGGCCTGAAGGGCGAAGTAGACACTGAGCAACCAGGCCCGAGGCTCCTTCCAGGGCAAACCGGCACGACTCTCGCTGGCGGCTTCCGGCTGATTGGGCAAGCGCGACCAGATCAGCAGCGCAGCCAGGGCCGGCAGCGCCCAGAGCGCCAGGCCACGCGTCCAGTCCTGCCCCATCACCTCGGTGGCCGGCGCCGTCACCACTACGCCGAGGGTGCCGCCGACCGCCATGCTCAGCGAGTACCAGGCGGCGGTCTGGCCCATGCGTTCGAGGAAGTAGCGCTTGATGAAACCGGACAGCAGCGGCCCGGCGACGGCGATCCCTGCGCCAACCAGCCCGGCGGTGCCGATCAGCAGAACGGCATTGTGGCCGAACAGCCGCAACAGCAATGCCACGCCGATCAGCCCGAGGCACAGCGCGATGCTGCACTCCAGCCCGAAACGCACGGCCAGCCGCGGCGCCAGGGGGGCGAGCAAGCCCATCAGCAGAACCGGCAAGGCCGTGGTGAGACTGATCAGACCGCGAGAAAGCGAAAGCTCTTCGGCGATGCGCTCGATCAGCGGAGCGAAGGAGGTAATACCTGGGCGCAGGTTGATGGCAGCCAGGACCAGCGCCAGCATCAGCAGCCCGCGGGAGGGAAAATTCACAAGCGATCCATAGGGTTACGGCGAAAAAAGGCGGACAGGCAACCCTACTCCCCGCCTCTCCCCGAGGCAACCGCAGCGGCCGCCGAAGCGGCCGGGCAGTCTCAGAGCGCCTTGCTCTTGGCGCGTTTCTTTTCGGCCAGCAGCGCCATCTCGTCGTAGATCGCCTGAGGGTTCTGCTGCTTGACCTTCCAGGCCATACGGCCCTCGTCGTGCGGCAGGATCATGAACTCGCCCTTGGCGACCTGCTGGTGGATGTAGTCAGCGATGTCCGCCGCAGTAATCGGCGAGGACTCCAGCAGCTTGCCGATCTGCGCCTTCACGTTCGGCGTCGGGCCGCGGAAGGAATCCAGCAGGTTGGTCTGGAAGAACGACGGGCAGACCACATGCACGCCGACCTCGGCCTGGCGCAGCTCGACCAGCAGGCTTTCCGACAGCGCCACGACGCCGGCCTTGGCCACGTTGTAGTTGCTCATGCCCGGTGCCTGCATCAGCGCCGCCATCGACGCGATGTTGATGATCTTGCCCTTGCTCTTCTGTACCAGCGGCAGGAACGCCTTGCAGCCCTTGACCACACCCATCAGGTTGATCGCGATCTGCCAGTCCCAGTCCTCCAGCGACAGCTCGTCGAAGAAGCCGCCGGAAGCCACACCGGCGTTGTTGACCACGATATCGATGCCGCCAAGCTTCTCCTCGCAGGCCTGGGCGAAGGCGATCAGCTGGCTGTAGTCACGCACGTCGCAGCGCATGGTGAAGCCGTCACCGCCCGCTTCGCGGACCATTTTCAGGGTTTCCGCCAGGCCGCCTTCGTTGACATCGGAAAGCGCCAGCTGCCAGCCCTCACGCGCCCAGCGCAGGGCAATCTCGCGACCGAGCCCGGAGCCGGCACCGGTAATCATCATGCGGTTGTGCATCGTTGTGCTGCCTTTTGTTGTTCGGGTAGTGGCAGCGAGTCTAGCGAATGCCGGGGCACGGACCGGCATCCATCAGACTGCTGAATGCCCTTGGCAAACCCGCGGCTCATGGGGCTGACCGCGCGGTTCCGGGCAGGCAATATGGCGGCAGCATGGGCTCGCTATAGCTGCACGAGCGACCTGCGCCACGAATAAAAAAGGGCAGCCCGAGGGCTGCCCTTGTTTCTGC
>NZ_JXXD01000097.1 GCF_000935215.1 Stutzerimonas stutzeri
CAAATCCAGGAAAGGCAAACCCCCAAAGGGGGGTTGCCCCCCTGGGGGTTTGGTTCGTCAGCCAGTACGTCAGCCGGCGATGCCCTGGCGCAGTAAGCGCAGAGCGTTGGTTTTGCTAGCACCGAACATTTCGACTCTCGTCTCCATGTGCGGAGCTGCTTGCACCACCTCAAAGAGGCGGCAGGTTTGCTCATTCACAGGCCGGTTTTCATCGCCGTACCAGCTCAGGAGCTGGTCGAACAGCCGTTGACCGCAAATTTGCGGGGTGGGGCCAAACACGGCGATATTTCGGCCAGAAGGAACCAGCTTGAGGATCGCCATGTAGCTCATGCGGCGCTCCTGTATCGCTGGTCAATTTCGGCGTAACGGTCGTTGGCTTCCTGCCAGCTCAGCCGGCCTGCATTGCAGGCCTGAATCACTGCACAAACTTCCATCCCGCGCTGCCATTCAGTTGTGCAAGACAATCGCTCCAGCGCTCCCATGTCAGGGATCATGAAGCCATCATCGAGCATGTCGCCAATGCACAGCTCGGCGGTGTCCTGGGTGCAATGACCCGTGAAACCATCCTTACCGAACATCGTCCAGCGGTACCGTCCGGGCTCGGAAGAATCTTCGGAAAGAATCCCCCACGAGTCAGTTCGGCAGTGCTTGAGCGTCAACCCAAGCCCGTGGACCGCGTACAGGCCCAGTAAGGATTCCAGGGAAAGAATCTTCCTCTGGATCTCTCCGGCCATTTCAGTAACCAGGCTGCGCTGAGCCAGATCACCAGCTTCAAGCTCCTGCCAGATGGCAAGAGACTCTTTAAGCGATTCAACCGTTGAAGGACGCATGGCGACCTCCATTTGCAGCACCCATTGCAAACCCAGGAAAGCCCCCATTGAGAGTCTTCTGGGCCTTTTCAACTGCTTCATTGAAGCTGTTGGCTTGGCACTGAAAGCGGGTGTAACGCTTGGTACGCATATCGCACATAGCGAGTATGTAAGTACGCATTTTAATTTCTCCTTTTCATCCCTGAAACGGAGCAATCCCCTGTAGGGAAAGTCCCTACAGGGTTAGATTTATCTGATCAACTTATACGCAGTCAGATGGGTTATTTAAACTCAGGAATAGACACGCTGATAATTGCCAGCCTGTATCATTGCCTGATGCTGATTACTTAGATGATCCAGAACGCCATTTGTCATTGGATCGCTACCAAAGAATCCCCAGCAGCTATCAACAACTTCGTCATCCTCGATCACTTGATACCCCCAAACATTCCCCGTCAGGTATTGATCGTATGATTCGACCTCTCCGTCCAGATATGTTTCCAGCTTCTCAATGCGCGGCTTCGTGAGATGTTTCCAACCAAGCTCGGAGCGGGCTTTATCTTTAGACACAAAGATAAAGCCAACCTTGCCACTGTCCCATCGACAGCTAAAAGGGGAGGTTTTCATTGTGATGCCAGAGTGATCATAAAGATAAAGTGGAAGCATAATTGCTTGCCCCGTCATCTCCAGCGCACGCTCAACATCTGGGATGTGATTGGCATTGAAATCGATCTGCCCCAGCTGCTTATCAGACAGGTGCTTGTAGATCACTTCCAATGCTTTCGCAGCCCCATTCTCATCACCCAAACGATAGCGCCGATGAGCGCATACCATCGATCCTAAGTTGTCCCATTCACGCGGACTTTCTGCGTCATGGTCATGGACGAGTTTGATGATGCAGCTTGAGTTAGCAGTTGCCATTTCGTTTTCCTTTTCAGTACGACGAAGGCAACTAACCCCTGAGGGGCAGGTGCCCCGTCAGGGTTTATTGTGAGTTCGCTGCTCTTAGTTAAAGAACAGCATGATCAGGTTGATAATAATCTCAGCCATCTCAGTTTCCTCATTTATTGCCAGCAGCAGCCCTGTGCAAAGGGATGCCCTGCACAGGGTTGGTTGGAGACTCCGGGTTATCCCAAATCGCAAGACACTCGGAGCAGATTTTGTTTCTGTAGCCAGTCTTTTCCAGAAGCTGAACATTGGGGTGAAAAACCTCTTCTCCCTTTCTGAACACTTCTGATCGTGTCTGGCTACAGAACGTATTGCCTTCTAACAGGGATCTGATCGATAGATGAACCATCGTCATTCACCCTGAGCAGCTTGGTATTCCGCAGTAGACAGGAGTCGCAGAACGTAATCACGAGCCTCAACAGGCCACGAACTTACATAATCACGCGCTGCTTTCCAGCCTTGCGACTCACGCGCCCGCTTGACCACCTCTTGAGCCTTCTTCAGGACTTTGGGAGGTAAATCTACAGGTGCTTGGCTCTCATCATTTGAAGCCTGAAGCACTTCGCCTTCCAGCGGTTCTGCGACCTGAGCTTGAGCATCTTCAGGCTCAACTTGCGTTGTCTCAGATGCCGGCACCTGCTCTTCAACCTCATTCGAGGTCGGGAGTGGCTGGGCTTCATCGACTACTTCAGCTGCACCCATATAACGCTCTACAACAGAGATCGGGACATCATGAGATGCAAACCCCTCCCCTGCCGTTGTGTTGAGATACTGAATAACCGTGTCGAGTTTTTCGCCGACTTGAGGCCAGTATTTCTTAGCGATTTTGATGCCGGTTTTTTTGAACATGGAAGTTTCGAAGTCAACCCAAGGGCCTTTCTTCTTGCGCTTCCACAAATCACTTGCATCACGCGCTTTGTAGATCTCCTTGGCTGTTACAGCTTCCACATGGACCCGGCCATCAGGCAGGGTTACTTCCACATAGACACCACGGAATTCACCGCGCTCTTCAGTGTCGAACGGATCGAATTCATGCACAGGGCTATGACGCTTACCCTTGTACTTAAACTGATCATTCGAGTAGACCAACTCAACAATACAGTCACGTATTGCGCCGTCATTTACAGCGGTTTTGATCATGCCTTTGTATGACACATCCAGAACCACTTGCCCGTCCCGTGGCACCAGGTAGCACAAACCCCTTGCAGGGTTCAGCGTTAGGCCACAGGCGGCCACTTGGCCAAATGCATTGCGAAGAGACAGCGGATTGTTGATAGCGACAGTGCACAGGTAGTCATTGTTCATCATGGCTTGAGCTGCATAAAGCATCTCTTGCTTGAACACGACATCTGTTTTTGCTGCCTTCACCAACTCAAGAAACTTATCCTCTTGCTTTGCAATTACGGCTACAGCGTTTTGATAGTTAGCACTAGACATTTTGAAACCCCCTGAACAAAAACGCGCCCGAAGGCGCGTATTTATTTGCAACTGATTGACCCGTTAGATGATGTTCAGAAGAACTCGGCTAATGGGCGCAAAGGGGATGTCATCGTCAAACGAATCGTAATGCGGATCAGAAGTCGGCGTTTGAGTCGGTTGACGGTTGGGTTGCTGCGGAGAACGCTGGGCTTGATTCCTCCCGCTAGAGCGAGGAGCACCATCACCACCGTTATCTGCCTGCTTACCGCCAAGGAGCTGCATGGTGCCTTGCATATCAACCACAATCTCAGTGGTATAACGCTTGACTCCATCCTTCTCCCATTCGCGGGTTTGTAGTCTGCCTTCGATATAGCACTGCGAGCCCTTACGAAGGTACTCACCGGCAATCTCAGCAACCTTCCCAAATAGCACAACACGGTGCCACTCGGTTCTTTCTTGAAGCTGACCAGACTGTTTGTCCTTCCAGCTATCGGTAGTTGCCAATGTGATATTGGTAACCGCGTTCCCGTTGGGCATGTAGCGAGTTTCAGGATCACCGCCAACATTGCCGATAAGGATTACTTTGTTTACGCTACGAGCCATGATTATTCTCCAACCAGAGTAAAACACAGGGCGACGTAAACCCCTGACGGGGAATATCGCTGCCCCGAAAGGTTTTCATTTCAATTAGTTAGGTTGTATTTGACAGACGGCCAACTTGCCGACCATGCACCGAGGTGCATGACTAAATCGATCTGCACATGCAGAACGACTTAATTTGGAGAATCTTGACAGGCTCGTGGCCCAAGGCGCGTGAGTGAAGCTGCGCTTTCTGAGGTAATCGCCATTAAGGCTTGGCGAAAGCATGCCCCCAATCGCGCTAATGCGCAAGAGGGTATGCCACGATCTTAGAATGTTTTTATCTTACAAAGATCGTGTAGGTTTAGCCGCCTCATCGCGATCTTGTTCCCACAAAATAACCTCATCCCCCGGATCGAGGTTCAACCGATGCATTTCTCTCGACTGCGCATACCGCTGGCAATCACCGCAGCCCTCGGCATGCTCTCAGGCTGCTCTAGCAAAGAGCCCGCACCCGAGCCTTATACAGGCGCCCCATTTGAGGTCCAGCAGTACGAGCCGGATCTACGCGGGCACCACACCAGCTGGGGGCACTCCGGCCGTGGAGGGGCAGCACTGAGAAAGCCGTCCTATCAACCCGTACTCGGCAGCCCGGATGAGCTGGATACACGCGCTGGCAAGTTGCACCCAGAGCTGCAGAACACCGCGCAAGAGGTTACAGCCAGCATCGCTGTACCACCGGCACTACGGTCTGGAACTTGCCTGGATCAACCGGAGGAGAATCAAACGCCGGATCACGTCCGCGTACTGACGCCCAGTGGTCCCGCAGACGCAACTCAGATCGTGACACTGGCGAACAGCACCGGGTCGGTCAATGACTATATCCGCGTTCGCAACAAGCTCTGCAGCGGCGCCGAACGCCTCACCTACGAAGAGTGGGAAGTTCTGGTGCATGGCACACCCAAGGACGTACCTCTTCGTCTGCAACCGACCTTCAACAGCCTCGCAAAGTGAACCCCATGCCCAGCTCAAAAAACCGACTCCCTTTGACCGTAGGTCTTTCCGCTCTTTTCGCGGTGGCCGCCCTCGGCGCCAGCGTCATGTACACCGAGCATGCGATCAATCAAGCGATAGCTGAGCAGTTGCCGGCTGGCGTCGCCGCTGCACTTGACGCGAAAGAGCAGGCCGAGGTCGCGGCTGCCAAGCTACAGATCCTTTCGCAATGGTCTGCCGCCTCAGACATCGAGGTCAAAGGCCGCAACATCTACGGTAAGGCAGACGCCGAGTTCACCCTTGTGGAGTTCAGCGATCTGGAGTGCCCCTTCTGTAAACGCTTCCATGACACACCTAAGTCACTCGTTGAGCAGGCCGGTGGCAAGATCAACTGGGAGTGGCAGCATTACCCGCTGCAGTTCCACAACCCCACGGCCGCAAAGGCTGCACACGCGGCAGAATGTGTCAGCGAAATTGCGGGCAACCAGGCTTTCTGGGCATTCACCGGGCAATGGTTCGAGCGCAGCGCTATGAACGGCCAAGGCATTGATGATATCGGTCGGCTGGCACGAGAAGTCGGCGCAGACTCGCAGACATTTGATGCGTGCATGGCCAGCGGAAAGTACAAGCAGAAGATCCAGGATCAGATGGATCGCGGTACCGCTATGGGCGTGACGGGCACGCCTGCAACTGTCGTCGTGGACAACACCAATGGCCAGAAGATCCTGGTCAAAGGCGCCCAACCTGCGAAAGCATTGCTCCAAGCCATAGGCCAGCTGGTAGAGCAGCGAAATCAGCCAGCGTCGCCACCCATCCAGGAAAAGGCTGAATAGTCCAGCGCCGACAACAGAGCCCCGCATCAAAGCGGGGTTTTTTGTGGGCCGCTACCAGCTGCAGAGTTGACGCGCCAAAGCCAAGAATTTGGGAAAACGGCCGCCACTGGTAGCCTTGAATAACTTAACCAGGAAGGACAGCGGACATGATTCACTGCAGCAAAATCAAACTGACACTCGCGCTGACAGCGGCCCTCACCGCCTTGGTAGGGTGCTCATCACCAGGCAATACCGTTACCTTCGATCAGCTGCCGGACCCGGCTGCTACACCCAAAGCGAAGTGGTCCGACGCAATGGTCTACATGAATGCCATGCAGATTTCGGGCATGCGTGACGTACCACGCGAAATGATGGGCGATGCGTCCTCACAACCGGCCCAAGGTGGAAACAGCACTGGAGTGCTCGATGCTGCAACCTATGGCGTAGGTGCCGTGGCGCCGCCATCGGGAATGAGCGGAGGCGCTGTAGCCGGGGTCGGCCTTGGTCTTTTGCTTCTTGGGGGCGGACCTACACAGCCAGCTCAATTGCCGCAGGTCGTTGCATGGGTCCCATCAGATCTGGCCTCCTCGCCGGAGGAAGCTGTGCAGGTTGCCTTGAATGAGTTCAATAAATCGAGAGCCGCCGTTTTTCAAAAGCAGCTCCCTCAAGAACTTATCGCTACTGCATATCCCGAGTCGGATAGCCGATCATTTGGTGGCAAGATGCCAAAGGCTTCGAATTTAGTGCTGTTCTCAGAAGAGGCGAAAGAGAGTCCAGCATTCATTTCCGCACCGAAATCCTATGGTCCTATCCATATCGTCGGTCACAAGGTTACTGAGGAATCCATTATCAATGCATCAGGGTTTCGGAATATCCACGAAAGTCGGGCTAACACAGTCGCGCTGTCCGCAGCTCTGCCTGATTGGTTTTTGATTTATGTCACATCGGCCACACGGTCAAAGTCCGATAAATTGCCGCCTGCAGTGCTGAGAAGCGGAACGCCAAACTACTTCATTGGTAAATAAACGAAAGGCCCCTGATGGGGCCTTTTACTTACTGGGGGACTGCGCCCCTAGCTATGTCTTCCTCCATTTTCTTGACCGCCTCAGCATCGAAGCCGTCCAACCGCTTTTCGTTACGACTAAGCGAGTTTTGCCGAACGTTCCCCTCAGATATCGTAAGGCTGCTACCACTCCCTGTAACTTGTTCAAGTGAAACCGTGTTCACTGTTGGAAGGTGGCCTGCAATGTTCAGCATGCCTATCCATTCCGACATGTCTACTTTACTCCAATCCATAAGGGCCATCTGGTCAGGAGTAATGCCTTCACAACTTGGATTTTCAACATCACCGTACTCAATACCAAGCTGGTCATGCGCAGCTTCTTGAACGATTCGGCCTACAACCGAACCATAGCAACAGTAGCTTTCTCGTTTCTCAACACAAGAGCCAAGAGCTTCTGAGGCACAATAACTTCCTACAAACGTGCACTGCCTTGTTTCTTTTTTTGCTCCAAGCTCGAACTCTTTTTCTTCGCATTCCCAGATAATGTTAATTAGAAGATCGACAATCACATAAACCATGTATACCCAGCCAATGATGTTGACGACCATCGTAGCCTGAGGGCCAAGCATCATCCCGCCGCCTTCTGCTGGAACAAACACAGCATTTGCGGCTACCTCAGCGCCCATATTAACCATGGCGTCATAGGCTTTCTGCATTAGCCATTCCTGGACCTGAGATACAAGCGTATCCTGGACAGTGCCCTGAAGCGTTTTGTTGAATGCACCAGTTGCGTTGTCAACTATCGTTGACCACTGCCCCTTTATGACTGAACTACCAGCGGACGTGATGGCATTCGTGCCTGCTTGCCAGTAACCATACTTCAGGCTCCCCCCAAGCCCGTGCGTGGATAGCGCTTCCATTGCACTAGCCATTTTCATAGTGTTCATTGTCAGATTCACATAATCGTAAATACTGACGCTTTCGGGAGCCTCACAACAATCGACATAGCCACCGAGCGCTTTCTTGCACTCCATTGCTTCGCCTTTGAATATCTTGCACTCGTTGGCAACCTCGATATCCGATCCGTCGCCACCGCAATCAAGATCATGCTCAGCGAACTGGGCAACTTGGAGCATTGCGACGGCGTATGCAAAGTCACCGCTTTTCTGGTTCGAGGTGTCGAAGCACTCGCTTCCCATGCACCTAGCGCCGCCAGGACATTCGATCTGAGTGCCGGTATTGACTACCGTGGGATAGCTGGTGTCATAGCCGCAGTCCCATATCTCCTCGTAGGCGTAGCATCCTCCCGACTCCCCAGAAGCCCCCTTAATACAGCTCTGGGAGATGAAACCGCAGTTGGGGTCTTTCTCGTACTGCTCACAGGTGTCCAGGTTTTCTTCGATTACACCGCAACCCTGCACACGGACCTGCTCTGCAAGTCTTGACGTACCCAATGGGCTCGCCGAGATTTGTTCATAAAGTGGATTACCAGGACAAATATTTATGCCTGAAATGGTTGCGCACTCACCTTCATGCTGAACACCTTTGGTGACTGTAATCTGCCCCGAGCTGCACTTACCTTCCAGTACAGCTTGACCCTGATCTATGCAACTTTGCGGCGACCATACATCTTTGACCAGCTTAGAATGTCGAAAGGTAAACGTACCTGAAAGATCGTACTTACCACCATCATCACCACCTTGCTGATCCCTTATTTCAACAACAGCTTTAAGTCCATTTGCGCATGTCGGATACGTAATTACATTGTGGCTTACTGACGTGTCGAGTTGCCCGCCAAGCCCATGCTCAGCCCAAACATCAGCATCTGATAACTGTACGTATCCTTCATCATTAGCACACACAGCATCGTAATCGACCTTTGCTACACTGCCATTGAATACTGTCCCATCAGAGCCAGGTAGAGCTTTCCATGTGCCTGCGACGAAATCAAATTCTCCCCTGGCTATATTCCGCCCATTAGCAGCGAATTTGCCAACCAAACCAGTTGAGCGAAGTTCTATTTCATGATTTACAACACATGAATCCCCCCCGTTCTCAGGGCATTGCTCTTTGCCATTGGCATCAATGTAGCAGGCAAGATCCCCTTTGAAGAAAGAACAGTCAGCTGTCACTTCCGCTTCCCTGCAGAAGGGGTCTAGGTCGGGATGAGGGGATGGCTGCATGTCTGCTTGGCATGCAACCACACCATTCTCACTAATGCAGCCAGACGCATCTACTGCCGGCGCTTTAGTGCAAACAACGCTGCTCTCTTTGCAGAAACCATCGTTAATCATCTTGAGGAGTGGAAGGCGCTCTTCAGGCCCCCAACCATTGTCAATGATCGCTTTTGCTGGATCGTAATTAATGCGAATGCGTGCATAGCCTTCGCCCCGACCTGTGACTGACGTGCGTGTTTTGAATGTAATTACGTCCGAGTCTTGCTTTAGTTCGTTCGTGACATCCTTGTTGGGACTTACTCTCCAACTGGTACTTCTCTCGCACGCGCCCGCCGTCTCGGGAGGGAATACGCCCGGCGTGTGGGTCCATAGAAGAGAGTCATTGAAGTAGATCTGAAAGTAGTCATCGAACGTAGCTTGTTCAACAACCGCAGACAGGATGGCATCTTTATTGATAACCCTGAAGCGTGTGTATTCCTCGTAGATCGCGCATTTACCGCCCCAGTAATCGTTACCAACGGTGCCCACCCATACATATAGGCAACCTCTGCCGCATGACTGGTAGTTTGGCTGGCCCGAAACATACTCGACAACTCCTAGCGAATAGTCATGCTTGAAGGTCACATTGCCGCCTTCGTTTGCTACGCGCTCACAGGTGCGGTAATCAGAGATGTGAGACGTAGCCTGGCGTTCTTCAAAAACGTCTTTTCTGGAGCAGTCTGCAAAGTTCTCTTTGAAACCTTGCATGAAATCATTAGATCGAATCTCGTCCGTCTGGTTAAACATTGGATCATTCGAAAGATCCACAGCAGGCCGTTTGCCGCTATCAACCAGAATCCTGTATGCCTCGCCATCCATCGACGACTCACTTCTCAGCCGTGTGTTGGCCTGGATGCCAGCGTCAAGAGTGCCCGAGTCGTCTCCATACACCTCTTCCAAGGACGCGGTACCGCCGCCTTGGAGGTCAGGGAACAGATCCTGAAGCGTCTTCTGCGCCGCAGAAGGATCGAGCATCTGAATGCCCATTTGAGCGGTCTGATTGCCTAGCGTGGCGCTGGCAGCAATGGAATCGGCCCACGCCTTGAAGGCAACCGTATTGAGCTGAACCATGATGATGCCGCCAACAGCCAAGCGTCGGAGGGCATGTTTGAAGCTGGGTCGCATAGGTGCTACCTGGTGAAGGTGAGTACCAGGATGCTAGAGATACGCGAGAGGAAAAGGCGGTGGAATCTGACCAGATTCTGGCAGGCAAAAAAATAACCCCGGCTGGAAACAGCCGGGGTTTGGGGTTTTGTTGGCACTCATGCCGCCGCTGACTGAGGCGCTTCGAGAACCGATACTGCGCCTGATGCGGGTATCAGGCGGTGCAGCACAGCCCATGCTTTGACGAAGCGGGTGTCAGGGTTGGCCTTCTTCACTGTTGCTGCGATCTGATCAGGGACGAGGAACACTCGGCCGGAGTCGATCATCAGCTCTTTGAGTTCGGGGCAGTACAGTGCTATTGGCTCTTCGTGTTGTGGCATTTGATGTTCTCCAGGTGGGTGATCCCCAGAACCCTCACGCGGAGGGCTCTGGTGGATCACCCACAAGGGATGACCACGTTACGCGACTAGCTGGTTACCTACTCAAGGCATTGCCTTGAGCAGAAGGGTATTGACGCAAATATCTCGTGGATCAGGGCACCTTGGACGCATGCGCAGCATGCTTCTTGTCCAAGTGCTTCGCTAGCATCATGCCGACGCACGCTGCCACAGTGATCGTGAACAGCACGCCGGATATAGCCAAAACGAGCGTTTGTGTCGTGTCCATTTCATTCACCTGCGTTGTCTTTCTGGAAAAAGGATACCACCAGACCACCGACAATCAAGACCAGGCCGCTTACCACGCTGACCGCAATGGCTTGCGGATGCGAACCTGGAGTGATGATGCCGACGAACCCCGCAGCCAGCAAGCTACAGCCAATGCCGACGACAGTCTCCCTTAACCAACTAAGAACTTTATTAAAAAACATATTACACCTCGCAAATTAATGACGAGGCGCCCCCATAACGGGATTGCTCCCGTCAGGGTTTGATTATTTCCAACTCCAAGCTGTTAGCCCGAGTCAGTTTTCTTACGATGTAGCCCTCCTTATGTCCATAAAGGGCATAAGGGCGTTGTGTGCTTTCTGCAAATACCTGACCGATCCATAGGGCAGTCATTAAGTTGCGGAAGTACATACGCAGATCCTCAATGATTGAGAACAACCCATGGGATTGTTCCCAAAGGGTTGTTTCAATCAGAGCACCTGACGGGCTTTGATCGTTTTGGCGGTTTCAGTTTTTTCAACCGAAGCAACGCCGTAATCGAACGCTTTAAAGCCGACTTGGATGCCACCAACAATCAGCACTACTGCGATGATCAGAACTTTCATTATGTTTCTCCATTAGCTTAATGCAGACGGAGAAACGCCCGGCAGGGAGTTATCCCCGCGTGGGTTTTGTTGTGCAAACAAAAACGCAACGGACCTAAAGAGGAACGTTGATTCTGAATGCTTTCGATTAGGCCGGTTGAAGCTCCGACTTAGCTTTCCCAGGCCACAAAGTGACTCTGGTTTTTGCCTGACCGAAGATCGGTACAGGCTCTTGCCGAGTGCAACATGCACTTGACGAAGATTAGTGCGCTGAGGCGCGAAGGGATGAAACATGAAGCGATGTGTCGATTATACCGATCCACCTGCCAGCCTCAAGCATGCAGGCAAAAAAAACGCCCCGAAGGGCGTTGAATTCAGATTGCATGGGGAGAGATCACCTGATGACCGTTTTTCTCGCGAAATCGGTTAACGATTACCTCCATTGGCTCATGCAGCTTTACCGGATGCTTGAACCCTTCCCCCTCCATGTGGCGCAGGAGAATGACGCCCCCAGTCGATAGCTCCCAGAGGTGAACCTTCTGCTTGCCCCTTTTTGCCCAGGCCCTGCGGATGATGCTCGCGTTGCCTTGCAACTGTGCTGCCTCAAGGATTGCACTCATGATCCTCTCCTTCCATCCATGCAAGGAGAAGCCCCGCCAGGGATTTCTCCCTGGCAGGGGTTGTTTTACGCCACCATCAGACTGAGCTGGAACTGACCCTGGTTGGGATCACTTTCCGGCAGGCCTGGCATCTGGCTTTCCGAGTTGATTCCGAAGCTGCACAACTGGCCAGCACCGCAATTACCACCGCCGCAGATCTGCCCACAGTAGGAGGAAATTCCCTCCTGTCGCAGACTCACCACGCTGGGGTTTACAGCAGCAGTGATCGACACCCCTAATTCGAGCCCAACGGACTCAATCAACGGAAAGATCACTGACTGCCCAAGCACCTCATGCGCAGTCGTGTCAGGAAGCCCAGCGATTACCACCTCCGGGATGCCTTTCACTCGTGCGTGCTCGACAGGCGTGAGTAGCCGAGACAGTTGCGGGTTGGTCGGATGTACTAGGAAGGGCTCCGTGCTCCTGCACTGCTTGCTAACCACGTCCGATTGTTCCGCAGAAATCTTCAGCCCCACTTAGCAGTTGGCGTGAGAATCCTTTGCCGTCTGCCTTGTCGCGTACTTCCTTATTTGCGAGATAGTCGAAGGATTTGAACCGCTCAGAATCATGCGGAACATCCTCTAATACCTCATTAAGACTTCCCTCTTTCTCTTTCAGTTTGCTTAGCTCACTAAAATCGAAAACGTCAGGAAGCCCCTTACTTATCGCGACCACAACCAATCGGCTTCTACGCTCAAGAGCGCCAAAGTCGTTGCCATTCAACACAGCTTCCTTCAGCACATAGCCTTGAGAAACCAACTTCGCGCGAATAACAACCATAGAAGCAGACGTTTGATATTCCGGTACGTTCTCGATCAGGCAAATGCTTGGGTTCAGCGCTTTAACCGCATCGAGAAAATCAACAAACAAATCACCAGCTTTGGAGTGTTCCTCTGCCATGCTCAGTTTGTTCTTGCTGCGACCTGACTTCGATGCTCCTAAGCAGGGAATTCCTGCACAGATAACGTCGCACTGAAGAGGGTTATGCCCCCAGTTGACCTCTCTCACGTCAGAGCAGATCGCAACACTCTTTTCGTTCCACAGCTCAGGATTGTTGTCTAACGACGAATCCAAGTATTCCGGTTCAATTTCGACACCGACTTGGATAAACGACTTGATCCCTGCACGTCTAAGGCCGCTATGAAGTGCCTTATCCGCAACACCACCACCATGGAACAGGCTGGCTACTGCCAACGGCTCTCCGGTACGCAGCTTTTCCGTCAAACGCTTAACTCGTTCCCGGATCTTGGTTTCGATGTGCAGCGCTGTGATCACGATCCGACCTCGCCGGATTGCAACACGTACCCGCTCGATGTTCTCGAACACCTCGCTGAGTACCCTTGATCGAACCTCAATCAAGGGCACCACCACACCACGCCGCTCGCGCTTGGAGACAGTGAAAGTCTGGTCGTTCGCTACGGCCGGGGCCTCGCGAAGCTCCAAACGCTCCATCGCCTTGTTCTGCACGAGCTGGTAGCGCGCACCGATCTTCACGCCCGCCCTTTCGAGCTTTCGACCCTCAAGCCAAAGGCGCGCTACGTTTTTCGACTCACCGATCCTAGTGTTGATGACCGTTGACATAATTTTCTCCCTTCCTGGTTAAGTGCCCCAGGCAAAGAGAAACCCCGTGCGGGATTTCTCCCGCAGGGGCTATTTAGTTTGTGTATCGGCTTATGCAGCTAGCTGGTAAACACCGGGTTTCAAACGAACAAAGTAGCGCTCGTCTTGTAGAACCTGACGCACCTTAGCTTGCCAGTGTTGGTTATCACGCGATTTAGCATAGGGCTCCAATGCATCATTGATATCCTTCAGATGAAGAATCTTGTTGCCTTGAAGCACACGCCGAACCGCTGCTTTCCACGTAATACCAGTCATCGCAGCAGCGCGCTTTTCCATTGAACCAATAAGGAACAACGAAGATTCACGCTTAGCGAAAACAAGTAACTTTTCGTGGGCAATCCTGACAAAGTTTCCTTTGTAGGAGCTTGAGTCACTTTTACAATTGTGGACCTTGATGACCTCATCGATCAGCCGGCCCGGCGCAATTCGTTCCACGAGTGAACTAAGGTTATAGTATGTACCTTTGGCGCGCATGTTGCCCATGAGGATTCCATATACGCCGCCACGTTCAACTGCGTCGTGGATATTCATAACGGCAAGTTCCAGTGCTTCAGTGAAGTCCTGGAAATTCATCCGTGACATATCCCACTTATTTGGCTCCCCCCACTCTTCGCCGCTATACTTGAGCATTCCCGCATATGGGGGATGCCACCAGCAAACGTGAGCCATCTCACCGATGTACGACGCAAGGTCGTCCGTAAGCAAGTTGAAGCCCTGATGTAGGTCAGTGCCAACAAATCGCAGTCCCATCTCCCTAGCAACATCGACGCTAGTACCGCCACCGATGCTCGGATCTACGACCAGGCCATCTTTTCTTTTCATGTAACTTTCCAGAAAGTCTTTGATAATTCTTCCTGTGCAGTTACCGCGATAGGATGACTTGCCCCAGTGACCACGATCCGGGTAAGAAACAACTGAGCCTGCAAACATGTCTATTCTCCATTCATTTTTGATGCTGGAGAACCCCGACTGGAGTTTCCCAGCCGGGTTTTAGGCGCTCGCCGTGTTAACCACGACGAGTAGCATTAGTCAGACAAACTCACCCTCTTCGCCGTTTGAGTAAACACGACAAGATGATGCGTAGTTCAACCAGCAAGCAGGATACTTATCCCGAGCTTGCTCAATTGCATGTAGCGAATCTTCTGCATCGCACTCGAACGTTGTTTCAGGGAGCAAAGCTCCGTTCACACGTTCGCGCAAGTAGATCCGATAGCGCAGATACAGCCGTGGTATCACCATGACTGACATGTTTCTCTCCTTTCATTTTCCAGAAGGGAGAAAGCCCGGTAAGGGGCTTCCCCCCCTACCGGGCTCATATTTACTTGCGCCGCATCATGCTCAGGAAATTCTCACGAACCTCCTCATGATCAGCGCCAGCTGCGTTACAGCAGGTTTTGAAGCTGAACGGTTCATCTTCGTCCGCCAGCACCCACAACATGCCATCCCACCAGTTTTCAATACTCACCTGAGGGTGAAGAATCTGGCGAAGTGTCATCTTGATCATGTAACTGCGCATCCAGTCGATGTAATCGTCAGTGATTTCATCCTCTGCGCGCAGCAACTCCAACTCCGCATCTGACATCTCAAGGATGTCGAGAAACCCAAGCTGAACCTGTACCTGGATGGGAACAGTTTTTCGCCGGGTGCGGCGCTCAAGAGAGCGGCGTTGAATAATTACTTCATCACCGAACAAGTCGAGTAATGGAGCTACAGCTACATTTTCCATTCTGGCCTCCCTTTCCAAGCGAAGGCCTCCCCCAGCAGGGTTGGCCCCTGCTGGGAATGGTTTGTTGTCTAGTTAAGCGGTTAGTACGTCTCGAACAACCTCAAACAGCGCTGTCTTCAATCTACTTACCGTCCCAACTGCAACGTATTTGGTGAAAAGCTTGCTGAGAACATAGCTATTAGCCGAGCCGAAGCCGAGTCCAATAACCTGTATCCCTGAAGCCTCACACCGCTCGAACATCTCTTTGCAATATCCGTCAGTACCGGAATTTGGCTCGCCATCGGTTATCACGAAAAGAATCTTCCGCTCTCCCTTTGCGCGTAAAACCTCAATCGCGGCAGGCCATATAGCCTGTGCCAATGGAGTTCCACCATGCGGCAGAGCACCAAATCCACCCGCTTCCACTGCAGCGCCAAGACGCTCGGTTGAACGCTTGATCAGATCGCAGCATTGACCGGCCCCAGCTGTGGTTGTGCCTGGAAAAGACATCGCCCCAGTTGTCACCAGTGGCAGCCCTTCAAGCCCCCTGAGAACGGCATACAGCGCCGCCTCAGCTTGTTCCATTGCCGCATCCATACTTACTGACTTGTCGAACAGGAACTGGATAGCAGCTGACTGACGCTCGGCCCGCGCTTTGCTTCGGAACACCCGCGTTTCGCCAGCTGGAAGCATGGCAATGCGCGAGGTATCGATCCGACGCCCTTGGCGCTTGAGCCTTACCCGACAGTCCACCTGTGCCTGCAGCAGTCCATTTAGGATCTGACGCAGACCAGCAGAGTGCGTTTCACCGGAAATACGACGCCTGCATGAGGCTTCGGCTGACCGGCGTACCGCTCTCCCTCCCAGGGGGAATGGCTTGATCGGAGTGAAGTGTGCCGCTGCCTTTCGGCCCAGCAACTCAGCTGCCGCATCGCCAACCTCCGAAATCAACCCTTGCAGGTCTTTTTCAGTGGCTTGCATTACGCGCTCACGCAATCCCAGTGGGGCACCTTGGCCATCACCGGGCTGTAGCGTTGCATCGCGCTGGCCTGAATCCTTCTGGTCGGAACTTCCGCCCTGACCTTCAGGAGATGATTTCTGCTCGGAATTTGGTTGCCCGCCTCCCGTGCCATCCTCACCGCCATTGGCTGGTTGATCACCGCCCGCTTCGTCACCCTGCGAAGAGTTCTGCTCTCCCGAAGGATCGCTTCCTTTTTCGCCGGTACCGTCACTGTCGGTGTTGCCGGTTTCGCCTTCGCCCTCCCCTTGCGGGTCGGCCTCCGACTCACCGTTTTCACCACTTTCGTCAGCACCTTCGTCATTGCCCTTTTCAGGCTCCGGCTCAGGCTTATCTTCGCTTGACGGAAGCAGCTCGATTATCGAATCCACCAGCGCCAGAACCTCTTTCGTGCTGTCGCACTTCAGAGTTTTCAGCACCTCGGCCATGATCTTGTCGGCTAACTCTTGGCCCAGTCGGGCTTCAAGCGCTTCGAGATAGGCTCGCGCGGGTACCTCTAGTTGCGGCTCCTGCAGTTTCCAGTAGCCGCCCATGAGGATTGCGTTATGGATGATCTCTACGTCTGTTGCCTGCGCGACTCGCTCAGGCTGAAACGGATCAAGCAGAACCTTGCGGTTCAGGTACCGAATGTCATCCTCGGTGCCAGGGTACTGATCCATCGACAGACGCTCGATACGGATGTCCTCCAGGATGTTCAGCAAGTTTTTGCGGAACGGAACCGGGGCATCCGCGCCGAATACCGCCATGTCAGTGTTACGGACATGGGAGCACTCATGCGCGATGAAGCCGAAGGACAGCGGTAAATCATCCTCACTGAATGGGACAGTTACCGTTTTTCCATCTGTGAAGGCTCGGGTTCCTTGCACCACCACCTTGACGCCGGTTTGTTCGGCCAGGTGTTGTGCGTAGTACGGGAGCGATCCAATCAGGGATTTAGCCATTTCGTTTCTCCATTCTCGCCACCGCCAGACGGAGAAACCCCCGCTGGGAGGTTTGCTCCCAGGCGGGGTTTAGTGTTGGTGTCAGAAGCTGAATACGCCGTGAGAGACGACGCTACTGACAGATACGGGTGGAACAACCAGCGGTTGAGGCTCTGGAAGCACGTCCTCGTCCTCTGCTTGCTCGGTTGAAGCAGCATCCTCGGCGCCGACCAGATCAAAGGGGTTGAACGAATCAGCCATGCCGGCCTGCTCGATCTCTTCCTCTGCCTGGATCTGCTGGGATACCAGTTCGTTTTCTAGCTGCACCTTCGGCTCAGTCGCTTCAGCAGGTTGCGTCGTGACTGTTTCCGCAGGCTGCACAGCAGCTGGTACCGCAACATCATCCTGCTCGGGCGAGCCATTGGCGATGTTGAGGTTCTTGATCAGCCGGCGTATCGAGTCCTCATCCGAGAGCCCCGATACCAACGTCACAATGTTGCTGTACTGCGTGCCATTGACCACCCCTGAGGCCGGCAAAACCGCAAGGGTTTCGTCGATGTAGGTGGACAGGGCTTGGACATCGCTCGACAGGAACATCAGGCCCTTGAGCTTGGTGTTCATCTTGCGAATCGTGTTGAGGGTCGTCTGGGTGACATGGCCACGAGTGGCCAGGCCGTTTTCCATCAAACGTTCGGCTGTCTCTGCCGTCTCAGCGTAGAGCTGATCCGACAGGCCGCGCACTTGACTCCCAAGCGTTGCAGATAGGTGCTTGTCGCCGTCCGGCGCCACACGGCAAGCCGCGTAACCGAACTGAAGACCGGCCTCTACCTGATGTTTCGGCGTGATGCTTTGCATAATGGCTTCTCGCCATTCGGCACGCTCCCACTCCTGCTGCACCCATTCATTGACCCAACGGTCATAGTTAGGAATGAAGTTTTTCTTCAGGTCATAGAACTGGTTCTTCAGAGCTTCAAGCTCGTCTACAACCCTCTGGATCTTCTCCTGCGGTATGGCATAGCCGCCGAGGAATTTGATTCCATAGTCTTCCAGGACCTTGATCGCACGCCGTTTGACTTTCTCGAACGGCTTGAGCTTTTCGGGATCGATTACTCGCATCGAACCCAATGAGGCCAGCCGTGCCGGTGGAATTTTACCCTCCAGCATTTCAGGCTTCAGTTTCTTCCGAGCAGTCCACAGGTGGATGCCCGAGAGGTCTACCAGCAGGATCTGGTCCAGAATCTGGATTTCGTTCTGTTGGATAGTCATTGCGAAGTTCTCCTTTTCTCTAAAGCAAAAAAAGGGGGAACTTCGCCCCTAAGGGGAAAGTTCCCCCTCAGGGCTGTTTACGATTAGAACGGTTTATCTACTTCAACCGGCCAGTCGTTACCAAACACGCTGCTTGCCATCTTATCGATTGCAAGCTTCTGCACTTTGTCGCAGCGATTAAGCAGCGACTCTTGCAGAGCGAGTTTCAACGGGTTTTTCTTCTTGGCCAATGTATATCCATTGCCAATCCGAGCCCAACGCAACAAAGTCCGAGTGGACATTGTAACGCTGAGATAGTTACCGCCTTTACCTTGGTGTTGATCACGAACACTATTTGCAATCTTCACCATGTTCTCGACGATTTCCTTTGTTATCCCTGGTACGGCTTTAACGACCAGATCAACTTCATCCTTCGGCTCAAGGTATTCCACCTCGAACACTCGGAATCGGTCGAGCGATGCCAGGTTCTGCTGCATCGTAGCGGCATAAACCCCCATCTCATCCGACTGCCCTGCCGTGTTGCCGCAAGCGACGAAACGGAAATTGGCATGTGGCCGAATGACCTCGCCGTTGTTTTCAGCGATCACCAGTGGACGCCCCTCCATTACCGCGTGGAGGCCCACCGTTACCGAAGGATCGAGGGTGTCGTACTCGTCCAGGACGAACACGAGCCCATGTCGCATAGCCTTGGTGAGCGGCCCGTCCACGAATTTCGTGTTCAGATCGCCCGACACAGGGTCCGTTACTGGCAGGTTGTAGCCTGTCAACTCCGGCATCTCCATGCGGCTATGTGCTGAGACGGTAATGCTTGGCCAGTTGAGTCGCGCGCACGTTTGTTCGACGAGCGAAGACTTACCGGCACCCGTTGGGCCGACGAGCAAACAGCTGTCACCTGCCGGGGCGTAAAGCCAACTCATAAACTGAGAAAGCAGTTCCTTCCTGAAGAAGTACGGCTTTGCTGGCTCAACGTGTTGCGAAAGATTGTGGTTTGGCGAAAAAGCCGGCGCAGTTGCATCGGATTGGAAGCCAAACTCTTTCATTCCAACTTGGATATTCAGTTGCATTTTATTTCTCCATTCTCAAAAGCAAGTTGCCCAAAGACGGAGAACTCCCATAGGGGATATCTCCCCCGATGGGTAGGTTGGTTATTTGTTGCGGCTTATGCAGCTGCTACAAGAGAAACAAGGACATGTCCCTGTTCAAGGTTTTTCTTGGTGAAAGACACCACTGGCTTGAGGCCGTGATACAGAAGCTCACGGCAAAGCGTAGCGTTCATCCAAGGCGGGCAGGCGACCAGAACGTCAACCGCACCCGTTTTCTTAGCCTCCTGCAGGGCGATCTCACCCAGGCGCTCAACGCGACTGGTGATAATCTCCGGCGAGGGAGGGGTCGGGAAATACAGAAGATCTCGGATTTCCTGAAACTGTTTCCAATCCGACAAATCGTGAACGCCGAAACGTTCCATCTCGGCAGTAGCCTTGAACTTCGTCAGATTGATTACGTGCTGCTTTTCCATTTCTCTACTCCAGATTTGAGCGGAGAAATCCCCCTTACGGAGATTCCCCGCAAGGGCTATTGGGCTGAATGAGTCGTCAGCTTCGACCCGTGCTAGGCACGGAACAAACACCAACGCGCATGCGTGGGTGATTGATTTCTGGAGCGGCACCTTTCGGTACACTTGGAGTGCGAGACGTTTGCACGTCTGCAAGAGATCTTTAGCTGTTCAGCGCACAGCTTGCGCCAGAGCATCATGCCATCGCCTGGATGGGTTTCACAAGGGGTGCACACAAGATCCTGACCCACCGAGGTGGTATGGGCTCGGCTTCAGCGCACCCAAATCGCTTGCCCCACGGGACTGAAGATCTTGGGACGCGCTTCCCTAGATATCTGAGCAATTTCTGCCGCGTTGGTCACTCAGATATCGCCGCGCGCCCCTCGGATGAACTGAACTACTTGCAGGCACAGAGAGGGGATCACGATGAGTGCCAGCCCGCCGAGGATCGTCAAGGTGACCAAGCTCACGGCCCCGTAAAGGGCTGCCCACATGCCCCTTTCTATTTGGAGCGTCACCACTCGAACGATGCTGTCGAGATCCTTGCCTACGTCTGGCCCGTACACCCAGAACAGATCGATGGCCACAGCTACAGCTGCTGCAAACCCCACCAATACGATCAAGCCCCGCAAGCCGGATTTGATATCTGCCAGGCTCGGAATTGCGTGCATGCTGATGATTGTCGCCAATAGCACAGCACCTAACCCCACCGGGCCGGTCATGGCCTGAGCCCAGGCTGCGAGAGCGGTACCTACGACTACTCCGCCAAGCCACCCCACGATATGTCCTACGCCACTATCCGGCAGCTCAGCTGGCCCACGGTTGGCCAGCAGAAGCCCCACGATGACGGCTCCGGCGAGAAGCGGCGCAATGCCCTGCAAGGCCATCCCAAGCGCATGCTTCATTGAGTACGGCGAATAGCGGTACTCGACGAACCCTAGCGTGCCGGTGGCACTGTTCGGCTGATAGAACGCCATCTTCGTTATCCGCATACCAAACAGCACGCAGACCAATGCGTGAGACAGTTCGTGTACTGGCACCCCGATATAGCCCGTCAGCCGCGTCAGTTTGCGCGCACTGGGTGCAAGCCTGTGCATCATCAGATCCCAGATGGTTATGACCGATGCAGGCACCAGCAGCAGGGCAACAAATAGCTCAATCATGGAGGGATTCTCTACTTGCAGGCAGCCCTCTCTTCGCCGCTCTGTGTGCTCGAACGATGATCGTTTGAACGATGGAATTGATGACAAGGGTTCGTCGCGCGCGCGTCACGGCCACATACAGAAGGTTCAGCTCATCACCTACTTGCGAGGGGTCTACTCGTTCCTCATCGAAAATGTCCGGGAAATCTTCCTCCAGCAGCACTACATCCCATTCAAGGCCCTTAGCTCGATGCGCGGTGCTCAGCACCACGTCAGCTTCGGTGATGTCATCGACCGTGCATTGACGCAGCGATGAGATCAGCCGGGGGATGTCACCGTAGGTTTTCAGAATCCGCATGGTGCGAAGCATCTCGGGATCTTCACTCGCCTCAGCAGCGTCGGTGTATGCCTCGTATGACTTGAAGTGCTTGAGCCGATAGTCCTGGATCTGGCTGTGCTTGTTGGTCTTCAGGTAGTAGACATCTTCGAGCTGTGACAGATTGTAGGCCTCGATTCCGCCGTTCCAGAACACAGTGAGTCCGTTGGCTACGGAGTCGATGGCAGACATCAGCACACCTGTCACGGTGCGGTTCAGGATGGTGTACTGGCCGCGTATCCCGGACATTGAGGTCTGCACTCTGTCAGCCGGCCCTAGCCCAACCAGTGGGCGTGTCTCGCCCTGGAGCCGCAGAATGGCATTGGCAACGCCAGCGATCATCGGCCCGAAGCGGAACGAGTTGGTCAGGTACATCGCTTCGGCGCCCTGCTCGATCTGCTTATCCAGGGCGTTTTCCGCGCCGCGCCACCTGTAGATCTGCTGCAATTTATCCCCCACAAAAATCTTCTGCCCACGCTGGCCGGCGACTATGGCTCCAAGGACGGGGTTTGTATCTTGTGCCTCATCGAGCAGGATGCAGTCGTAGTCGAGCTGCGGATCGCTAAGCTGGTACAGCTTCAGGTATGCGTCATGCGCGCAGACAAAAGCGCTCTTCTCGTCGGTCATGGCCTCCCAGACTGCCCCCGCCCCGTTGAGTAGTTTTTCGATGCGTGAATCTCCGTATGCGTCTCGCTCTTCGTCCGAGAGAGCCGCGATGAAATGGCACATGCCAATTTCCGGTTCTGCACTGCTGGTGAAGTTGTTGAAGACGGCCATGACGTGCCGCACGAACCCCCAATCGCGTGTCGCAAGTAGCTTGGAGACATCGGTGAGCTTCGGATTGCCCAGCTTATGGGCGTACCGGGTGCCAAAGCGCGGCCATGCCAACTGATGGCCTGTCTTGCAGATCACGTTGTCAGGGAATCGGGCCATGGCCTCATCCTTGATGGCCTTGTTGTAAGCCAGGTACAGAATCTTGATCGACGTGTTGGCGTAGGCGAAGGCTTCGAGCGTTGCCGTTTTTCCGCAGCCGGCATACGCCTTCACAACGAGATATGGCCCGCGATAGTCGATGATCGGTTGTTGTTCGTGGGTCGGATTCACAGAGAAAAATTCGCCTGGAATTACTGGCAGCTGACCGCGACACGATCAGCACGGAGGACAAAGACGGCTTGAGCACTGAACAGCCAGAGCTTGATCAGCAGGATGAACAGATGGGGGCTTTCGAAGAGCAGCAGCAGGGCGAGTTCCACCGGCGCTGTGAACAGTATGAGAGCGATCATGGCTGCCGCGCTTCGCCGGCCGAGCACAACGTAGAACACACTGATCGCTATGCCGGTTACCAGAGCGGCTTGCCAGAACGCCAAGAACTCAACTTGATCGCCGGCGACCGGAAGCAGCGCAGTTACTCCGGCGACAAGGCTCGCGACGATGCCGAGTAGCAGCATGTGCGCGCCCCCCAGATCAAGCCCCGCGCCCCGATGGCGGAAAGTCAGAATCATCCAGGCGTGGCTCGCTAGGTCTGTGAAATGACCGGCGCCGGTGGTCTTGCCGCAAGAAATCGTGGACATGAAAAAGCCCCTTGGTGATTGCGGTATGGTCCCATACGCAGCCTCCACCAAAAGGGGCTAAAGCAGCACGATTGTTGTAGGTTTAGCCCTCCCCTCCCCCCAGAAGCTGCGCGCAGCGTCGGGACATCAGATCGCTCAACACCTCGGCATCATTGGCAGCATCCACGGGATCGCGCAACGACGCTGCTATCAGCGCATCACGCAGCCAGTGGCTGGTTTCAGGAGCCGTAATGACCGCCTGAATCTCTTCCTGGATGCTCATTTTCCCCCCTGATTGACGGCATCCTTGAATGCCTTGCCGGGGGTGAACTTCGGGGTCGTCGATGCGGCAATGGTGATCTTCGCGCCGGTCTGAGGATTGCGCCCATCGCGCTCAGGCCGGCTCACCGGCTCGAAAGCGCCGAAGCCGACCAGTACCACTTTGTCCCCTGCAGCCACGGTGTCCTGGATCGTCCCAATCATGGCGTTGAGCATTTCGTTTACAGCGGTTTGGCTGTGGCCTGCCCGCTCTGCAACGGCCTTTACCAGTTCCTGTCGAGTCATGCGGTATCTCCTGTGCTTGTTGGAATGCAGTTTTCTGTTTCGAGAGCCCATTGGCTCAGATTGCGATGCCCTGGCCCGACTCCACTTTTGGCCGTGCCTCGCTGTTCGGCGCGTGGCCGCGCGGCTCGATCCATTGGCAGTGACGTACCCCTGCATGGGTCTTGCAGCTGGGCAGGATGTAGACCGGGTCATGCCGAGATGAAGGGAAAATTCACTCACTTCGCTCGTAACGTGTTGATGCCAAGAGAATTTACCAAATAGACCGCACAGCCTCTGATCGTGGACTATCTTTTCTGACTCCTCAGAAAAGGAGTTCCTATGGCTTCATTAGAGCGTACGGCGTATCCCACTCTGCCAAAGGCGTATTCAAAAGCTGAGCTGCAGCGAGATTTTTCGTTCTCAGATGATGAGATTAAATGGGTACGAAGCAAGTCCAAGGCCCCTTTTCACCTCAATCTCGCCGTTCTCCTCAAGACCTTTCAGGTGCTCCGGTATTTTCCTGATATCACCGACGTACCTGATCAACTGGTGGATTTCATTCGCGGAGAGTTGGGTCAGCGTAGCAAGGTGAAACTCGCGGAATACAAGTGGTTCCAGCAATATCGCCACATGAACGCGATCCGAGTTCGCCTCGGTGTGACGAGGGTAGCGCATGTCGGCACGCCCAATGTATTCGAGCGTAGAATTCACCTATGGATCAAAAGGTTAGAGAGGAAGTGAGTGAAATTTTCCCTTATCTCGGCACGCACCCTAGACCGGGATCGGCCGAGCGGGTGTGGTGACGGCATCTCGCGCCGCTTGGGTGGTCGGCACGCTGCTCGGCGCAGCGTGGTTGGCGCAACCAGTGAGTGTTGCCATTAGAAGTGCGTAAGCAGTGAGTCGCTTCTGGTAGCAGTGCACAGCAATTTCCTTGATGCCGATTGACTGCAGATAGCTTGCCCCTGGTAGGGAAAATCCCAAGGCCCTCATGCGCGCCGCTTACTCTTCGCACGCCTTACGTTGTAGCCCTTGACCCATTGCTGCATCGGCTCGCCTGGCGGCACCGACGCAACCGTGTTCACCCACTCGCGCTGGATTGGCTCAGCCATGAACGCCTGATAGGCGCCTTGCGCCCACATGGGACTTTTGCCTTTCATCTGGGCATACCCCAGCAGCTCTGCGTAAGCGTGTTGCTTCGTGTTCGGGGCCAGCTTGGTCTTGCGGTCTGCCAATTTAACCAGAACGCCAGCTGCTACCTCCACGCCGGCGTCGATCTTGATCTCGAACCCGCAGCGGGGACAGATCAAGCCGGTCATCACATAGCTGCAGGTTGGGCACGGCTTGGTCTTAGCTTCCTTGTCAGGGTTGTTATCCGGCTTGGCCCGATCTACCGGGTCACCGTCACCCATGTCGAGCCGGTCTGGTAGCGGGTCAGTGGGGAGCCCGTTACGCAGAAGATTCCCCGCATGATCGATGATGATGCCGTTGGTCTTGCCTTCGAATATCCGCAAAACCCGTCCCAGGATCTGGTAGTGCAACATCAGGCTCTTGGTCGGGCGGGCGATCACGATGCACGAGGTCCGGGGGTCGTCGAACCCTTTGGCTAGCATCCCGACTGAAACCAGCACCTTAATCTTGCCAGACTTGTAGAGCCGAATAATCTCGTCGGATTCGTCAGAGTGCATGTATCCGTCGATGTGCGCGGCCATTACGCCCGCATTGAAGAACGACTCGGCAAGTTGCTTGGCGTGATGGACATTGCAGGCAAAGACCAGTGTTTGCCGGTTCTCGCCCAGCTGCTTCCAGTGGCTTACGACATCCCCGAGGATATCGGCGCCGCCCATGACGCGGGCTAGCTCATCTTCAGCCCAGTCACCGCCAGTCGATGTTCCTACACCTTTCAGGTCAGGCACATGCGGGGCGTAACACTCGGCAGGGACTAGGAAGCCTTGGTCTGTCAGCTGCTTAGTGCTGATGCGATTGACCAGACGGTCATAGATTTTGCCGAGCCCCCGCTTGAACGGCGTCGCGCTCAATCCGATCACCGGCACCTTGTTCTTGCGGCACCACTGGATCAGATCCTGATGCGCCTTGAACAGGACGTGCGCCTCATCGATCACCACCAGCTTGGGCGGCTGAGTTCGCAGCAACCAGTCCAGGCGCGGCCCGAGTGACTGAACCGTTGCCACCTGAACCACTTTCGAGTAGTCGGTGCACGGGTGATTCGACTGAATAGCGCCGGCATATATGCCATCGGCGTGGAAGCGCGCAAGCGTCTGATCAAGCAGTTTGACGCTATCGACTATGAACCAGACCTTGTTCTGCTTTGCCGCCGCATTGGCGATGACGTATTTCGCGACCTCGGTCTTGCCCGAGCCGGTAGGGCTCATGAGCATCTGCACGAGGAATTGCTGGCGGATTCCCTCGCGCAAATCTGAAACCTGATCGTTCTGGTAAGCCCTGAGCTGCATGGTGCCTCCCTGAAGTGCTGACATCAGGAGAACACCGCTTCTGGGAAACCCAAGCCCGGCCGACTGAGGAGTGCCGGCACACCATTTCTCGGGTTCGCTGCCCACGGCTGGTCCCCGGCGCGACGGGCACCTCTATGGGCTGTATCGGCAATTCGCGAGATCTGCGGCGCCTACCTGAGCACTGGGCTCGCCCCACGCCGGCCCCGCATACGCGTCTGCGATAAGTGCACGAGCAAAGCCAGATCAGCAACCCGCCCTGCAGTAGCACGGCTGTGTTTCATCACCTCATAAAATCACGGCATAGATAACGTTATGTGGTATCATGTTATTCGTTATCTGTTATTACGTTTCGGAGCACACCATGGCCAACATCACACCGGATAGGGTTTTCGCTGCAGCAGATGCCCTTGAGGCCTCAGGCAACCGCGTCTCTGTGCGCTCCGTGCGCGATCACCTTGGTGGGGGCTCCCCAAACCAGATCACCCCACTGCTCGCCAGCTGGCGTGCACGCAAGCCTTCAGTGGCGGCGCCGGAGATCCAGCTGGACCCTCGCATCGTCCAGCTCATTGCCGAGCAAGTCCGCGCAGCAGCCGGCGAAGCCGCTGTTCGCGCCGATGAGCGCGCAAACGAGGCCGAGGACACCCTGACACTGTGCCAGCAGGAAAACAGCGAGCTGGCCGAGCAGCTGGCCACGACCCTCCGCGCCCTGGACGAAGCCCGCGCCAAGGTCGAGCAGCAGGCAGGGACCATCAGCGAGATCCGCGAGGAAATCGAGCGCGTGCGCAGTGAAGCCGAGGAAGAGGTGGAGGCAGCCGACACCAGGGCAAACCGTGAGCGAGAAGTGGCAGAGACGGCGCAGCACGCCCTGGCCCGCGCCGAACTGCGGCTCGAATCCATGCCTCGCCTGGAAGGGGAAGTGGAACGGCTCCGCACCGCGCTCGACGAGGCACTGTCCGGTAAGCAGTCGGCAGAGCAACAAGCGGCAGTCGCCGCCGCCAAGCTCGATGCCGCTATCCAGCGTGTGTCGGCAGCAGAAGAGCGCGAGCGTGAGGCACGCCAGCAGCAGGCAGCAGCTCAGGAGGCAGCCGCCCGTGCCAATGGCGATGCCCACCAGGCCCAAATCACTCTGCAGGCCGTGCAGGCGCGGCTTGAGTCCACCAGCAGAGAACTGGAAACCGCCAGGGGCAGCTTGAGCGAGCTGAAGGAAGAGCTGAAGGAGCTTCGCGCTGAGAAGAAGCCAGCAAAGAACGGTGAGCAGGGCTAGGCGCCCTCAGCAGCGCGCTTGGGGTAATTCCTGCCAGGAGGTGGTGTAGGACGGGCTCAGAAGCCTCTGCCGCATCACCCATCCGCCGCCCTCATGATCGCTGCCGAGGCGAATAGCTCCCCTGCCCTGTCTGGCATTGATCGCATCCATCACCTGCATGACAGCCTTGCTTCCGCTGCGCGGCGCCGGTGCGAAGAGGTCGCCGGTGATGGCACCCCGCTCGACGAACTGACTTAGGATCACACCGGCCTTGGCATAAGCCACACCTTCACGAAACATCGCGCCGAGCCCTTGCTGCGCTGCTGCAACCAGATCGCGTGTGTCATCGGTCGGGTACGGCAGCGCCATGATCCGCGTTCCGCTGAAGCGCTCGCCGGGGGCAAAGGCACTGCTTTGAGCGAAGACCTGAATGCAGTTTGCCAAACTCCCCTGGGCGCGCAGCTTGGCAGCAGCAACCGAGGTGTAATGCGCCACGGCGCTACGCAGGGATTCCAAGCGGTAAATCTTCTCCCCGAATGTCCGTGAGCTGATGATCTGCTGCTTGCGCTCCGGCCCTGTGTCGCCAAAGGGAAAACATGGGATACCGCACAGCTCGCGCGCGGTACGCTCGACGTTGACGCTGAAGTAGCGGCGCAGTAGCTTCGGATCGGCGTTGGCCAGCTGCCAGGCGGTCTTGATGCTCAGCTCCGATTCAAGTCTCGCGCTCAACCTCCGGCCAATCCCCCAAACCTCTCCAACCGGCGCATAGCGGAGTAGCTTTTCCTGTCGCGAAGGGTCGGTCAGCAGCACCACGCATCCCGTCTTGGCCTTCCATCTCTTCGCCGCCCAGTTGGCCAGCTTGGCGAGCGTCTTGGTGGGGCCGATGCCAACACCCACCGGCAAGCCAATGCGCCGCATCACTTGTGCCTGCGCCTGCCGGCCCCAGGCCTCCGGGTCGGCAATACCATCGAGCCACGAAAAACATTCGTCGATTGAGTACGGGGAGATTCGAGGCGAATGCTCCTCCAGGATGGCCATCATGCGATTGCTGAGCGATTGGTAGAGCGAGTAGTTCGAGGAGAAAATCTTCACCTGATTTCGGGCTTCGAGGTCGCGCAGCTCGAATACCGGCTGGCCCATTTTTATGCCGAGCGCCTTGGCCGGGTCATTACGACTGACCACACATCCATCCCCGTTGCTGGCGACCACCACCGCAGAGTCACGCAGCCACGGCTCGAACAGGATCTGCGCCGAGCAGTAGAAGGCGTTCGCGTCGATCAAGGCGATAGTCATGGCAGCCAGCCAGCGGGGTCAGTCCTGATCATCGTCCAGCAAAACCCGCCGCAGGTAGCTTTGCAAGGCGCCGTCCTCAATGCTCCAACTGCCGTGGTCGAGGTTACCGATCAGTTCGGCTCGCTGCAGGCGTTTGAGCGCTGACTGCACCTGAGTCGTCGTAGGCGCTATTCCGCTGGGGAGTTCATCACCGAGCCTCTTGCGGTATTCAGCCGAGAACAAGGATTCCCCAGTGAGAATGCCCACAAGCAATGCCTGATCCAGCGGAGCCAAGCTCTCGATCAGGGTGGCGAACTGGCCTTCGTCGAGCATGGAAGCCCAGACGATTTTATCCGCCTCAACTACGGGCAGGTTCTGCGTCAGGCTCAGGTTGTAAATCTCGCGCAAATGCTTGGGCATCATTCCGCGCCGCACGTACAACGAGAACGCCTCGGCAGCTTCCCAGGTTCGGCCGGTGGCCTCGAAATACAAGGCGGCAAGGTGCTGCGCGAATTCCATACCCAGCTCCGGGAAACTGACCTCCGAACCGTACTGGTAGAAAGGGGCTTTGCTGCGCCGGAACATGCGCGCCAGACCATGCTGAGAAGAGCCGGTAAACACGGCATAGACCTTACCTTGCGCGCCCTGCAGTAGCGTGCGCAGCGTGGCGGTGAACGTCTCGAATTCCTTGCGCGTGGCGAGGTGCTGAACCTCGTCGATGATCAGCAGCGCCTTGCCTTTGCCGAGCTGGCTGAATCGTTCGAACAGCTCGGGCAGGACAAGCCCCGCGTCGTCCGCCAGATCGAGGCCAATGGATACTCCGTCCGCCCCGGCACCGGCGTTCACGCCACTGATCACCTGACCGGGCCTCGTAAACCGTAGCAAGGTGCGCCGGACAAAGCCGGTGCCATGAATGGCCTCCTGCAATGCCCGCGCGATAACTCGCACCGGGTGATCCTTGTCCAGCCATAGGTCAGCGGTCGCAACAAGAAACCCCTTGTCTCTGGCCATCGGAATGAGATCGTTGCGCACGAACGTGGTCTTGCCTTTTCGACGCGGAGCGAAAATGGTCGTGGCAGTCTGGATGTTGTTCTCGAAGCCCAGCAAAATGGACTCGGCCAGCGCGTGCCGGGGGAAGTGCAGACGATCCTTGGTGGTCATGAATATGCACCTTTATGCGATTCTGAATAATTATTCATTTTTGCATAATCCAGCATAAACCCAACCCCCCGCAACTCATCTGGCGGCGCCCATCTGGCGCAACACCCAGATGCACACCCCCCACACCTCCAAGGTTTCTGCCTCGCCCAGCACAATCGGCGGATACGCCGGGTTCGTGGCCACGAGGGAGAAATTGCCTTGTTCATCCTTGGCCAGCTCCTTGACGGTGAACTCGCATCCGATGATGGCCAGCACCACATCGCCGACCTTGGCCTCCTTCGCCTTATCCACCACCAGGATGTCGCCGTCGCGGATGCCGGTTCCGAGCATTGAGTCCCCTGACGCGCGGAAGAGGAAAATCGAGCTGGTCGGCCTGATACCCACCAGCTCATCGAGCGATAGATCCGGTACCGCGTAGTCGGCCGCAGGCGATGGAAACCCGCAGCTCACAGGCCCAGCCAGGGGGAGCGGTTGACTTGAGGCGCTTGGCGAGAGCTTGGCAGTGAGCGGGATCATGATGCGAAACCAATACTGTACATACAGACAGTATTCTAGTGCGGCAGCCTGAATCCTGAAACGAGTTTTTCCCCTGGGAATTCCAGTGATTGCTCGCCTTGGGTTTCGCCGGTTCCATGCAAGCCTGTTCTCGCGGGGATTGGCCCCGCAAATAATCACAGCGGAGTCACCAATGGACGAGGCTGGAAAAGCACGCGGTCGCAAATTTGCGGCCCAAATTGAGAGCGCTGGGTGGGTGCTGGACGCCGGTCAGGAAGATGTTACGTCCTCGGGAGGCTTCTGGCTCTATTCCTACAGCATTCCGCAGGGCTCGCGTCTGGTTGCTCAGCTGACACCTGAGGGGTATCGCGCTATGTGCTCGGGCGAAATGCTGAAGCATGCTGCCGGGCTCAGCCCAGTTGATGTGCTAGCGGGCGCCTTGTCTCATTACGATGCGCTGCGCCCAGAAAAACGGGATCGGGCTTCCTCCCGTGATCTGGCGCTGGCTTTGGCTCTGTATGCCAGCCATACCCAAACGCTCAAGGCTTTGCCAAGGCTTCAAGGTGGCCTATCGCTGCACTTCATGGTCTTCGATTGGCATACCGCTCAGGGCACCCGAATTCTGAAGCCAGGTGCAGCACCTCACCCCTCCCCCATTACGCCCGCCGAACTGGAAGTTTTTTCCGCGCGTGTGCTGTTTGAGCACTTGGTCAAGAACCCGAACGAGCAACCTGCATAGAACCGCTTTCAGGGAGGAATTTTCTTCTGGGTTTTGTAGGCATGTACGGCCCTCGCTGCCGGTAGCTAAGCAAAGGCGCGCCGGCTCAGCTTGGGTTTCTTCGGGTCAGCGATAGCCTGGAAGCAATCCAAACAGCGAGGACACCCGTATGCAACCCCTCAACTTTTCATTGATCTTCAGCGGCACCGTCAACCCGAATGGTGGTGATGAGGAGGCCACTGGGATCGCCATGCAACGAGGCGAGTTGTACGCCAATCTTGAGCAGATCGTTTGCGATATCACAGGCAAGGGCCTGGTCACTGGTGACACGCCCGCCACTCTCGAAGATCACTCTCACCGCGTCCGTATCACTGAAGGCCGGTTCGACATGATGGCGATGCCCGTTATCTCGACTGCGCACCTGGACCAAGCTACTGCTCAAGAGCTGAGCGATAAGCCGGACGCCTGTAGCTGGGCCATCGTCGCCAATTACGGCGCTGGCATGTTCATTCGCTTCTTGGAGCAAGAGGGGCTGGAAGCAGAGCTGCCGCAGTGTGCCGCTGATATTCGCCAGTGGCTCAAGCGTCAGGGGCTCGATGGCTGGGTGCGCCTGGATCGGGACTGGGATGCCGTTGATGTCCTGAAGACCTACGAGTGGTAGTGCCAGTGGCCCTTGATCGATTCCATTTGCTCGGGCGGCGTACCAGTGCCGCCTCCTTGGTACTGCGGGGATGCTTCCATGGAAAAGAGGTGGTCGAGGTTGCGCCCTGGTCCGGTGAACAAACGGACCAGTGGCAGACCACTGTCCAGCTGCGCTCGGAAGGGACCACCGCCATCGTTCAGTTCAACCTGTTTTTCCCGAATGGCGGGGAAGATCCTAATCGTGTGGATCTGATCCGACTGCCGAACCAGGAAGCATCGAGATGACGATTGAGCGTGTTAGCGGCCAGCGACCATACGTTGCGAGCTGGCAGGCGTATGGCGGACACATGATGTATGTCGGTGTTTTCACCTCAAATGTCTGCGGTCAGGTGCTGCTGGCAACCGCAGAGTCCTCCGAAGCGGCTGGGTTTGTGTCCGGTGAAGCTTGCGCTGCCGCACTGATGGCGTTCGGCTTCAAGGTTGACGGCGAAACGTGGATTGATATCGCTCCGATGTGCGGTCAGTTGGCGCTGTTCTGACCGCCCTACTCTGCTTGGGGCTGGAATTGTGATTTCACTGGGAACCCGCATGCAAAGCAGCATTCGTTGCTCGCAAATTTGCGTGCTCCATAGTTGTCTGATCTGAGGTGCTGAGCAGCCAAGGTCCGCTCTTCCCCTGGTAGGGATGCCCTGTCGCTGCTAGCTGGCAAAGTTGGTTCGCAGGAGGTGAGGGTCGTGGTATCAGGCCCCAGGCCGGGGCTCGATCCCGCCTTGTCCACAACCACCTGCCCTTTTAAATCTTTTTTTCTTGTTTTATGGCTTGTTTTTAAAA
>NZ_JXXD01000098.1 GCF_000935215.1 Stutzerimonas stutzeri
CTGATTCTCGAAAGCCCGGCGGGCGGACTGCAAAAATCTGTGTCGCTCGATGAGCTGAGCTGCCAGCGCCTGCCCATCGGCAGACACGCGGTGGTACACCTGATTCATCTGGTGCCGGACGCACCGCTGCCCACCGATTGCCTGATCGAGTACGACCTGCGCATCCACGATGGCGCAGGGGCGCAGGGCATCGCCGACTGGGCACCCCATCTGCTTTACGACGGCGCGACGCGGCCGAGCTTCGTCATCAAGTCGCGGCTCGATCGCGTGCTGCATGGTTCCTGCCGCAAGCCGCACCACTCCGCGACAGATGGTCTGCTGTGTGTCGACGAACTGCTGAGTGACGCGCTGGACAGTCCGGCCGAGCGCCCGGCCGTGCTGTTGATGACGGGCGACCAGGTCTATGCCGATGATGTCGCGGGGCCGATGCTGGTGGCGATCCACGCATTGGTGCGCCGGCTGGGGCTTTATGGCGAACAGCTCGAAGGTGCGGTGGTGAACAATAGCGATGAGCTGATGACCCATCCGGCCAGCTATTACCGTCGCGAGCAGCTGTTGCCCGCATTCAAGTCCAACGAGGCGTTGCGCGAGCGCTTCTTTGGTGGCGTGGAAAAGCCGGTGTTCACCACCGCCAACGGGCAGAACCATCTGATCAGCCTGGGCGAGGTCATGGCGATGTACCTGCTCGTCTGGTCGCCGACGCCCTGGTCGCTGATCGCCCCGCAGATGCCCGCGCTGGAGCCAGCCGAGGCCGAGCGTTACCGGAGTGAAGAGGCCTGCCTGCAAGGTTTTATCGCGGGACTGCCGAAGGTGGCCCGTGCCCTGGCTCATATGCCGTCGCTGATGATCTTCGATGACCACGACATCACCGATGACTGGAATCTCTCCGCGCGCTGGGAAGAGACCGCCTACGGCCATCCGCTGTCGCGGCGCATCATCGGCAACGCGCTGCTCGCCTATCTGCTGTGTCAGGCCTGGGGCAACGATCCGACGCGTTTCGCCGAGTTGCTGCTGCCGGTGCGTGAGCTGCTGGCGACGGCGAGCGATGGCTGGCTGGATTGCACGGCGCAGGATCAGCTGATCGATACGCTGTTCAGGCTCGACGGTTGGGGCTACGAGCTGCCCACCGATCCGCCGCTGGTGGTGCTGGACACGCGCACCCGGCGCTGGCGCAGCGAGCGCAACCTCAGTCGACCGTCCGGCCTGATGGACTGGGAGGCGCTGAGCGAATTCCAGCAGAACATTCTCGACAAGCCGTCGGTGCTGATCGTCTCGCCGGCACCGATGTTCGGCGTCAAGCTGATCGAGGCAGTGCAGCGCGTGTTCAGCTGGGCCGGCCAGCCGTTGCTGGTCGATGCGGAGAACTGGATGGCCCATCGCGGCGCCGCCCACGTGATGATGAATATCTTTCGCCACACACGAACGCCGGGTAACTACGTGGTGCTGTCCGGCGACGTGCACTACTCCTTCGTCTACGAAGTGCACATCCGTTCCCGCGATAGCGGGCCGTGCGTCTGGCAGATCACCAGCAGCGGCGTGAAGAACGAGTTTCCGCGGCGCCTGCTGGACTGGTTCGATCGCCTCAACCGCTGGCTCTACGCGCCCTGGTCGCCATTGAACTGGCTGACCAAGCGCCGCCGGCTGGAAGTCGTGCCGCGCGTACCGGACCGCAGCAACGCCGGCGAACGGCTATGGAACGGCTCGGGTATCGGCCTGCTGGTGCTCGACGAGCAGGGCAGGCCGCGTGAGATCTTCCAGTTGAATGCCGATGGCACGGCACCGGTGGCGTTTCTTGCCGAGCGCGCTCGCCCTCGTGGCGAGGCTTAGTCGCGCGTGCCGCGCGGGATCAGGCGCGTCGCTCCACATCGCTGACCGCCATCCGTTCGGATCGCAACTCCTCCAGGGCATGGCGGGTGATCTGTACCGCCGCGCTGATGGAGAGCAACGCCATGATCGTCGCCACGATCAGATCGGGCCATCCGGCGCGGGTGCCGAACACCCCCAGCGCGGCCAACATCACCGCCAGGTTGCCGAGCGCATCGTTGCGGCTGCATAGCCAGACGCTACGCATGTTGCTGTCGCCTTCGCGGTAGGCGTAGAGCATGGCGGCCACCGCGATATTGGCCAGCAGCGCGATCACGCCGACGACGCCCATGGTCGAGGCATGCGGCACGCTGCCATCGACGAAATTGCCGACCGCGACCACCAGGATGAACACGCCGAACAGGCCCATCGTCAGCGCCTTGGCCAGCGACGCCCGCGCCCGCATCACCACGCCCAGGCCCAGCACGAACAGGCTGACGCCGTAGTTGGCCGCATCGCCGAAGAAATCCAGCGAGTCCGCCAGCAGCGATACCGACCCCGAGCGCACGCCTGCGCCGATCTCGACGCCGAACATCGCCAGGTTGATCAGCAGCGCAATCCAGAGAATGCGCCGATAGCGTCCGCGTGCCGCCGTGGTGGCGCAGCCGCCGCTGCAACAATTTCCCGCCATGACATCGCCTCCAGTTGTCGATGGCGCTACGCTAAACCCTGTAGCCACTACAGGGTCAAGCGATGCCACTTACCATCGGCAAACTCAGCAAGGCCACGGCAGTGAACGTGGAGACCATCCGCTATTACGAGCGCATCGGGCTGCTTGCGGCGCCGGCGCGCACCGAATCCGGCTATCGCACTTTCAGCGAGCAGGACGCCGCGCGGCTGCGTTTCATCAAGCGTGGGCGGGAGCTGGGGTTTTCCCTCGACGAGATCCGCACCATGGTCGAGCTGGCCGACCAGCCCGAGCATGCCTGCACCGATGTCGATCGCCTGGTGCAGACGCATCTGGTCGAAGTGCGCCAGCGCATCGCCGATCTGCAGCGGCTCGAAGCGGAGCTGCAGCGCTTGGCGGGCTGCAGCGAATCGTCGGTCCGCGAGTGCCGCATCATCGAAACCCTGACGGGAGTGCGTCGGCCGTAGGTCCGCGGTGTTGCGCGACTCGGTGCGCACGGACCGCACGGACCGCACATCGAGATGTACGGCGCTGACGAAACGCACGCTCTGCCCTCGGGTTCCAAGGCAATGTCAAAGCTCATTGTTGCCAGAGGACAGCTGCCATGATCGATCCAGACGACCCACTCAAGGATGGCCTGACCCCGCCGGATTATGACGAGTACGGCGATGTGCCGGACTCGGGCGAAAACGATTCAGGCACCGATTCGAACGACCAACCGGAAGCCGATCAGAGCCCGCTCGGCTAGACGCCGGCCAGGCGTGACCTCGCGTGAATGTTCATCCACTGGACAATTCGACCCGCCCGGCCTAAAAAGGCGCGCTGCGCCGAGAGGCGTGAGCGCCAAGCGGCAGCAGCGTGTTTTCCAGAGCCAGGTGAATCGTGAGAAAGAAAAAGCCCGTAGACCCCGTCCGCCAAGCCCAGAAGAACCGCGCCCATCGCATCGGCTGGCTGATTGCCCTGGCTGGCATCGTGGTGGGTTTCGCGCTGGTGATGATGAAATCGGCATAGCCAGTACGTGCCGGCGGTTTCCGTAGCCGCTCACGACGCTGCTGAAAAGCACAGTGCTCTTACGAGTGCGGCCGTGTGCAGCAGACAGCCCGCTGCTGTCCGCACGGGCTGCCGGCACCGAATTATCGCGAGAGGAATACCATGCCAACCTACGACTACCGCTGCGAAGCCAATGGTCAGGTTTATGAAGTTCGCCATGCCATGGCGCTACGGCCGAAAACCTGGGGCGAACTGCGCGCAGCCGACGCGCTGGCCGAAGATTCGAACATTCCGGACGACGCGCCGGTGACCAAACTGATGACGGCTGCCGGGGTGGTCAACAGCCGCGTATTGAAGAATCCGGAAGCGCCGGCATGTGCCCGTGGGGGCTGTGCCGGCAACTGCCGCTGAGTTCAGCCGCGGACATGGATGCGGCGTCGCTAGGGTGGAAAACGGCGAAGCCTTTTCCACGCGGTTTCCCGGGTTGTTTCGTTAGTAACGCATCTCCAGCGTGACCCGGGTCGGTTCGCCGGCGGGCACCTCGAATGCGCTGTCCTCGAAGGACGGCGGGCCCATCACCTTGGGATTGTTCGACAGCCCGTAGCCTTCCGTTGGGATCATGCCGAAGCGGCGGTCCAGCTCGCCGTTGCCGTTCTCGTCATGGTAGGCCAGCACCGCGTAGTGTCCGGGCGGCAGGTCCTTGAACACCAGGGTCACGGCTCCCTGCTCGGCCTTGGCCTTCTGCGCGGCGAACGCCTGGTCGTCCTTGCGGAAGGTTTTCGCGCTGGAATATACCGCTACGGCCACCTGGCCCTTGTCGTGTTGCAGGCCGTCGAGGGTGACCTGCAGTTCCTCGGCATAGGCCGAGGGGACCAAGAGTGCGAGGGCAGCGCCCAGAATCGGAAGTGCTTTCATGCTGTGCTCTTGAAGTCGAGATGCGGAAATCGCCGGATTCAAACGTGGCCGGCGACGCTTGGAGTCGATCGCCGCCATCTTCAGCGAACAAGCGAAGCGTTGTCCACGTGCGGCGTGTAGCGCATCCATCGTTCGATCAGAACTGCGGCCCGGAGCGGGTGTTGTTGCCCTTGGCCAGGCGGTCGTAGAGCACCACGTTCACCGTCGCGGCGAGGTTCATGCAGCCGTTGGTGGGGATGTACACCACGTCCTCGCACCAGTCGCGGATTTCCTTGCTCAGCGAGCCGTCCTCGGCACCGAAGATGTACAGCGCGCGGTCCGGGTGCGTGTACTCGGGGAGCGAGCGGGCGCCTTCGACCAGCTCCACCGCAACCGGCACGCAGCCGAGCGGGAGAATCTTGCGCAGGTCGTCGATGTTGATCAGCGGAATGTCCTGGTGGACCTTCTTAGTGTCGGTGACGAAGTCCTTGGCTCGGTCGTAGCGGGTGCCGGTGTAGAACACCGAAGCGGCGCCATAGCAGCCTGCGGCACGCATGATCGCCCCCACGTTGGACGGCGATTTGGGGTTGCTCAGGCCGATGCAGGCATAGCGTTTGTTGCTCACGGAAGGGGACTCGCGCGGAAAACGCGCGAGTATACGGGACGGTTTGGTCGGCAAAGGGTTTTTAGCTGCGCGACCGGGTCAGGGAATGAGCTTGCTCGCCTGCAGCCTGGCGAAGACATCGAAGAACGCCTCGTCGCTGGCCTGGTAATCCAGAAAGCCGAGCTTGCGACTCTTCGACATATCCGTCACCACCTCGATCGGGCGGCCCAGATCGGCATCGGTGTGCCACGGCGAGATGAGCTTGCCGATGTCCGCCTCGGCGAGACCGAACTGCTTCGCCATGTCGCTCCAGATTGCCGCGTCGCCCGCCATCTGCTGCTCCAACGGGGCCGGACCATCGAACGGCGCGGCGTCGATGCCGAACCACTCGGCAATGCGCGACCACATCCATTTCCAGCGAAACACATCGCCATTGACGACGTTGAAGGCCTGGTTGGCGGCTGCCGGCGTGCTGGCGGCCCAGCGCAGGTGCCTGGCGAGCTGAGCGGCGTCGGTCATGTCGGTCAGGCTGTGCCACTGCACGTCCGAGCCCGGAAAGCGGAAAGGCCGCCCCGTATGGCGGCAGATGGAGGCGTACACGGCCAGCGTGGTGGCCATGTTCATGGCGTTGCCGACCGCGACGCCGGTGATGGTGTGCGGGCGATGCACGCTCCAGCTGAAGCCATCGCGCTCCGCCGCGGCGAACACCTCATCTTCCTGGGCGTAATAGAAGTTCTCGACATCCAGCCGCCCCTGTTCCTCGCGGAACGGCGTCTGCGGCAGCGCGCCCTTGCCGTAGGCTTCGAACGGGCCGAGGTAGTGCTTGAGGCCGGTGACCAGGGCGACATGGCGCAGCGTACCAGCCGGCCGGACGGCTTCGAGCAGGTTGCGTACCATCTGCGCGTTGACGCGGATATTCTCCGCCTCGCTGGCCTGGCGCGCCCAGGTGGTGAGGAAGACGTGAGTGGGTGAAACGCCGGCCAGCGCCGAGTCAAGCGCCTTGGGGTCCAGCAGGTCGGCGCTGATCGGCGTGACACCCGCGTCGGTATTCGGTCGGCGAGCCAGTCCCGCCACGTTCCAGCCTTCATCGGCCAGCAGGCGCGACAGCGCGCTGCCGACAATGCCGCTCGCTCCGACCACCAGTGCTTGATTTGTCATGTGCAGACCCCCACAAAGCGAAACAGGCCTGCACCTTACCCACTCGAAAATGCCGATCCAAGTCGGCACCAAATGGTGACCATCCCCCATGCAACCGGGCTCTGACGAAGAACAATGGCGCGAAGACTGCGCACCAAGACGCGTGCTCGAGCTCTTCTCCACCAAGTGGACCAGCATGATTCTGCACACGCTGCATGCCCGGCATGGAGGCACCTCACGCAGTGGCGCATTGCATCGCAGCCTGCCTGGCATCTCCAAGAAAATGCTGATCCAGACGCTTCGCGAACTGGAGCAAAGCGGCCTGATCGAGCGCTACACGCTCGATTCGGTGCCGCCGGCGGTGAGCTATGCGCTCTCGCCGCTGGGCCAGCTGATGGTTGAACCCATCGAACTGATCTACGACTGGGCAAGGCAGAACTCCGGCGCGCTGGATCAGCTGAAGCCCAGAAGCACGTCGCGCTGGCGGGGCTAGATCGCGTTGACGATCTGCTCGCGCAGCCATTGATGGGCCGGGTCGCGATGGGCGCGTTCATGCCAGAGCATGACCATTTCGTAGCCTGGAATCTCCAGCGGCGCTTCGACGACCTGCAGTGCAACACCCTGAACCAGCCGTTCGGGCAGCATCGCCACCAGGTCGGTGCTTTCCAGCACCGAGCGCAGGAACAGGAAATGCGGCACCGACAGCACCACGCGCCGTTGCAGGCCATGCGTGGCCAGGGCATCGTCGGTGGCACCGTGAAAGCCGCCGCCATCCGGTGAGACGATCACCTGATCCAGCGCGCAGAACTGCTCTAGCGTCGGCCGTCGCCGCAGGCGGGGATGCCCGGCACGGCCGGCCAGCACGTAGCGCTCGGTGAACAGAACACGGCGGCGCAGGTTAGATGGCGATCCGTCGACGGTGTGCAAGGCGAGGTCGATATCACCCTGTTCAGCCTGGCGGGCGATGCGCGAAGGCTGCATCTCTACCACGGCGATGCGGGTGCCCGGTGCGGCGGACCGCAGGCCGGCCAGAGCGGGTAGCACAATGGCGGACTCGCCATAGTCGCTGGCTGCGATGCGCCAGACGTTCTGCGCGGCGCCAGGGTCGAACGGGCTGGCTGGGGCGACGGCTTGCTCCAGCGCCTCCAGCGCCAGGCGCAGGGGCTCGCGCAACGCTTCAGCCCGTGCAGTCGGGCGCATGCCTCGCGGCCCAGGTATCAGCAGAGGATCATCGAAAATGTCCCGCAGCTTGGCCAGGTGCACGCTCACCGAGGGCTGGGAAAAATTCAGGCGCTCTGCGGCGCGGGTGACATTGTGCTCAGCCAGCAACACGTCCAGGGTCACCAGCAGATTCAGATCGAGACGTCTGAGATTATTCATGGCAATACCTGAGATATGGCTTATTCATTTCAAACATACCTGGGCAAGCGACATTCTGCAGCCGTCCCGCTACGGAGGTTTCCCATGAATGTTCTGCTTGTTTATGCCCATCCCGAACCGCGCTCGTTGAATGGCGCGCTGAAGGAATTTGCCGTCCACCGTCTGCTGGCGGCTGGCCATCAGGTCCAGGTTTCCGACTTGTATGCCATGAGCTGGAAGGCCGTGATCGATGCCGGCGACAGTCTGGATCGCGACCCCGAAGCGCGTTTCGATGCTTCCGAGGATTCCCGACGCGCGTTCGCCAGTGGCCGGCAGAGTTCTGACATTGCGGCTGAGCAGGACAAGCTGCGCTGGGCGGATGCGCTGATCCTGCAATTCCCGCTCTGGTGGTTCTCGATGCCGGCGATCCTCAAGGGCTGGGTCGACCGGGTATATGCCTACGGTTTCGCTTATGGCGTCGGAGAGCACTCGGATGCGCGCTGGGGCGATCGCTACGGCGAGGGCTCGATGGTCGGCAAACGGGCGATGCTGATCGTGACTACCGGCGGCTGGGAATCACACTACAGCCCGCGGGGGATCAACGGGCCCATCGAGGACCTGCTGTTCCCCATCCATCACGGCATCCTGCATTACCCGGGCTTCGATGTGCTGCCACCGTTTCTGGTGCACCGCACCAGCCGCATCGACCGGGCCCGATTCGACACACTCCGCGACGAACTGGGCAAGCGCCTGGACCACCTCTGGTGCACTGAGCCCATTGCCTATCGCAAACAGAACGGCGGCGACTACGACATTCCGGCGCTAACGCTCAGGGCCGAGGTGGCGCCAGGGCAGGTCGGCTTTGCCGCGCATGTCGAACAGCCGTAACAGCTTTAGGGGCAGGGGCGTGTTCTGTCGTTACGTCGTCAGAGTTCCTTGGCGAACCGTTCGACCGCACTGACCACCTGCTTGGCGGCGTCCTGAATCTCGACGATCACCGCACCGGCCTGGTTGGCCAGCCCCAGGCCCTGCACCGCCTGTTCGCGGCTGGCGAACATGTTGCGCACGGCTTCGTCGGCCAGCGCCTGGTTCTGTTGCACCACATTGACGATCTCGTCGGTAGCGGTGCTCGTGCGCGCGGCCAGTTGCCGAACCTCGTCGGCCACCACCGCGAAACCGCGACCCTGGTCGCCAGCCCTGGCGGCCTCGATGGCCGCGTTCAACGCCAGCAGGTTGGTCTGTGCGGCGATGCCGCCAATGGTCTGGACGATGGAGCTGATCAGCAGCGACTGCTTGCCGAGCGCCTCGATGCCATCGGTGGCGGACTGCACCTGGTCGGTGATCTTCTGCATCGTCACCAGGGTGTCCTTCACCACGCTGGCGCCGCGCTCGGCACTGACGTCGGTCTGCAGCGAAATGTCGTAGGCAACGCCCGCGGCTTGCCGCACTTCAGCCTCACGCATGACCTGATCGGTCACCACGTTGGCGAACTTGACCACCTTGTAGAGGTTGCCTTCGGTGTCGTGCACCGGGTTGTAGGTCGCTTCCAGCCAAACCTCGCGGCCATGGCGGTCGACACGCTTGAAGCGGTCGGCGACGTACTCGCCGCGGTTGAGCTTCTGCCAGAACGCCTTGTAATCCGCCGAAGCGGCATCTTCCGGCGTGCAGAACAGGCTGTGATGTTTGCCCTTCAGCTCCCCGAGCGAATAGCCCATGGTCTGGAGAAACTGCTCATTGGCCGTGACCACCATTCCGTCCAGATTGAACTGGATCACCGCGGTCGAGCGGAGCAGGGCGGTGATGAATGCCTCGTTCTCCTTCGCCTGATACACGGCCTCGCTGATATCGCTGCCGAAACCCTGAATATGCGAAAGCTTTCCGTCGGCCGTTGCGATCGGATACCAATGGATCTTCAACCAGGCGAGGCTGCCGTCGGCGCGCAGGTACCGATAGTCGTCGCTGACCGGCTCGAGCTTGGCCACCGCGGCGCGAAAGTTGTGAAAGCAGGGCAGGTTCTTCACGTAGGGCGGAACGATCTCGGCCAGGGGCCGGCCCTGGAGATGCCCGTGTGAGTAGCCCAAGGTACTGGCGAATCGATCATTGAACGCGCAGATCTTGAAGTCGGTATCCAGCGTGACCGACAGCATGTCACCGTTCATCTTGCCCATGAGCTGGCGCAGGATTGCCAGCTCGGCATCCTTGGCTTCCAAATCCTTTTTCAAGCGGTTGTTAAACATGCAGGGCATCCAATCGATCTAGTTGTGCTTCCGATATCGGCGAAGAGTGCGGGCGCTTGAGCGACTTCCGTGTCGCGCCAGCGAAAGCCGTTGAGCCGACGGGGTGTGTGCCGAAGCGAGAACATGAAAGGGTGCGATTACCACGCGTTTGTCTTCGCCCCACATGTGATGTGAGCCGCCATCGCCCTCAGAGCTGATCGGCAACTGCCTTCTTGTCGATCACCGACCACACGTTGCGGATCTTTCCCTCGAGGAACTCGTAGAAGACGTTTTCGGTAAAGACGACTCTCTTGCCATTCACAGCAAGGCCAAACAGTTCGCCTGTGGGCGTGCAATCGAACCGCAGCTGTGCCGCCACATGGGGCGGCTCGACGATGAGCAGCCCGATATTGAACTGCAGATCGGGGATCGCCCGAACGTCGCCGTCGAGCATCTGGCGATAGCCGTCCAGCCCAACGAACTGGCCGTTGTAGTGAACTTCTTTATGAACGAAGCGCTCCAGCTCTGCCCATCGCCTGTTGTTCAAACAGGCGATGTAGCCCCGGTAGCAATCAGCGATCTCGTCGCCAGTCATGATCGTTCCCCGCAAAGAAAGCCCGATAGTCAGGCTAGCGACTGGCTCGATATACGCCAGCCGCATCGACCGGCCGCACTGGCTGAGGTTATCTGCTCGGCACCGATTACCTGGTCAGTCGAGCACCACGGCGTGGCCCTCTAGAGGATTGATGTCGCCTTTGATCAAAGATTCGGCCAGCGCCTGTGCGGACTCCAGATCAGCGTGTTCGTGCACCTGCATCCAGGGCTGCTGCGCATCGCTCACCCGAGCGATGAAGGCCAGCTGCGCCTCGTTGAAGCGGCGGGTCACCTCGGCGGGGCCCCAGTCGGCGTTGCGTTTCTTGATCTGATAAGGCGCGAAGTAGGGCTGTGGCTGCGGACCGGCCAGCGTTGCGTCCGTCTTTCTGTATTCATGGTTCTGGGCTGACCCGGCGAAGCAGTCGTACACCAGGGCATCCTTGAAATGGCTGTGGATCTGCCGGCGTAGATCGGCGCTGCCGGAGAAGTCGACGTAAAGCGTGGGCACGCTCGGGTCCAGCGAAGCGAGTTGGTCGTAGCCTACTGCCTGGCGATAGCAACCCAGCCCTTTTACGAAGTCCGTGTTGCCCGCGGAAGTAAGCCCGATCAGCTGCACGGCCGGGTTGTCCTGCAGGCAGAACGCCGTACCGTACGCGGTCTTGCTCGAGGCGCTCGACATCAGGATCTGGCGCGCTCCGAAGAATGCGTTGTCGTCGAGGAAATCGGCCAGCATGAACGAGGTGATGAACAGCGGGCGCAACAGCATCTGGTAGTTTTCGCTCTCTGCGCGATAGGCGGCGTCGCTGCTGATGCGTTGGTACTGGTTGTAGGCCGAGGTGAGTTCCAGTCGATGTTCGGCGCCGTCGTAGAAACCGCGCTCGGAGACGCGTACCGGCTGCATCACGACATGGCTGGCGATCGGCCAGAAGCCATAGAAGCGTTCGCCCTTCGCCAGGCCATCGACGGTGCTCTCCAAGACTTCGGCGAAGCCCCACGCCGGCATGTGGAACCACTCGCTATCGCCCGTGGGGTAGAAGTCCCAATAGCGCAGGTGAGGTGTCTCGCCGAATGCGGCATAGGTGACATTGTTCGTGGTCAGTGCCAGCCGGCTGATACGCAGCAGGGCTTCGCCGGGCTTCAGCTCCGGCATCGGTTGGGTCTGAATGCGGGTCTGCTGCATGTCTTTCTTGTTGTTCTGCAACTGGCGGATGACGCTCATCGATGGCACCTTGGGTTCGTAAATGGACGGCTTCGACTCTATCCCTTTCGTTTCACCGCCGGGTTCGGATTTCATGAGCACACGATTGCCGAGCGCCAAGCCGCTCAAACGGCCGACTCAGCAGCGCGCCAAGGCCACCGTTCAGGCGATTTTCGACACCTATGTTCGGATATGGCAGCGCGACGGCTGGTCTCGATTGACGACCCGTGCGGTCGCACTCGAAGCCGGCGTGGCCATCGGCACCCTGTACGACTACTTCCCCAACAAGCACGCGCTGCACTCGGGCTACGTGCGCTATTGCGTCGAGCAGCTGCTGGAGGCCATCGACGCGCAAGCGGTAGCGCCAACCGCGCTTGCCTGGCCCGAGCGCATCCGCCGACTGGTACGCGCCCTTGCCGGGGTCGAGTCACGGCTGCCCTGGTTTCATCCGGATATGCTCGAGCTGGAAACACTGGTGGCCGAGCCCAAGCATCAGCGTCGGGCCTACGAGGATCTGTTGGCCGCCTGGCATCGGGTCATCGATGCGGCGACTGACCTTCCGGTGCGTCCCTCGCCAGCAACCCTGGAAGCGCTGCATCTTTCGGTATGGGGTGGACGCCGCTACGCCATGCTGGTGCAGCTCGAAGCGGATCGCATGATCGATTGGGCCAAATGCATGGAGCAGCTGTGCCTGGACAGACTCGCTGGCCCGCCTCGGCCTGAGCGCGATGGATCATGAGGCAGCCTTTCGTTTCGTTCAGCTGACTCGCTAAAGAGGGGGCGAGCATACGGTCGCCGGGTAATCTGGAGGACGGGCAACAGGATGCGCCAGCGCGGCGGTAATTGCCGGGCGATTTCCAGCCGGCCGGGATAATATGCGCGCCCCCATCGTTTCCTCACACATCAGGTCATCATGCCCGGCGATGCTCTCTATACCGACTTGTCGGGTTATTACGATCTCATGTGTGCGGACATCGACTACCGGGCGCAAAGCCACTGTGTCCACCGGTTGCAGCAGCTGTTCGGCAATGGCGGGACGAGGCATCTGGACCTCGCCTGCGGCACTGGCCCGCACGTCCGCCATTTCATCGATACCGGCTATACCAGCGGCGGGCTCGACATCAACCAGCCGATGCTGGACAGAGCAGCCGCGCGCTGCCCGGGAGCGCAGTTTTCCCTGCAGGACATGTGTGGCTTTGCGGTCGAGCAGCCGGCCGATCTGATCACCTGCTTTCTTTACTCCATTCATTACAGCGCCGAGCTTCAGCGATTGCAGGCCTGTATCGCCAGCGTGCATGCCGCGTTGGCCCCGGGCGGGCTGTTCTGCTTCAACGCCGTGGACAAGCGTCGGATCGACAACGCCTCATTCGTCTCGCACACGGCCAGGCATACGGACGGCCTGTTCACCTTCAGCTCCGGTTGGCATTACCCGGGTGAAGGGGAGCAGCAATTGCTGAGGCTGCGAATCGAAAAGACCATCAGCAATGAAAGCCAGGTCTGGCACGACGAACACAGGATGGTGGCAGTGAGCTTTGCCGAGCTGAGCGAGTTGCTGGAGCGGTACTTCGAAGTGCATGTGCTCGAGCATGACTACGAGAAGATCGTGCTCTGGGACCAGGCATCCGGGAACGCGATATTTGTCTGCGTGAAGATTTAACGGCGAAAGCCAGGCCCTTCGTCCAGGTCCGTGGAGTGACCAAGCGCTTTCTCGCCCAGTGGCCAGCCTTACGCGCTGTACTGGTATCGCCGCTTCCGACTGTGCCTTTGCGCGCGCCTGCCTCGCTTTGAGAATAGGTCGACTCACCAGCGCTGGACCCAGCCATGCACATTGCCATTGTTACCTTTGACGGCTTCAACGAACTGGACTCGCTGATCGCGCTCGGCATCCTGAACCGCATCAAGCGGCCGGGCTGGCGTGTGGCGCTGGCTTCGCCGAGCGAGATGGTCACCTCGATGAATGGCGTGCGGCTGTATCGACAGGCTTGTCTAGACGAGCTCGAGTTCTGCGACGCCGTGCTGGTCGGCAGCGGCATCAGAACCCGTGAAGTCGCTCAGGATCTCGCCGTGATGCAGCTGCTAGCGCGGCTCAATCCCGCACGCCAGCTGATCGGCGCCCAGTGTTCGGGCACTCTGCTGCTTGCCAAAGCGGGTTTGCTGAACGGCGTTCCCGGCTGCACCGACCTCACCACCAAGCCCTGGGTGCAGGAAGCGGGTATCGAAGTGCTGGAGCAACCCTTCTTCGCCCGCGGCAACCTGGCAACCGCCGGCGGCTGTCTGGCGTCCATCTATCTGGCGGCTTGGACGTTGGCACGGCTGGTTGGGCTCGATGCGGCAGCCGAGGCGCTGCACTACGTCGCGCCGGTAGGGGAGAAGGAGGACTACGTAGCGCGAGCGCTCGCCAATATCGAGCCGTATCTGAACTGCGCCTGATCATCGCCAATCGGTTGATCAGGTATCTCGATACGGCTGCGTCATACCGGTTGCGCCTCTCGCGACGGCGCGGTGAGCTGCAACGCCAGACCCATCAACAGCATGATGCCAACGGCCATCAGCAGCCAGGCATCCGCCAGGCTCGCCAGCCGGTCGCGCAACAGGCCTGCTCCCAGCGGTGCCAGGCTGGCAATCAGGTAGCCGCCGCCCTGAACGAATCCCAGCAGCGAGCCGGCGTCGGCCGAATCCCGTGCATGGTCCATGGCCAGAATCAACGAGAGCGGGAACAGCGCGCCGATACCTACACCCAGCAGAATTGCCGTCGGGATTGCCAGCGCCAGCGGCGCCAATGCCAGGCACAACAGCCCGGCCAGCACCACGGCCAGCACGCCCAGCACCAGCGGCCGCCGCTGCCGGATTCGTCCGATCAGCGCGGAGAGCAGCAATCCGGCGCCCACTTCCGCCAGGCTGATGCCGCCGAGCAGCAGGCCGCTGTCCGCAGCGCTCCAGCCCAGGCCCGTGTAATAGGGCGGCAGCCAGGCCAGCACCAGGGTATAGGCCGCCGTACCGATGCCGAAGAACAGCAACAGCCGCCAGGCATGTGGCGATTTCAGCGGCAACGGCCGGGAGGCGGTTCGCCCTGTCGTGACCGGCGGGCGCGCCAGGTTCCACCAGATCGACAGGGTCAGTACGGCCGGAATCGCCCACAATGCCAAGCCATTCGCCCAACCGAATCGTTCTGCCAGCGGCGCGGCACTGGCAGCGGCGAGAGCAGCGCCGCCCATGATGCCGGTGGTGTAGAGTCCCATCAGCGCGCTGGTCCGCTGCGGATGGCAGCGGTGGATGTACGCCGGTATCAGCGCCTGCACCAGGGCAATCCCCACGCCACCCAGTGCGGCGGTGAGGATCAGCCCCGCACCGTTCGGCGAGCCCCAGCGCAAGGCACTGGCCAGCGCCACCAGCGTGAGCCCGAGCGCTACGCCACGGCGCTCGCCCAGCTTCGCTTGCAACATGGCGCCGCCAAGTGCGCAGAATCCCATGGCAGCGATGGGCAGGGTGGTAAGTGCGCCTGCACCGGCGCTGCCCAGACCGGTCGCGGCCTGGATTTCATCGAGTAATGGCCCGATGGCCGCTAGGATAGGCCGCAGGTTGAGGCCTACCAGCAGGACGAGCATGACCGCCAGTAACGCCTCGCCGGCCCGCGATAGTGAAGATGACGCGGGTGATCGAACGGAAAGCATGGCAGTCTCCAAGTGGGCAGTTAATGTCTTTGCGATAAGTATCTTTAACATCAAGGTAAATAGACGAGGTATCCGGTGATCGATAGAGCTCAACTCGCCGTTGAACAATGGCAACAGCAACGGCCGGACCTGGACACCTTGCCCATGCGCCTGATCGGCCGGCTCGGCGAGGCGGTGCAGGTGCTCAACCGAGACGTGCTGCAACCCTTCTTCGATGAGCACCGTTTGCACTACGGCGAATTCGATGTGCTGGCGACCTTGCGTCGCGCCGGGGCGCCGCATGCCCTGAGCCCGACCGCGCTGTATGAGGCTGCGATGATTTCGTCAGGCGGCATGACCAATCGGCTCGACCGCCTCGAGCGTGCCGGGCTGATCGAACGCAAGCCGAACCCCGAGGACCGTCGTGGCACCCTGGTCGCCCTGACCGAAGCCGGCTTCACTCTGATCGACGGCCTGATGACCGCCCACGTCGAGAACGAAAAAACGGCCCTCGCCACACTCAGTCGCGACGAACAGGAACAGCTCGACAGGCTGCTGGGCAAGTGGCTGGCCGGGCGCTAGCGCGACGCCTGGCGTAAGCCGCGATAAAGACCGCGCGGTTCGACAAGGCGAGGCGTATATCCGCGATGGATTGAGGTGTGGCTCGTGAATGGAGCAGCTGCGCGGGCTCGGTATCGCCCGAGCCTGGTGACGCCTTGCCCGATCAATGCAAGCGCCGAACGCTCGATTGCTGCACCAGGTCCTGCGCCTGGCGCGCCAGTTGATCAAGCAGACGGTCGCGCTGTTTCTCCGCCTCGCTCATCGCCTTACGGCCGTTCTGCTGCACCAGGTAGCTGTAGATCTGCCGAACTTCCTTGGACTGGAAGATCGGCTCCAGATCCTGCACCGCCACCGCACCGTTCGAAGCCCCGTTACGGGTATTCATCACCACCTGCGGGCCACGCGCTACCAGCGGCTGAAAGCCCAGTGCGCTGAAATACGGCACCTTGCCTGCAACGCACGCCACCTCGGCATGGGGATAGCGCGTCACCATCGCTTCGACCATCGCCCGGCCAATGCCCTGGCGGCGACGGCCGGCGTCCACCGCCAGATAGACCAGCGCGCAGGCTTCGGGATCGTCCACAAATGGCAAATACAGCGCGAAGCCGAGCAGGACCGCCGGGTCCTCAGCATCCAGCGCCATGATCAGCTCCGGCTTGCCGGCCTGCGCGCCGTCCATGCTATCCAGATAGCGATGCACCTCGAAACCCACCACGTACTGATACAGCTGATACAGGGGATTGCTGGGCTGCAGCGAAACCGGGCTGATGTCGCCGAGGTAATCCACCACCATCTGCAGCACCTGGCTTTTAAGCGATTCCGGCGGCGGGGTGTCGAGGTGGGTGAGGCTGAACATGGCGGCGCTCCGGGGCGGTACGGAAAAAGGCGGCATTGTACCGGGCGGTGTGCGACTGGCCAGGTGAAGCGGCATGGCGATCAGGGATACGGGATCCTGCCTGCCGCTATGTCGCGGCTGCGTCTGGCCTTCTCTTCCTCGGTTTGCGTGGCGCAGGTGCTGGCATAAGGCGAGCCGTTTCGATCACCAGGCGGCGGAGTTCGTCGGCATCGTCCAGCAGCTCGTCCGCCACCGGATAGTTCTTCGCGCCGGGGTAGGGCGGCGCTTGCGGCAAGTCCGGGGCGAGCGTCTCGGCGGCCGCCGGAGGCTTGATGAACAGGCTGTTGTCGCAGACGAACGCGACGACCTTATCGTCCAGATAAAGGGCGTACTCGCCGAACATCTTCCTGTACGTCAGCCTGCTCCCCAGGCCGATCTGCTCCGCCACGTACAGCACGAAATCTTTGTCGCTCGCCATGCCTGCTCCGCTGTCTCGACTGGGTGCCATGCCCATGGAGCGTAGCGTGGAAAGCGAGGCCGTTTCCACGCGTTGCCCGCCTTACACCTGATTGAGCTCCACCTGCCTTTCCCGCGCATGGAGTGGGGGCGCATCGAGTGCCGACTGCAGCTCCATGACCAAGGCATCCACCTCGCGCAGCGCCTCGGCCACCGAGGCGGCCAATACCTCGCCACCGGTTTCCTGACCTTCAATCGCGATCTGATGGATGCGGGTAATCCCGATGAAATTGAGTGCCGTCACCAGGTTCGGCTCCAGGTGATTCATGTGCGCCATCTCCCCGCCGGGACCAAAGCCGATGCCGCCGCGGGCGCTGAGGATGACCGCATGCCGTGGCCGGTCCGCCAGCAACGGCACGTACGGGTCAGGTAGTTTGCTTTCGTCGACCTCGACCGTCCGGCCCGGGCGCACGATCTGGTCGATCCAGGCCTTCAGTGCCGCGGGCATGCCGAAGTTGTAGAGCGGCGTACCGATGACCAATACATCGGCGGCGATCAGCTCATCGACCAGCTGGTCGCTTTCCGCCAGCGTATCCCGCATCCACGGCTCGCGGCGCTCTTCCGGCGTAAAGCTGGAGGCGATCCAGTCATGGCTGATAAACGAAGGCGGGTTCTGGCCTATATCGCGGTAGACGATGCCGTCCTGCGCGCGGCGGGCCGCCCACTGGCTGACGAAGCGGTGGGTGAGGTTACGGCTGTGGGAACCGTGCTCGTCCTTGCCGGCAAGCCCTGGGCGGGCGCTGGCATCAAGGTGCAGAAGGTGCGTCATGGCGATTCTCCTCTGTGATTGAACTCATCTGTCGTTCGCGGTAAATCCAGCCTAGGGCTAGGCTGTACGAGCGACAAACGACCATTTCTTCCAACTACAGATGAGAGAAACTCAGCCATGGCGCATCGCCGGTTACCTTCGCTTTCTGCGCTGCGGGCCTTCGAAGCCGCGGCCCGCCACGAGAGGCCAAGCAGGCCGCCGAGGAGCTGTCCGTCACGGCCACGGCGATCAGCCACCAGATTCGTTCGCTGGAGGAATCCCTCGGCGTGGCGCTGTTCCTGCGCAAACCGCGGAAGCTGGAACTGACCGATCCGGGACGGGAGCTGCAACAGACGTTGGAAACGGCCTTCGACAGCATCAGCGCTACGGTCGAACGCCTGAGCGCGAAGCCCTGCCGCCAGGCGATCACCCTCAGCACCACACCGGCCATCGCGGTGCGCTGGCTGGTGCCGTGGGTCTGTCTGCTACGCGATTCACATCCGGATATCGATCTGCGCTTCCATACCTCCCATGAGCCAGTCGCGCTCGATGGCGTCACGGCGGATATCGCCATCCGCTACGGCGACGGCCGCTGGCCCGGGCTGGTGGCGGAGAAGCTGTTCGACAACACCTTCGTCCCTGTTTGCAGCCCGCACCTCGGCTTGCGGGATGTAACCGAGCTGCCCAAACACCCGTTGATCCACTTCCGTGCGCAAGCTGCCTTGTCCGCTCCGATTCATTGGGCGTCGTGGCAAAAGCTCGCCAACGTGCCGGGGCTGGACGTCAGCGCCGGGCTGGTCTTCTCCGACGAAACCCACGCCATCTCGGCCGCCATCGGCGCGCAGGGCGTGGCCCTGATGAGTCGACAGTTGATCGAGGACGAACTGAGGGAAGGGCGGCTGGTGCAGCCGTTCGGGCCGGAGATCGAGGGCAAACCGTTTCATCTGGTTTATCCGGAGAGCCGTCGGGATGACCCGACGGTACGGGCGGTTAGGGAGTGGGTAATGAAGGTGCCGGGTGGGTTGTGTGAGGGGAGTTTGATCTGAGGACAGACGCACCCGTGGGGAGGCCCGCTGTCCAAAAATATAGTCCGGCTCGAATCTACTGAAATGGCTTCTTTAACTCATTACTGATTTTAGATAGATCGAATAGGCATTCGTCGCGAAGCTTAGAGGCTCTTTCTTTTTCAGTGCTAATGTAGTCAATAAGAGTCTCTATCTGAGATGTGGTTGGGTATGCTCCCAAAGAGTCCAACGAGTTAAATATAGATTTCCTGATCTGTATTGTCTCGTCTCTGAAGTTGTCTAGTTTTTTTGCTATCTCAGGTTTGCCAAGAGAGCTCAAAATGAAAGAAGCTTTTCGCACATTTGCGATGTTTGCATAAACTAGGTCGGAGGTGGTTGTCAGCTTAGCGTCCAAGCTTTCTTCAACTGGTTTGCCTTGGTGACGCTTGTTGATCTTTGTCAGTTGTAACGAAAAAAACAAGTTGATCTTGTCGGCGTATTCAAAGAAGTGATCAACGCTTTGGTAGAGACGGTCAATATCCTTTTCGATTAACTTCTCTGCAGTAATTCTGCGTGCATGAGTTTTTAACGTGGAATAACCGAATAGCAAGGCTCCTAGCGGGACAAGGGTTTGCAGGAATAGAGATAAGTAGTCAAAAAAAGACTTTTGGCTGGCAAGCTCAATTAAGCGTTCAATTTGGTCGGCATTAAGGTCGAGCATCGGTCCCCCCTTGCTACTTTTTGGTTTCCATTCCCGGCGTGGTCGTCAGACCTTTGGGCGGCTGTTTGTGGCTAAAGGTGCTTTGTATGTGTGTTCGCACACAAACAATTTTGGTACCATTTTGCGCCATGACCAGTACCTTCGCCTATACCTTCCCTGCCATCCGCGGTGTTCAAGCGGGTCGGGAATACTACGTCTCGATGTGCCCCTTGCGGTTGCTGCCGAGGCTCTTTGTTTTCGACAACGAAGAGCTCGTGCCTGAGCTTAGGGCGCAGCGTTCGATCAACCTGTCCCGGGTTCCCGAGATTGCGCGGTATATCGTCGCAAACCCCGAAAGCTATACGTTTTCTGCCATCACAGCCTCTGTAGATGGTCAGGTTTCGTTTGAGCCCGTTGGGAGCGGAAGCGCCAACGCGTTCCGCATGGGGACACTGTCCATCGATATGGACGCGCGCTTTGTTGTTAACGATGGGCAGCATCGGCGCGCTGCGATTGAGCAAGCGTTGGCTGCTAAGCCGGAGCTCGGAGACGAGACCATCGCGGTGGTGTTCTTCCACGACCGCGGTTTAGAGCGCTGCCAACAAATGTTTGCCGATCTCAACCGGCACGCGGTCAAGCCGTCGCCATCGCTTAGCATCCTTTATGACCACCGGAGTGCTGCCGGTAACGTGGCGAAGCATTTAAGCCTGAGCGCGAATGTCTTCCGTAACCTGATCGAAACCGAGCGTTCATCCCTGTCGCAGCGGTCGCGCAAACTATTCACGCTAAGTGCGTTGAATTTCGCTGTGATGGAGATGTGTACCGAAAAGGACCTTGAGGACTTCCAAAGCGCTTCAGCCAAATGCATGGAGTTCTGGGAGGCGGTTGGCGAACGGATTCCAGAGTGGGTGCATGTGCGCAACGGGAAGATGACCGCTGGTGAGGTCCGCCAGGATTTCATCCATTCTCACGCCATCGTCCTCCAGGCGTTAGGTCGGGTTGGAAAATGCATCTATCGGGATGGCAAACCTAATTTGACCAAAGCGCTGGCCGGCCTTGCTGCAATTGATTGGTCTCGCAAAAACAGCGCTTGTTGGGAAGGTCGGGCCATGGTTGGCGGACGGATGTCCAAGAACAGCCAAAACGTCACCCTCACGTGTAACCAGATCAAGACGGCCTTAGGGCGCCCGCTCTCACCAGAAGAGCAAAACGTTGAAAACGCTTTCCTTGCCGCTCGGTAAGGTTACTCAGATATCGGATGGCCCAATGACTCCTCCTGAGTCCATCATTCAAGAAATCCAGAACATCTACCTGTCCGACTCCATGCCCTGGATTGTCGGCTATAGCGGCGGGAAGGACTCGACCGCATCGCTCCAGCTCATCTGGAATGCCGTGGCTGCGTTGCCAGCTGAGCAGCGCACCAAAGAAATTCACGTCATCAGTACTGACACTTTGGTTGAGAACCCGGTAATTGCTGCTTGGGTCGCCGGCTCGTTGAAGACAATGGAGTATGAGGCCGAGCGACAAGGGTTGCCGTTTGTACCCAGGCGACTAACGCCATCCTTGGAAAGCCGCTTTTGGGTGAACCTCATTGGTAAAGGCTATCCAACCCCGCGCAATCGGTTTCGTTGGTGTACTGACCGACTGAAAATCAGCGCCTCCGAGAAATACATCCAGGACCTATCCGAAGCGAATAACGAAGCGATCTTGGTGCTGGGTCAAAGGCGTGGCGAGAGTGCTGCCCGTGACAAGGTAATGGACGTTTATAGCGGTAGCTCTCGAGATCGTCTGAGCCGAAATGGTAATCCCAAGCTTTCACGCGTGTGGGTTTACCTGCCCATCGAGACGTGGAGCAGCGATGACGTCTGGATGTACATCCTGACGGAGCCGAACCCGTGGGGTGTCGATAATCAAGATTTGTTCGATATCTACAAAGGCGCCACCCCCGACGCGGAATGCCCTGTCGTCGTTGATAAATCAACGCCGAGCTGTGGTGACAGTCGCTTCGGTTGCTACGTCTGCACTATGGTGTCTCAGGACAAGTCCATGGGCGCGATGATTCAAAATGACGAGCAGAAATCATGGATGCAGCCGATTCTGGACTACCGTAATAACTATCTGACCATTCACGACTGGGATAAGCGGGACTTCCAGCGAATGAATGGCCGGATCAAGATCATGAACGAGCGTGATGAGCTGATCCACGGCCCATACCTTCAGGATTACCGCGCCACCTTGTTGGAGGAGCTGCTACGCACCCAGAAAACGGTGCGTGCGGCCAACGTGCCTGGCCATGATCAAATCGAGCTGATTCCATTGGAAGAAATGGACGCGATTCGTCGGATCTGGGTTGAGGAAAAAGGCGAGATTGAGGACCTGGTACCGCAGATCTATCAGCGCGTATTTGATGAGCCCTATCCAGGCAAACCGCTGGAGCAGCACCCGCTTGAGCCAGAAGATCTTGGGATATTGAAAGAGGTAGCTGCGGAGCTCGACCCTGAGGCTGCTGATCGGCTCTACCGACTGACTCGGAACCTGTTAGCCGTGCAGTTCCAGTCGATGCAATCTCAGAAGCGCTCTTTGCATCTGGATCGTCTCGATTCCGTGCTTAAGGCAAATGCATTCAGGACGGAAGAGGAGGCCTTGGCCTTCGCTGTTAAGCACAAACACATGAGTGAAAAAGACGAGCCTGTTCCAGATGACGAGGTTGAGTTGATCCCGCACGTCCAAGAAGAAGTTGAAGCATAAGCATGGCCAAGCTGACGATTAACCAGATTTCAATTCAAAACCTTGGCCCTTTTCGCGAGCAGCAAAGCTTTGACTTCAGCGTGAACGCGAGCCGCCCGGTGATCTTGGTCAAGGCACTGAACGGAAGCGGAAAGACGACTCTGCTGACGTCGCTCCAAATCGGCTTGTATGGGTATAAAGCTGTCAATATCGCGCGTCGCTCTGAATACGATCAGCTTGTCTCCGGACTGCAGCGTAAAGACGCTACGGGAAATGCTCGAATCGACATCGCGCTAACCATCGAGCGGGGCGCTGACCTCCAAACACTGACCCTCAGGCGTGAATGGATCCCGCGCGAATCGGGTTTACGTGAAGTTTTTAAGGTCTACCAACACGCTTTCGAAGACATCGCCCTGACCGAAGACTGGGATGAATTCATCAACAGCATTCTCCCCGTCGAGCTCGTTCACCTATTTCTATTCGATGGCGAAAAGATCGAAGCGCTGGCCAACCCAGAGCGATTGCCACAACTGCTACGACGCGCAACCGAGGTCTTTCTAGGTCTTGGGGGTATCGATGCTTTAGCCAGTGATCTTAAGGCGGTTGCGCGCCGAGCTGGCGGCAAGAAAGCCGTAGCGGGGGAGCTGAGCGAAGCGCAAACGCAGTTGGAGCAATATGGGCAACAGCTGGATCAGATCAACGAACGCATAGCGATGCTTACGCAGCAGCAGGCTCTGGCTCGTACAGAGTTGGATGATGCCCAGCGCAAAGCGCAAATCTTTGCAGTAGAGGCGCAGCGGAGTGGCCTGCAGACCTATCAGCAGGCGGCCGAGCTAAAGGGGCGGCTGGAGGTGTGCAAGGAAAGGCACACCCAGGCGCGGGCGTCTTTGGTCGCGGCGTTGGAAGATCCTCTATTACCTCTGGCGTGGCTTGGCCCTTTATGGGGCAGCTACAAAACCCAGTGGGGTTTAGACAAACAGGCTCAGAACGCAGCGCTACTGAGTGATGAGTTCATCAAGCGCGATGAACGCATCCTTGCAGTATTGGAAGCCCAGGCGCCGCAGGCACGGCAGGCCGTGGCGGATCTGCTTAAGCAGGACCTGCAAGCACTTGAGGTTGCGAAACAGCACAAGCCCATACTCTTGCCGGGCGGTGATCCGGCTGAGATCGAACCGTTGCTGCTGGTGGCAAAGAGACAACTGCAACAAGCACAGTCAGCAGTTGAACAGGCTCAGCGAGATGTAGATAAAGCCCAGAAGGCAGTCGACCAGATTCCTGACGAGGAACAGTTATCCAGCGTGTTTGCGAATATGCAGACGTACACGCAAGCCGTTTCAGACGCAGAGCTGAAATTGCGTGGGCTGGCAAAAGAGTTGGATGAAGCGCGGACCAGCCAAAACCACTTTGAAAATCGAGTTAACACTGCCCGTCAGAAGCTACGCACAGAATCAAAAGAAAGTGAATTCCAGCTTCATAGTCTCGAAGCCGCGGAGCGTGCTAAGACGGCTCTGCTTGCGTTTCGTGAGCGACTATTGGCTTCTAAGGCGCAATGGCTTTCAGAGATGATCACGGCAGAGTTCAAGCAACTGCTGCGCAAGCGCAATCTAATTTCCCGCGTGACAGTGGAACCCCAAACCTATGCGGTATCCATTGAAGACGTGAATGGCCACAGCTTGCCTATGGAGCGCCTGTCTGCCGGAGAGAGGCAGATTCTGGCTATTGCCGTGTTAAGCGCATTGATTAGCGAGCGAAAGGGGCGCTTCCCTGTTGTGGTCGATACTCCGTTGGCCCGCTTGGATCGCAAGCACCGCGAGGCACTGATCCATAATTTCTTTGCTAAGGTATCCCATCAGGTGTTGGTGCTATCCACTGATGAAGAGGTAGAGGGCAGCGTGCATGATGCTCTGGAGCAGCATATGATCCGTGAATATGCGCTTACCTTTGACGACGAGCGCCGCCGCAGCATTGCAAGCGTAAAAGCCCATCAGCTCCAGCTAGAAGCGTCATTATGATTGATCGAATTCGCCTGACGGCCGCCGCTAAGATTCAGCTTTCTACCCTTAAGCGCAAGACAGGAATTGAGCATTACAACTCAATTTGCCGGCATGCGTTGTGTCTGTCGTTGGCTAATCCATCGGTGCCGCCCGAAGAGGACTTTAACTTTAATGGTGGACTCGAAATAGACTGGCGCACAATTACGGGTGGATATGAAGACCTGTTTCTGAATATGTTGTTGCTGCGCATTCAACATGACAAAGGGTGCTCTAGTTTGGAGAATGTAAAAATTGCCTGTGCTAGTCATCTGCATAGAGGGCTTTCTTACTTGGCGGGGCGTTCCGATGACTATCTTCTCCAGGTATCTGGAAGTTTTAAGCCTCAATAGAGCGAGCGCTATGGCTTTTTGCGGGCTCGATTGGAACGCCCTGAGCTCTGGCAATCCGCTGCGGGGTCATCTATTGGCATGTAGATCCTGCAAGCATTTCACCTGGCCTGAGCTCAGATGATCAGGCAAGATGCTGTTTTTTACCTTTCTAAGGATGATCACTATGGCAATGGTGCCAGGTCCGAAAAGCATAGATCCATTTAGCCTTAAATTGAGAGGCTCCTTTGGGCGTTTTCAAACTGACTCCAGCCATACGCTGAACTATTTGTCCACCACCTTGCGCATTAACCAGCTCAGCAAGCTGCAGGTCGCGGCTGATGTATTCAACATCCGGCGCGTTGCGTTTGAGGAGTTGATTCAGAGAGATATTGATCATTCTCGAGTCGTTCGCATTGCTGATGGCTATTTGAAGATGGGGGCGCAGAGGGCTGTCTTCTTCCCTCCTTTGCTTATCTGCTTGGCAGTGATGGATGATGATAATGGTTTGAAATCAAACTACGCTTCGGTGGTACAGCAGCCTATATCGAATGCAACCTTAAGGACGGTTTACGATCTGGATGGTTTTCAGCTTGACCTTTATGAGGCTGAGCAGGGGCAAGGGCGGACTGTTGAGTGGCTCGGTAAGACAGTTGGATTCTATGATTATGCAGCAATGCTGGCGATCAATCCCGAGCGGACTAAGTTAGTTACTTTAGACGGGCAGCACCGACTGCAGGCGCTAAGGCTGCTCGATAGCCAACCGGAAACTCGCCATATCGTCGCAAACATTGAGCAGCCCGTTTGCATTGTTTGGATGCCGTTGGCAACTGCTGGGGCAGATGAACAAATTGTCAAAGATCTGCGCGATATTTTCGTCACGGTTAATTCAGAGCCGCAGCGAGTGAGCGGCCACTTTATATTGCTGCTTAATGACTCTAGTAATGCAGCATCTGCGGTGCGTTCACTGGCAAACACGTGGAAGCACGATGATTCGCCAGGCGATTGGAGCCGCCTTCATCTTCTTGAGTGGAACACCCGAGAGAACCAAAGTACCGACGCACGTCTTAGGCCATTCTCTATCACCACAGTGTCGATTATTGCCTCAGTGCTTGAGGTTTATCTATTCGGCGTGACTCGCCTGGCTCCAGCGATGCTGAAGCTGGATGAACGTGAAGCTGAGCTTAATGATGCAGACCCGCAGTTTGATCCGTCAGGTATGCGCAACTCTGCCCCAGGGCTACGAGTGGATCCGATAATTCGCGAACAAATTGATGCACATCTGACTCCGGCTTTGTCGTTCCTTTTAAGGCAATTGCGTCCTTATCGGGAATTAGAGGCACGGCTTGGTGATGCGTTCGCTAAAATAAAAAACCAAGCGGTTCGCGGAAATCCTGCAAGTTCAAGTTTGTCAACTTATTTGAGCCGTTTCGTATATAGCGAGCGTGAGATGTATGATGAGCTTGCACATGGTGCTTGGGGGGTATTCAAGTCCGATACGCAGGTGCCCGCTGAGGATATAATATATATGCGCCAAGCGTTCCAGCAAGGCTATATACGCTTTTGGCTAATGCTTGCACGCGAGCTGGTGCATCAGGGGGTTGGTAACATGGAGATCGCGCGCGCGGCGGTTTCGGCTACTAACCAATTCGTTGCTTCGCCTGAGTATAATTATCTAAGCGAACATCAAGCATACACTCGTCGTGTCCTCTGGAAGAATGACACTATCAACTTCAGTGCTAACTGGGCTCGAGATGCATGGGCCGACGTTCAGGTCGCAACGCTCCTTCGTAGTGACGTTCGCGCGGCTTTGCTGGGCGAGCTTAAGGCTGTAATGAATGATGATCAGCTAAACGCTTTTGAGGGTCGATTAGAAACATTAGGCATGAATGCGGCCCTTCGATACTCCTCAGCGCTGCTCGATCAAGTCGTGCGTGATGTGCGGCGTAATTTGCCAGATTTCTTTGGTGAAACTGAGGCTGGGGTATTGCGAGATATGCGTAAAAACGACCCTGCCTCATTCGACCAGGCCACCGGAGCGATGGCTATGGAGAAATTTGAGGAAGCTTTGGGCCGTTTCGCTAATCAGCTTGAACAGTTACCTGCAGACCTATGGCCCGTGGAGTAAGCCTGAGTGCTCTGGGCACAAGGAGCGCCAGTAGGCGACGAACGCATAGTCTATGTAAAGCACTCTGATATGGAGGAAGCAGCGCTTCACATAAGCTGTGGCGACTGGCCAACTGTAGAGCGTGTCGTTAGGGTGCTTCCGGCGGGGTGCGCGCATCTGCAGGCAATAGATGCATTAGTTCGTTTGCAGTCTGTTGATGACGCCTGTCAGCAACAGTCAATTGACACGCCTGCGTTCCTTGGGGCTTTAATAGAGCTGCAATCTCCGGTAAGAGGTATCGTCCAAGCTGCTTGCGAGCTCTTGAATGCTTTACGACGCTACGATGTCAATGCGGTGCGTAGCTATGGCACCCAGTTAGGGATCCTGTGCAGTGCAACTACTACTTTACCCCGGAGCACGCAGCGGTTACTTGTCAAACTTGCGCAATTCGTTGACGAGTTTGGGCGTACATCTTTGCACGAGTGGACTCTCCCCGCATTCTTCTTGCATGAGGATACATCTGCCAAAAATCGAAGCTGGTGGAAGAAGCCATCTTCTTTAGCTGAGTCTTTCGATAAGGCGCATCAGCGGTTTCCGGCGATACTCACAGGATCTGTTCCTCCAAGCTTACTAAAGATTCGTACATGGATCCGTGCCTTACAAGAGCAGGCAGCGGAACTGCATTTGTCAAATCCATCAATACAGACAGAGTCTGATGTGTTTCGCCAGGCCTCTGCGTTTATGACTGCTTCCGCGGATATTCACTATGCTAATAATAGCTATGTTCTCGCTCTGCTAGCGTTACATAGGGCTGCTGAATGGTTGCTAGCTGCGAAATGTGCGGATCAAGAGCTACTGGATTTCTCCTCGTATGATGGAGTCCGAATGGCGGTGGGAGAAAAAAAGCAGGTCAGCTTCGACGTCTTACTCACTTCGTTTATTAATCAAGGTCAAACTTTGAATGGTATGGCGGCAGATCTTGCAAAATTAAACACCTGGCGTAATCTTTTTGCTTATACGCATCATATGTCTTGCCCTCGTTCGGACGATGCGAATATCTTATTCTCTAAAGTAAGGGGCGGGCTACCTAGCATCGCCAACACCAAATGGAAACGCGCAGTAGAGGCTCTTAGTCTGCCTTGGCCGGTTTCATTGGAGGATATGCTTGACCCTAACGGAGAACTGCGAAATTCTTTTATGGTGCTTTCGGTGGATGCTTTAATACTCGAATGAAGCGACGATTGCGCTTTCGTTTTGGAGGTCGGGGCACTTCTTGTCGGTATCGACGGCGTCGTCGCGAAGGAACCGTTCGATCGGGAGCGAGAGGGTGGGCTACAGGCTTATGATGGTTTATTCACTGCGGCGCTTTCACATCTTTTTTATCCAATCGCGTTTCGTTGGATCACATTGCTAGCTCTTCATCAGAAAAAATATGCATATATTTATGTCTAATTTTGATTAGCTCTATCGTTGTTCGGTTTTTTCTTTCTGTTACCGTTTTATATTGTTTTTTGAACTCATTGTTGCTAAGCGCAGGTGCTATTCTTTTAAGCTCCTGATCCATGCTGTCAGATATTTCAAGTTCTTTTAACCATATTCGTAGATGTCGCGTAGCTGAATTCTTCTCTTTTTCATGCAGCGCCTGTATTTTTAATACTATTCCTGAAGCAATGAGGCTGCCGCCTATTGCTGCTATGGTGAAACTGAACAATGTCGAGGAAAGTGATAAGGAGGGAAACTTTTCTACCATGACTGCATGTTTCGCCATATCAGAAAGCGTGTGACTCAGCCATGCTCCGTATAGCGAAAAGCATACGCCTAAGGCAGCTAATAGAGATGGCTTTCTGTATAGGGTCCCGGATAAAATCCCCCAAGAGGATATAATAATCAATAATATTGAAGTTACAGAAAATTCTAGCATCGATGATTAAGCTTGTTATGCGGATAGTATAAAGCCTGCCTTAAGCAGGCTTTATATGGCCACCAATTTTCAAAACATATGTAGGTGAAGATAAGTGGCGCTAATCATTTAGTCCCAGCTCAACGCCCCACCCGTCTGATACTCAATTACCCGCGTCTCGAAGAAGTTCTTCTCCTTCTTCAAGTCCATGATTTCGCTCATCCATGGGAACGGGTTCGTCGTGCCCGGGTACTCTTCCTTCAGTCCGATCTGCGTCAGGCGGCGGTTGGCGATGAACTTGAGGTAGTCCTCCATCATCGAGGCGTTCATGCCGAGCACGCCGCGGGGCATGGTGTCGCGGGCGTATTCGATTTCCAGCTGCGTGCCCTGAAGGATCATCTGGGTCGCTTCGTCCTTCATGGCGGCGTCCCACAGGTGCGGGTTTTCGATCTTGATCTGGTTGATCACGTCGATGCCGAAGTTCAGGTGCATGGACTCGTCGCGCAGGATGTATTGGAACTGCTCGGCGGTGCCGGTCATCTTGTTGCGGCGGCCCATGGAGAGGATCTGGGTGAAGCCGCAATAAAAAAAGATGCCTTCCAGTACGCAGTAGTAGGCGATGAGGTTGCGCAGGAACTCTTTATCCGTCTCGACGGTGCCGGTGGTGAAGTTCGGGTCGGAGATGGAGCGGGTGTACTTGAGGCCCCATGAGGCCTTTTTCGCGACGCTCGGGATCTCGTGGTACATGTTGAAGATCTCGCCTTCATCCATGCCCAGCGATTCGATGCAGTACTGATAGGCGTGGGTGTGGATCGCCTCTTCGAAGGCCTGGCGCAGGATGTACTGGCGGCACTCGGGGTTGGTGATCAGGCGGTACACGGCCAGCACGAGGTTGTTGGCGACCAGGCTGTCGGCGGTTGAGAAGAATCCGAGGTTGCGCTTGACGATGCGGCGCTCGTCCTCGGAGAGGCCGTCCGGCGTCTTCCACAGGGCGATGTCGGCGTTCATGTTCACTTCCTGCGGCATCCAGTGGTTGGCGCAACCATCCAGATACTTCTGCCAGGCCCAGTCGTACTTGAAGGGGACGAGCTGGTTGAGGTCGGCGCGGGCGTTGATCATCTGCTTGTCGCCGACGTGAACGCGGGCGGATTCGCCTTCGAGTTCGTCCAGGCCTTCCTGGATGTCGAGGTCGTCCAGGGCTTTCTTGGCGCGGGCGACGGCAGCGGAGTCGTCAGAGGCAACGGCGCGGGCTTCTTCGACGGAGCCGGCGGCGTCCTGGTCGAGTTTGGCGGGAGATTCAGTCTTGGCGGCAGCGGCTTGAGGGGCGGCGGGCGCGGTGGTGGTGGTGGTTTCTTCTTCGTCGAATTCGTCCCAGCTCAGCATGGCGGTTTCTCCTGATTGGGGACCGGCTTGGCCGGTCGGGAATGTTTTGGGCTTTTGTGTGTGCACGCAAAAGCGGTGTTTTGTTGGGGGAGGGTGGTGGTGCCCTGCGCCCTTTGTGTTCTGTATCGGGTCGGGAGCTGGGCCCGGCCTTTGTGTTGTCTGGTG
>NZ_JXXD01000009.1 GCF_000935215.1 Stutzerimonas stutzeri
GAGCCGCAGGCACGCGCACCCGTGTCCACCATGGGCGGCTGGGTGGGCAAGCTGCGGGTCGCACGCGTCTTCCAGGAGACGCCCAAGGTCAAGACGTTTCGGCTGGCGCCAGTGGAGGGCGTGGGTGCGCTGCCGTTCGAGTTCGAGCCCGGCCAGTTCCTCACGCTTTCGGTGCATTCAGGCGGGAACCAGGTCAAGCGCTCGTATTCGATCGCTTCATCGCCATGCTGCCACGGCTGGTGCGACCTGACGGTCAAGCACGAAAGCGGCGGCATCGTCTCGGGTTACCTGCACGAGCAGGTGAAGGAAGGCGATCTCCTCGATGCGTCCGGCCCCTACGGCCGCTTCACCTTCCGCGGCGTCGAGTCCGACAGTGTCGTGTTCCTGGGCGGCGGCGTCGGCATCACGCCGCTGATGAGTTCCATCCGCTACCTGACCGACCAGAGCTGGAACGGCCGGATCGACCTGGTCTACGCCTGCAAGGACCTGGAAAGCGTGATCTTCCGCGACGAGCTGAACCAACTCGCCCGCCGGCATCCGAACCTGCATGTGTCCATCGTGCTGAGCGACGAGTCATCGGCGGCATGGACCGGCCCGCGTGGGTTCATCACCGCCGAACTGCTGGGGCAGATTCCGCAGATCCGTTCGCGCCGCATCCACTTGTGCGGTCCGTCGGTGATGATGGACGCGGTCCGCAACGAACTGGGCAAGCTGGGCATCGACCTGGCGTCGGTTCATTCCGAGCTGTTCCTGAGCCCCTCCAGGACAGTGCCTCCCGGCCTGGAGGTGTCGGCGGGCGACACGGCGACGGCCGTCACCTGCAGCTTCGAGCGGTCCGGAAAAAAGGCGCCGCTGGCGGCCGGCCAGACCGTTCTCGAGGCCGCCGAAGAGGTCGGCGTTCCGATCGAATATGCCTGCCGGCAGGGTTACTGCGGCCTCTGCAAGATCAAGCTGCTGTCGGGCGAGGTCACCATGGACGTGGACGACGGTCTGACGCCACTCGATCGTTCCTCGGGCGTGATCCTGGCCTGCCAGGCGAAAGCGTCGGCCGATATCTCGGTGGATGCGTAGATGCGCAACCAGGATCGCATCATCGCGACGATCATCTTCTCGATGCTGGTGGTCCTGTGGCTGGGTTTCCTGGTGCACCGCTCTTCCTTCTTCGCCGGAAGCCTCCTGGGTGGCGTGTTCGGCGTCGTAGGCGCGGCGTTCATGCTCGTCCCGCTCACCTACACCGTAATCAAGCGCAGCGCTACGCTGCGCCGCGCATTCACCAGGAAGCATGGCTTCGGCGCATTGCTGCAGGCGCACGTCTATTTCGGCTTGGTAGGCGCGCTGTTGGCCATCCTCCATAGCGGGCACAAGTTCCAGAGTGCGCTCGGCGTCGCGCTGACGGCATCGATGCTGCTGAGCGTGCTCACTGGGTTCATCGGCCAGCATTACCTGCGCTACGTCGCGGAGAACATCCGCGAGAAGAAGGCGCAGATCGACGGGCTGTGGCGCCTTCTGGATGGGCAGTACTGGGCCTACGCGCAAGGACCAACAGCGGGCGTTGCCGGTACGCCCAAGGCCAGCGCCGAACTGCTGCCACTGGCATCCGCCGCCGCCGATCTGCAGTACTCGATCCAGTTCCAGGAGCGGGTGCGCAGGCTGTTCAACGCCTGGCTGTCGGCACACATCGCGTTCTCGATCATCTTCTATCTTCTGCTGGCGTTGCATATCTGGGCTGGCATCTACTTCGGGTTGCGGTGGTTCAGATGAGTCGAAAGGGAAAGATCCTCGCCGCGCTGCTCGCGGTCCTGGCGCCGGTGTCGGCAGTCGCACTGTGGACATACCTTCCGCAAATGCAGCGCGCCGCGACGTGGCAGAACATGGCCTCTCCGGGCCCCCTGTCCAGCGCACATGCGTTTCTCAAAGAGGACTGTGCGGCGTGCCACACGCCGGTGAAGGGCGTGGAGGACGCGACTTGCGTGGCCTGCCATGCAAACGAGACCGTCCTGGTCCAGCGACAACCGACGGCATTCCATGCCGACATCGCCGGCTCGAACAACTGCGTGGCCTGCCACAAGGAACACGACGCCGGCCGCAGCCTGCGTGGTATGGACCATGCGGCTTTGACCGACATCATCGTGCGATGGCTCGATCGGGCCCCGGAGGGTCATGAGGGGGCGGTGCTGCTCGCGCACCTCAAGGCACACCGGCCCGAGGCGCTGCCGGGCAACCTCTCGCTTGCCAACGGCATGACTTACAAGGAGACGCTGCTGGACTGTGCGAGCTGCCACAAGACCACCGACCCGCACGTCCAGGTCTTCGGAAACGACTGCGCGACATGCCACGGCACGACCACATGGTCGATTGCCGAGTACCGGCATCCACCGCCGAGTTCCACCGAGTGCGGCCAGTGCCACCTCGCGCCGCTCAGCCACTACAAGGAGCACTTCGGAATGATGTCCAAGCCGATAGCGGGTGTCAGGAATGCGGAACCTGAGCAGTGCTATCTCTGCCACCAGACCACCTCATGGAACGATATTCGGGGAATAGGCATCTATGACCACCATTGACGGGTGTTTCTATGAACCTTGAGGCACCTCATGCAGCGATTGAGATCGCGGTGATCGGGTTCGAGATTGCAGGGGTGCTCGCTATAACTTTCGGAAGTTTCATAGCGCTCTATCGCTTTTTTTTCAATTACAAAGGGGCCGCATTGACGGATCGCTCCCGGTCATTACGGCAAGATATTGGCGGCGCGATTGTGCTAGGACTAGAATTCCTCGTTGCTGCCGATGTCATACGAACGGTTGTAATTGAGCCCTCGCTACGAAACGTTGCAGTACTTGGTTTGATAGTACTTGTCCGAACATTTCTCAGCTACACGCTCCATATGGAAAATAAAAGCCGCGAGTCGTAGGCACCCCTCGCGGCTATGTATGTACTACTAAGCACATCGCTCAGCTGGGCAGTTTCCCCAGACGGCCCCATGCCAGTACCCGCACCGATTCGCCATAAAAACGGCAAGGCTAGTAACGATTGTATTGCTGAAATGCTTATGACCACCGCCGCACCAGGAGCATGTCTCGGGCTGCGACTACCGCCTCGGACTCTTACGTTTATGCAGGCTTCGATGGGTCGATAGGTGGTGTCTTATCTCCGACAGTTCGTTCCGGCGACCCGATACTCAACAATCGCCAAATCACCCTTAGAGTCCTCATAGGTAATTTGGGCCGGCATCACATCGTTGCAGGTCATATCGGTTCGCGTGGTACGAATTACCTTGGCGATGTCCAACTTCATCCCATAACGATAATGGACAACTTCGGGAGGCTTCTTTCCGACAGAAGTAGCGTACTCCCGCATAGTATTTTCGTTCGCGCGTATCATTTCGCCATACTCGCGATCTGAGCTACCCTCTGCCAAGGATAATGAGCTCACGCTCATAAAAAACACTGCTGCCGTAATCTTGAAAGCTTTCATAACCAGCTCCTAACTTAACGTGTGTGATGAAATTATAAGAGCGGCAAGCTGTTACTCATATGACACGGTAATTACACTGGTGTTATGAATCAAATTACCCAAGGATTAAGTGGGGCCGGTAGCATTCGAGCAAGCATAGCCATCCCGATTAATTGGCTCAGTTACCTAGCGGCCACACCATATGAAAATCATTCAGCCGTTGAGCTGGGGGTCGCAGGCGCTCAAGTTTTAAATTTGAGAGGCCCATCCACGCAGCGCTTCTGGCTAGGACGGGCCGACGGGTGACAGGCGCCCCTCGGCTCTTGATGAAGGGGCATAGAACTGGCACTGCCGGAGCAGAGAACAGCATCGGCATCGACCAGGGGCGTATTCTCGATATGCGCCGCATCAGACTTTCCCGGCTCAAAGCTGGGATACTGACCGCTGCGATCTCAGACCAAAAGATGGGTCTCGTCGATCACATGCATCGCTTTGCGTGACGTCCGCGTTTGCAAGCTACCCGCGGCAATTATCGGTGCCTTTTGGAAGACATCACGAGGAAGACCACATACTGCTCGACAATGACAGACTCAACTTGGTAATAGCCTATGTAGGAGGCGATAGCGGCGCGGCCATAAGGGGCGGCATTCAGAATGGCAATGGAGCTTCAAAACGCTGCGTATCGTCACACTTTTGGTCAGGGCCTCATATTCGCGGCAGAGAACGCGATCGCGATCGGCGGCATATCAGAGCGGACTGGTGGTTTTCCACAGCGACTGTAGTGATTTCGTAGCAGCACCACTGGGTCCCCCACAGACATTCGCTCAACTGGTGAAGTAGACGCCAACTGAATGTAAAAATTGTATGTGCTGTGGAAAAATTAAATCACTCGCTCATGTTGCTTTGAGCTGAGCCGAGAAGGCCGACTCAGCCCATTGTTGCATGACACGCTGTCAGGATCCTCCTCCCGTGTAAGGAGACGTTATGATCCGGCTTACCCCTGTGGCAGCTACTCAGAAATAACTTTCTTGTCATTTATTACCATGTGAGCGGTTGTTTATTTTGGCTGGCATTCCGCGGAACTCTACCGCGTGAAGTCGCCCGTCTGGAGTACGAATTTTTATTTCATATGGCCTAACATTTCCCTTAAGTGTGTTATTTATAGCTTTATTATCCGAACGCTCTTTATTCATAGGGGCCACACTCACCACCTCGCCGCGCTTCAGCAGATCCAGCATTACTTGGTGACCATCCCCAACAGTGTGATCGTGCCGCATAGCACTTTCTTGTTCCGTGCCGGCGACGGCTGCGAAAGCTGCCGAAATTAGCGAAATCGTCACCAGTGCTTTACTAATTTGGTTCATCATTTATCCCTCTTCCCCGATTTGCGTTTAAAAAACTATTGCTCGCTTTCTGTCTCAAACATCCCAAGTATAAACTGCACGTCTAGGGTTCCCTTAGCAAAGGGAAGCCTAAGCATCGATGATTGTTGCAGGGTAAGTGCTGATACCTGCAACAACCATAATCGTATTAATATCGCGGAGGTGTCCGTTAAAGTGGTATCAGCCGTTTTTAACGCCTACTGGGGCACCGAGAAATTCGACCGAATGGACGACTCCGTCAGGGGTTTTAATTTTAATCTCATACGTTCTTACATCACTTCCGGACACTGGTGAATTACCCATTGGGGTCACGCTTAGCACTTGCCCGGTTTTTAGCAGATTGACCATCACTTCATGACCATCGCCAACAGTATGGTCGTGTCTCATGGGTTGATCGCCTTTATTTGCAGCGATGAGAAAAGGAGATGTAGCGGTTAGAACAAGGGCGATAACGAGCTTTTGCATGCTTTTCATTGTGCTTTCCTCAGTGTTGGGGCCTGATTTGAGTGTGGCGGGTGAATACTTACGGGATGCTGTCCCTAAAATTACATTGGCGTAACCTCAGTGACAGCCAACAAACGTTCAGCTCCTGCGCTTTGGAAACTGGAAACAGGTCTGAACGACCTGATCTTCCACAAATCGCAATTACTGGTTACCGCAAGGATCTCGATGTCGCCCCTTACCCCTTAAAGGCTTACCTCTTCTACATTCGACAGCGAATATCGAGGAGACATCCACAGTTCGACAGGTCGTACAGCGTCACCAGGCGCGCCGTGTTCCTCACCAAATCACGGAAGCGCGTCACGCAGCCAGACTGGCGCATGGTCACTTCGACTTGGAGCAGCGCTGCGCAAACCCGAGAGCGAGTAAACTTGGTGCAGATTACATTTTTGTAAGCTTTTTAAAAAAATCGAAACCTCACAGCCTCCCGGCTTGTCCGTTCTTAGGTAACACCGAGGGCTGATTATCAAATCTGAGCTCTCACAGTATTAGTAACGCAACTGCCCGGCATGATCGAAAAATACGCAGACTTTAGTCAATGCAATACTGTGGCAGCACATCACCAAGAGGAGTTGATATGAAAATGTCTTATTGGCGTTTCGCTGCGATGGTGGCCACATCAACCGCCATCATGTACGGCGTTATGTATTTGAATACTTACACGTTCGAGCATGTTTTATGGAGTGAGACCCGTGCTTGGATGGCGATAGTGATGGGATCCGTCATGGCGATTATCATGCTCGCCTTCATGCTCAATATGTACAAGAAAAAGGCGCTGAACGTAGCGATATTCGCAGGCGGAGCAGCTTCCTTTGCTATTGCCTTGTGGCTTGTTCGTAGTCAGGCAACTGTCGACGATACCGACTATATGAAGGCCATGATTCCTCACCATTCTATAGCCATCATGACGAGTGAGCGCGCTCAGATCTCAGACCCGCGCGTTCGCAAGCTGGCGGATCAAATAATTGAGGCTCAGCGCCGAGAGATTTCTGAAATGATGTTTCTGATTGATGATTTAGACAGGGCTAACTGACGCAAGGTATCGCGCGACTTTCTCGCTCCGGTCCATTCTTCTTGCAAAAGTGATGCTGCGATTCCGACGAGGTCATACGCTTATTAAGCGCGCTGACCTGAGCGGCCAGCACACGAAATAACCATTTATGACGTCGGTGTAGCAAGACGCTTGTCGCGGGAAAGCTCAACTACTGCGCCATTTCCTAACGTGCCCATTGCTTTTAGCTGCCATGTACGTGCACTTTGCCATCCGTATGAGTGTGGGTATTGGAGGATGGCTCGGCATGGTCGTCGGTAGCGCTGCTGCCTTTCGAGCTGGAGTTACTTCCATCATGGTGATCATCGCCGTTACTGCTCGCAGAATGGTGATCGGACTCTGACGCTGAGCCGCCGTGGTGGTCTGCTGCCGCTATACCGCGACGTCCAGGCTCTCCTCCAGCGGCAACATTGCCATGATGGTCAGAATTGCTACCATCTAGGCCATCGTGATTTCGCGTCTGACTCTCACCGCCACCGTGCTGGTGACCGTCACTGGCTGCGACGAGCGCCTGGTATTGCGTAGCGTCGATCTTGGGCAACTGGCTGAGGAAGGCAACCATGCCCCAGATATATTCGTCGCCCATGCTCTTGCCCCAGGCCGGCATGCCTGTTGCCTTGATTCCATGCTTGATGACCCAGAAGGCGGATGCGGGGCTTGCGTCAATGCCAATCTTGGCCAGGTTCGGAGGGGCTGGATACAGCGCCTGACTCAGCTCTGTTAGTTCGACACCGGGCGCCAGATGGCACCCAACGCACATGGCGTTGTAGTTCCCGGCGCCACCACGAATGAGATTCTCGTCATCTAGATCGGGAACCACAATGTCCTTGGAACGCGCTTCAATAGAGCGATCACGCGCCATTGAAAGGAACGCATACACGGCAGGGTGATGAGGATCGTCAGCTCCTACGTTAATCACTCCGGAATAGGCTCCAGCTAGTATTGCAGCAGTACCAGCAGCGCCTGCTACCAAGAGGGTTGTAATTGTTTTTTTCATATTAACCTCTAAAGCCACATTCGAATGCCGGCGACAAAGCGCACCTCTTCAACATCTTCTCCTTCGTCGCGCAGCATGTCTGCGGTATTACCGTATGAGCGACTCCAGGAAATCCCGATGTAGGGCGCAAATTCGCGAACGATTTCGTAGCGCAGGCGCAAACCCAGTTCAGTATTTGCCAGGCCCGAGCCCACTACTCTTTCAAAATCATTCTTGCCGTAGAAATTGGCTTCCGCAGTTGGTTGGAGGATCAGTCGATTGGTCAGCAGGATGTCATAATCGCCTTCTAAGCGAACTGCAGCCTGGCCCCCTTCGCCAACGAACGCAGTGGCCTCGGCTTCAAAATCGTAAAGCGCCAGACCTTGCATACCGATGGCAGCCCAGGTCTGTGGAGACTCGGGCTTGAAGTCTTGGCGAACGCCAGCAACGACGTCCCACCACGGGCCGACCGAATGCCCATACAACAGCTGCAGCTCGGCATCCTCGGTTACGCCGTTGGTACGCTCTCCCTCGGAACGAAACCAGACCCGATTGATATCGCCTCCCACCCAGCCTGAGGCATCCCAGGCCAGGGTGCTGCCCTCATCAGCGTCCTGATATTCAAGCTGATCGAGCAGGAAGAAGCTGTTGATGCCGCTATCGTGCACTGTATGTCCAGGCAGAGGCGCGAAGGCCGCTTGGCGATCGGCATCCGTGAGGACGGGGATCGGTGTACGACTGGTGGTTCTCGGGGAGCCATGGTTCATTTGGGAGTGATCCATGTTGCTGTGATCCATCCCTTCCATTTGCTCTTGCATGGCGCCGTGGCCCATCTTGCTATGGTCCAGCGGCATGGAGCCGCGGCCCATAGTCGAGATATCCATTCCTTCTGCGGCAAAGGTAAAGCCGCCGCTCAGTGCGCTCATTGACACCGCCAGGGCAATGAGCGATGGACGTGATAGCTTAATGGTCATGGTTCGAATCTGCCTCGGCATGGTCGCTGCCATGCTCACCGGTCATTTTTTGGTGGTCCATGCCTTCATGGTTCATCGAGCCGTGATCCATTTGCTGATTGGCTGGGCCTTGGCCTCGCACCTGAGGAGGCTGCTTCTCACTGGCAGCTTTGGAAGAGTCAACGGCGTGCCGTCCATGATCGCTGTGATTTTCTTCGGCCAGCGACACTGGGATATACAGGGCAGCCAAAAGGCTCAACATTGCGGCACTGCAGAAAAGGGGGTTTCGTATCGGGGAATTGCCCATTAGATATCTCCTTCACTCATCCACGCGAACTTCACGGAACATGCCCATTTCCATGTGGAGCAGCAGGTGGCAGTGATAGGCCCAGCGCCCTAGCGCATCTGCGGTTACGCGATAGCTGCGCTTCGAGCCAGGAGGTACATCAATGGTGTGTTTGCGAACTAGGAAGTTGCCGTTGTCATCCTCCAGATCGCTCCACATGCCATGAAGGTGGATGGGGTGGGTCATCATAGTGTCGTTGACTAAGGTGATACGAACACGCTCGCCATACTTCAATCGCAACGGTTCCGCGTCAGAGAACTCAATGCCATCGAATGACCAAGAAAACTTTTCCATGTGACCTGTGAGATGCAGCTCGATAGTACGACTCGGCTCGCGCCCATCCGGATCGAGGAAGGTGCTGTGCAGATCTGAGTAAGTCAGGACACGGCGACCGTTGTTGCGAAGCCCGATTCCCGGGTCATTTAGCTTGGGAGTTGGCGTCATGGTCTGCATGTCGACCAGAGGGTTATTGGTTTCGGAGGCCGGATGGGACTGCATCGCTCCACCCGTGCCTGCCATCGTTGAATGATCCATGCCAGCCATACTGTCGTGGTCCATACCTGCCATCTTGCTATGATCCTTGCCTGCCATGCCGCCCTGCATGGAGCCATGATCCATTCCCTCCATGCTGCCGTGATCCATTCCCATATCGCTCATGGAGATCAACGGGCGAGGATCAACTTCAGGAACAGGCGCGCTCAGCCCTTCGCGAACGGCCAGGGTGCCGCGTGAATAGCCGGTGCGGTCCATGGACTGCGCGAAGATGGTGTAGGCCTGCTCGCTATCGGGTTCGACTATTACATCGAAGGTTTCGGCCGCAGTAATACGGAACTCATCGACGCTAACAGGTTTGACGTACTGCCCATCGGCCGCCACCACCGTCATCTTTAGACCCGGGATACGGACATCGAAATAGGTCATGGCCGATGCATTGATGAAGCGCAGGCGGATTTTCTCACCCGGCTTGAAAATACCAGTCCAGTTGTTATCCGGCGCCTGGCCATTCATCAAGTAGGTGTAGGTATAGCCACTGACATCGGCAAGATCAGTCGGGCTCATTTTCATCTGGGCCCACATCTTCCGATCAGCGATCGCTGCGGACCACCCCATCTCGCTGACGTCATCGACGAAGTCGCCGACTGTGCGTTTGTGGAAGTTGTAGTAATCCGATTGCTTTTTGAGCTTGGCCAGAACCCGTTCCGGATCTTCGTCAGTCCAGTCACTTAGTAGCACGACGTAGTCGCGGTCGTAGCTGAACGGCTCCGGCTCTTTGGCATCGATCACCAGAGCACCATAGACGCCAGCCTGCTCCTGTAGTCCCGAGTGACTGTGGTACCAATAGGTGCCGTTCTGGTTAACCTTGAATTTGTACTCATACATGCCATCGGGGGCGATGCCGTGGAAACTCAGGCCAGGTACGCCATCCATGTTCGCCGGCAGGATGATGCCGTGCCAGTGAATCGAGGTATCGTCCTGCAGACGATTACGAACGCGCAGAGTCACGGTATCGCCTTCCCGCCAACGCAGGGTCGGCCCTGGAAGTGAGCCATTGATGGTCATCGCGGTACGAGCCGCGCCAGTAATATTTACCGGGGTTTCACCGATGAAAAGATCAAAATCGGTACCGGCCAGCACGTTGGCCTGACCGGGACTGGTCACGGCCCAGACCGGCATACGCCACATGCCTAAGCCGCCGAGAATACCGGTGGCGGCTAGACCCTTGATGAAAGTGCGCCTTGTGGTTTTGCTTTGCATCCCGTTATGTCCATTAATCAGATGAGCCAGTGGTGAGCAACCCGGTCTCAGATTCGTTGACTGCCCGCCCCTGCCAAGCCGGAGTACTCGGCAACGCATGAAAACAGGAGCATTGTTCGATCCCCTCGAAATATCCGTCAATTCGGTTTCCGTTTGAACGGAGTGCTTTGTTCTTCAGGCACGACGCCAACTTAACTGCGGCATCCTGTCACAGGCCTTAGCGAAACATTACAGTTCTGTCAGGTACCGTTTTTTCTGACTGTTAAGTTCCGGTGTGACTGTTCAACAAATGGCTGACTTCAGTCGTCACCGATTTTGATAGTGGAACATCGTTAAAACGATCAAGTCATTGCCCACTTCCGGAAGCGACCAGGTTGCATGCTTTACATTCGGTCGTCGGCTAGACGCAGTCGTTCCAGAAAACTCTCGGCGTCGGTTTAACCAATCGTGCGAAGGTCCTGCCACTCATCACCACTGGGGGCAAACAATTGCAGACCGGCGGGCTAAACAGCTTATAGCGATCAAGCAGCGCGCGTTGCTCGGCATCGCTACGCGTCATATCGAAGCGCACCAGCCGGTAATCAGCCAGCTGTTCGCGCACGGAGGGCACTTCGAGTATTTCTCGTTCGATTACTTTGCAACTGATGCACCAGTCGGCGTACCAGTCCAGCAGCAAAGGTTGGCCGAAGGCGAAACCATCTTTGTAGAGGTAATAACCATCGGCATTTATGAACCGCAGGCGAATACTGTCGATGTCGGCTTCTATCAGATCAAGGCCAAAGGCCAGATCCACCGGCAGGAAGTCCTGGCTGTTATTCAGGGGGCGTTGAAGAGGGGCGGCTGTGAGCGAGGCAGATCAGAAATCCCGGCGCTGACCGGCGGTGGGATCAGTAAAAGCAGGCACAGCAAAAGGCGAAACATGTATCTCGCGAAATAAGAGTTTAACTAAAGGCCCCAGACATAATTCCGCCTCGCAAGCCAGGAAAACTGTCCTGCCCAAGCGAGCCGGGGGAGGGTAATCGCTGCGATCATCCAGCGAAATCCCCGTGCCACCCGACTGGGAAAGCTGGTCAGCGGCACGGAGCCTGAACCTACGGGTACTTGGCGAGGACCTCATCCTGCCCTGAAGGGGTAAGCCCGATTACCTGGTAGGCATGTTTGACATCCCCGTGCTCCATACCGGGCGATCCAGCCGGCATACCGGGCACGGCAATACCTCGCAGGTCGGAACGCTTGCGCAATTCGAGTATCTGCGCCACCGGCACGTGGCCTTCAACGAACTTGCCGTTGATCACACCGGTGTGACAGGACGCCAGACGCGGCTCGACTCCCAGGTCTTGCTTTACCGAACGCATGTTGCGTTCAACATGGTCGCGGACCTCAAAGCCGTTGTCTTCCAGATAGGAGATCCAGTCGTTGCAGCAACCACAGTTGGCGTCTCGGTGTACATCGATGATCAAGGGTTCAGCGGCATGGACCGCCCCACTTATCAGCAGCGCCGCAAGGACTGATATACGCAGTTTCTAGACATATAAGAACCTTGTTTGCCTTTCATTTTCAGTTGCAGCCGCAGCCACCGCTGCCACCGCAACCCGTCTTTTTTATGCTGCTCGATCCGGTTGCCGGACCGGCCAGCTGAGCGGGATATCCTGCATCAGCCAGGGAAGCAATCAGCGCTTGGCTGTCGCTCTGGCCGCTAACCCGCACCCTGGCGGCTTGTAAATCGACATCAACCTTGGTGACGCCCTCGACAGTGTTGAGCGCCTCGGTGACATGCTTGACGCACGAGCCGCAGCTCATGCCTTCGACGTTGAGTTCAATGGTGCTCATGAGAATCTCCTGGGAAATCACCGTAATGGTTCAGCAAATGTTCAACCTTGCCAGAAGGGCAAGGTCAAGCGTTTCAATCGATCGATCCCTTGCGCAGCCTCAACGCGTTAAATACCACTGAGGCCGAACTCAGGCTCATAGCCAGCGCCGCGATGATCGGCGACAGCAGCAGGCCGGTCAGCGGGTAGAGCAGGCCTGCGGCCAGCGGGATGCCCAGAGCGTTATAGAGAAAAGCAAAGGTCAGGTTCTGGTGCATATTGCGCACCGTGGCCACTGACAAGCTCCTTGCTCGCAGGATGCCCAGCAGGTCGCCCTTGACCAGTGTGACTTGAGCACTGTTCATCGCGACGTCGGTGCCGGTGCCCATGGCAATTCCGATATCGGCACGCGCCAGGGCTGGAGCGTCGTTGATGCCGTCGCCGGCCATGGCCACGCGGTGCCCTTCTTGTTGCAGGGCGGCGGCCAGGCGTTCCTTGTCCTGCGGTTTGACCTCGCCGTGCACCTCTTCGATGCCGAGTTCGCGGGCCACTGCACGAGCAGTAGTCAGGCCATCCCCGGTGGCCATGATTACCCGCACGCCATCCGCCTGCAGGCGCTCTACCGCCAGTTTCGACGTCGGCTTGATCGGATCAGCCACTGCCAGCAGACCAGCCAGGACGCCGTCCACCGCCAGGAACATGATGCTCACGCCTTCGCCGCGCAACTGTTCGGCCCGCGCACTGAGGGAGCTGGCATCCACGCCGGCATCATTCATCAGCGCGGTATTGCCTAGTTGCAGACGGTGGCCATCAACCTGGCCACGCACGCCGATGCCGGACGCTGATTCGAATGTCTCGGCCGTGCTCAGTGCCAGGCCTTGTGTACGGGCATGGTCGACGATGGCGTGGGCTAGAGGATGTTCGCTGCCCTGATCGAGGCTCGCTGCCAGGCGCAGCACCTCATCCGGAGTGAAACCAGGCGCTGCCTCTACACTGTGAAAGGCCGGGCGACCTTCAGTCAGGGTACCCGTCTTGTCGACGATCAGGGTGTCGATCTTGCGCAAATTTTCGATGGCACCCGCATCACGGAACAGTACACCGCTGCCGGCCGCCTTGCCGGTCGCGACCATCACCGACATTGGCGTGGCCAGGCCCAGGGCGCACGGGCAGGCAATGATCAGCACCGCCACCGCGTTGATCAAACCGAAGACCCAGCTCGGCTCCGGCCCCCAAAGACCCCAGACAAGGAACGTCAGTATGGCGATAGCGATTACCACCATCACAAAGTAACCGGCGATAACATCAGCCAGTCGCTGCATCGGTGCTTTGGAGCGCTGCGCCTGGGCAACCATTTGCACGATCTGCGCAAGCATGGTCGAGCTGCCGACCTTCTGCGCCTGCATCACCAAGCTGCCGTGTGCATTGAGGGTGGCACCGATGAGACTGTCACCGACGTGCTTCATGATCGGCACCGGCTCGCCGGTCAACATTGACTCATCTACTGCGCTTTCGCCCTCCAGTACCAGACCGTCGACAGGCACCTTCTCTCCAGGGCGCACTCGCAGCCTGTCGCCCGCATGAACATGGGTGAGCGGAATGTCGTTCTCCGTACCGTCGGGATTGATGCGTCGCGCGGTCTTCGGCGCCAGGCCAAGGAGTGACTTGATCGCCGCCGAAGTCTGCGAGCGCGCCTTCAGCTCAAGTATCTGGCCGAGCAAAGTCAGCGAGATGATCACTGCCGCCGCCTCGAAGTACACACCGATGCGCCCGTCTTTCAAGAAGTCGGCGGGAAACACGCCCGGCGCGAGAGTGGCCACGACGCTGTACAGATAGGCGGCGGCGGTGCCGAGACCGATCAGCGTCCACATATTCGGACTGCGCAGCAGGAAGGAGCGTACGCAGCGCTCGAAGAACGGCCAGCCGGACCAAAGCACTATTGGAGTGGCCAATATGAGTTCGACCCAGTTCTGCGTGGAGCCGTGAAATAGGTTCAGAGAGTGCCCCCCCATGGCCAGCACGGTGACGATCACCGTCAACGGCAGGGTCCACCAGAAGCGCCGAGAGAAGTCCTTAAGCTCCGGGTTCTCTTCTTCGTCTAGTTCCGGAATCACAGGCTCCAATGCCATACCGCAGATTGGGCAGCTTCCTGGTCCCGCCTGGCGAATCTCCGGATGCATCGGACAGATGTATTCAGTGCTCGGTTCGGACGGCGCTTGAGCTACATTCTGATTCTCCTCACGCGACCGTGCGCTTGCGAACCGCTGAGGGGCAGCCTGGAATTTCTCCTGACACCTTGCGCTGCAAAAGCGATAAGTCTTTCCTTCGAAGGTCTCGTGATGAGGACTATCTGGCTTGACCGCCATTCCACACACCGGGTCGTACTGTTTACCGTTTTGATCGTGCGAATGGTTAGCCTGATGCCGGTCGTGGTTGCTGGAAGAATTGTGCATGCCATTTACTTCCTATCTTTGTCCTTGGAGACACGGGTGGGATTGGAATGGCCACCATGGTTGTGACCAAACAAATGGAGCAACGGGCAAAGCAGCAAGATTATGTATGGCAGTCCCTGCAAGAGATGACCGTAATGCTCGCGTGCCAAGTAGAAAAAACCGATTATTGCCAGCATTAAGAGCGCTACGCCGGGTCTAGTCTTCCAAAAAGATATTTCATTATTCCGATGAAGATGGCGGTGATACACGGCAGTGACCTCCAGTGCTGGTATTTTTAGTACGTTGCGTCAGCATGAGCCGCTCGTCCCGATAGATATAGCATGCCAACTAAGGAGATTAACGGATCCTCACCTTGCCGACCCTCCTTGCTTGATAGCCGACTGATGGATGTCGCGCCCAATCTAAGCATTGAAAGAAACTCCGTGCAGAGGAATGAATTAATTCACTTCAAGTTCAGAGGTGCGCACACTTAAATTACTATCTGTAAGGCTCGCCCGCCTGATCAGATCATCAAAAAAAAAGGCGCCGTTGAGGCGCCATTAGGCCAAGGGAGCAATGTGGAAGGCCTGGAAAAACCAGCTGCTAGCATTCTTAGAGTCACTGCTCATATTTTGCTCGAACATAGATTCCGACTTATGTGAAACACTATCACCTCCGCCTGTCAGCGAGCTGATTTATACGTTACATTTTTGTAAGCTTCTAGATGGCGGCCTCGTTAACCTGCACACTGAGTCGAAACAAACTTTCGGAATCTGCCTGCATGAAATTACTGGTCGCTGAAGACGAACCCAAAACTGGTTCTTACCTGCAACAAGGACTTACCGAAGCTGGATTTACCGTCGACCGGGTCACGACTGGCACAGATGCGCTCCAATATGCGCTGAGTGAGGTTTATGACCTTTTAATCCTTGACGTGATGATGCCAGGGTTAGATGGATGGGAGGTGCTACGCATGGTCAGATCAGCAGGGCACGAAATACCCGTACTGTTCTTGACCGCACGTGATGGCGTGGAAGACCGCGTCAAAGGCCTGGAGCTGGGCGCGGACGACTACCTGATTAAGCCGTTCGCGTTCTCCGAACTTCTGGCAAGGGTCCGGACATTGCTTCGCAGGGGCAGCGGCTCCCCCACCCAAACCACCGTGAAAATTTCAGATCTCGAAGTGGACCTGCTAAAGCGCCGCGCCGTTCGTGCTGGGAAGCGAATTGATCTGACGGCGAAGGAATTTTCACTGCTGGAATTGTTGATGCGCCGACGCGGCGAGGTGCTTCCGAAGTCTCTGATTGCATCTCAGGTATGGGATATGAACTTCGACAGCGACACCAACGTTATCGAGGTCGCGGTACGCCGTCTGCGCGCAAAAGTCGACGACGACTTCGAGCACAAACTGATCCATACCGTGCGTGGCATGGGCTATATGATGGATGCACCGGAGTGAGACTGCGTCACCTTTCGCTGACCGCCCGAATGAGTGTCATGTTCATGTCTGTGGTGGTTGTAGTTCTCACCATAGCTGGGCTGAGCTTCAATTTGCTTAGCCAGCATCACTTCGAAGTGTTGGATCGGCAGGCCTTGGTGGAGAAGCTCGAATCGACCAAGAAAATTTTCAATAACGTACGCAGCAGCGCAAACCTTGCTGAGGAGCTACCGCAGTTGCGAGCTCTGCTAGGTGCCCATCATGATTTAGCGGCGACCATCTTGAGCGAAGATGGCAGAGTGCTCTTTTCTGATCCCAAGACAGTCGACGTCCCGGAAAGCTATAGGGACGCAGAACAGCAGAATATGTGGGAATGGAAATATGCCGGCCGCCTGTATAGAGGATTGACTGCCCGAATCTCGGTAGCAGACCAGCCCGAACCACTTACAGCACTGTTGATTCTTGATGTCACTAACCACGCGCATTTCTTTCAGACTTTGCAGCGTTGGTTCGGCGTTGGATTAAGCGTCAGCGCTCTAATTAGTGCTGCGCTTGGCTGGATGGTAGTTAGAAGCGGTCTCAGGCCTCTGAGGCAAGTTACCCATCTCGCCGCATCGATGTCAGCAAGGTCGTTGCAGGAACGAATGCCGCTTGAACCGATACCGCTTGAGTTACAGCAATTGGTTCTGTCCTTCAATGCGATGTTAGGTCGCTTGGAAGATGCCTTTGTTCGGCTTTCCAATTTCTCGGCGGACATTGCTCATGAACTGCGAACCCCTGTTAGCAACCTCATGACCCACACCGAGGTGGTGCTGACCAAAAAGCGGAATATTGATGCTTATGAGGAGAATCTTTACTCCAATCTAGAGGAGTTGAAGCGTATGTCACGCATTATTGACGACATGCTCTTTTTGGCCAAATCCGACAACGGCTTGATTATTCCCGAACAAGCGTCTATCGAACTAGCTGATGTCGTTGCTAAACTGCTTGCGTATTACCACTTAGTGGCTGACGAACGCGATATCCGTCTCTCAGTCTCAGGCGCAGGAAATGTGCTGGGAGATAAATTAATGATTGATAGAGCGGTCTCCAATTTGTTATCCAACGCGCTGCGTTACACCCCGGTAGGGGAAACTATTTCTGTAACGATTCACGAGGCGGAAAGAACGGTAACCCTCAGCGTCGAGAATCCCGGAGGGACGATCGAGCCCGAGCACCTGGACAAGCTCTTTTATCGCTTCTATCGGGTCGATCCTGCCCGGCGCGAGGGTAGTCCAAGCAACGCTGGCCTCGGCTTGGCTATTACCAGATCTATTGTTGAGGCCCATAAAGGCAGAATCTGGTGCACCTCATTAGACGGCATGACGGGCTTTCACATGGAATTTCCCCGCCAATAATAAAATATCGAATAAAGGTAAATATTTTAAAATCAGCCGCATAGCGATCATAAGGGACCTTACACGATTGTAATGTTAACCATTGGAACGGACGAACTCTGAATATGTCGGATTTATGAGCTGCTAGAGGATCACCTCAGGCCAGCTCAAGACTATACGCTAAAATACGAACTTTGGAGGAAGTCATGACTGAAACAATGTTCAATAGCTGCATTCAAGCTTGTTCTAACTGCGCTCTAGTTTGCGAAGCATGCGCATCTGCCTGTTTACTTGAAGACGACGTACAAACGATGGCCCGTTGCATTGAGCTCGACAGAGATTGTGCTGACATATGTGCTCTGGCAGCCAGACTCATGAGTCGCCAGAGCGAGTTGGCTAAAGAGTTCTGTGCATTGTGTGCAAAAATTTGCCGAGCCTGCGGTGAAGAGTGTGCCAAGCATCAGATGGATCACTGCCAAGAGTGCGCGAAAGCCTGTATGAAGTGCGCTGAGGAATGTGAACGTATGGCTGTATAACCAGCAAGCCGCTTTCCTGCCAAGATGGTATCTTATGGACTTGGTAGGAAAGCGCTTTTATTCAGTGGCAGGACACCTACGCTCTACCCACTGAAATGACGCCTTGGCTTCTATTGTTACTCTTGTGCAAAAAAAAGAATGCCATTTGAAAAATCAGTCATAAGCCAATCGTAACGATCATACAATTGGCTTATATCGTATTAATTCCCTTATAAATAATTAACCGTTATTGATGCCAACTGGCGCGCTACGGAACTCCACTGAGTGGACAACTCCATCAGGAGTACGAATTTTGATTTCGTATGGCTGCGCACGATAGCTTGGCCAGCCTAGAATACTATCTTCGCCCATTGGCGTCACACTTAGTACATCACCGCTTTCAAGAAGAACCTTTAAAGCCTGTCTACCCTCGACTGCAGCATAGTCATGCTGCATCGTTGAGTTTCTATCAACCTCAGCCATTGCGAAGGAGGAACTTACGGCTATGCCAACAGCAAGAACTGCCGCAAATTTTTTCATCGTTAACACCTCTTGGTCATTGATGTTGGATAGTTTAAAGGTGTCAACCTTACACAAAGCTGAGTCTTATATTACATTAATGCTAAGCGGAGCTTACGTGTGATGTGCTCTTAACCTCATCACTTGCACTGAAAAACAGCAGAAATTTTTGTTCGATGGCTGCTGCTCGTGGTCTTCAAATTCCGGCAGCAAGAAGCGGATACTCGAACAAGGCGTAGTTCCCCCAAGCGCAACAGAATCTCAAGACAACACTAGCATTTATGCCGTGAGCCAATTTATTCTAGATAATTTCTCCTAGATTAATCAGATGTAATACCGTCTGTGGCCGGCCATGACATCTGGATGCAAAAAGCACATGCATCCGACCGCGTAGCGGTAATTGCTGTGGAGAACCGCGTCCGGTTGAATGGCACAGGCTCTGAAAAAGCGCGCGGCGTCGGTGAGTGAACATATTGCAAATTACTTTAATCCAACGGAAGCGTTACAGGCTTCACTCAGCGCGTTTTTTTCAGGTGCTCTCAGCTACAGACTTATTCCGATAGTACGCAGTGCCTCCCAGGACTTGGTTGAAACCAGGTGGTCCCTGCCAATTCCTTGGTAAACCGGTGGACTTAAGCAGAGTTTCTGCGTCCACTCCATTTCTCGCAAAGTCCTCTAGGTCCCACTCGAAAAAGCTAACAAGGGCTTGAAAAACAGTATTCGGAACACTGGAAACCATACCCAGACTTCCAGTGTTCATCGGAAGGTTTAGCCTTTTCATATTGGCAAGAGCGAAAATTAGCCGTCTCAATCTAAAGTGCCAGACAGACTCCATAAGAAGTTCAGCCTGCTGGGACGCCAAGGGAAATCTACGCTTACGTAACTTTGGACACCGCGGTAAACGCACGGGTAGGAGTTTCTGCAGGTTGTTGAGATTAACCCGCTTCTGTCCTTTGGAAATCCGATAGAGATTCTCAGCACCCGATAGGAGAATGGCAGCATAAGCGCTGTCTCGGAGATCACTAACCTCCTCGACTACTTCAGGTAAGCGCTTTGGCGTGCTGAGCTTTCCCATCAACCATGCGTTGTCATGCTCCGCTAGCCAGCGGGTGGCTTGATAAGCGTTATCCCAGAGGTATCCTAGCGCGCGAGATCAAGACAGGCTTACCCGACGCGGTTAGAAGGCGCTGTGCATAGCACCTGATCTGTTCAGCAAGTTTCGCATCGAGAGTAGCGAATGTATCAGTGTTATCAACGCGGTTTGTATGAGCACCCGCATGTTTGGCGATGTAGCCTGAGAGCCAGGGTCGATCACAACGATACAGCCACATGTATCCTTTGCATTGGTGAGCTAGCAGGCCCCCATATTCAACCTCGAAGGTTGCTCGGCGCCTGAGACGCTCGCTTTGAAATCTTGCATCTCTCCAGGCCTGCGAACCGCCGTTGACGGCACGGATGGTTCGATAAACATACACTCGGGTGACTCCAAGCGCAGAGGCGATCTGCCGAGCCTCGCACCCGGCAATAGCTAGTTTCCAAACCGCAGCAGGCAAGCCTTCCAGTCCATCTAGCAGGACCTCAGAAAGCTTCGCTTTTGGATAGCCAACACCAGTTGGCGATGGTCGCTTAACAGCTTGCGTTGATGGCTTGTCGCTGCACTGGAGATGACCCAGATCAACCCCCAGGGCGGTGGCCAGCACAATGTATTTGAGTGGATGATGCGTATGCCTTGGCCTCCGTAGCAGCTTGGTGACCCAAGTCGCGGGCAGATCTGAGGGTGAATCTCCGAGAATCGAGTATTCCCAAGCTGCAGGCAGAGCGTTGTAAACGCCGTCCATATGTGCGGCCAAACGGCATAGATCCAGCCGCTGCGATTTACCCCGGGTTAGGCCTGACTCAGCAGCTCTCCGCATCAGGCAAGCGCGCAAGGCAATGGGTGAAAGGGGATCGAGGTCTAGCGTAAGCAATTGCATCGATCGTAGCGCGATCTGATGCAGCGTTGGAAAAGCCTCCAGACCAACAGTGACCTGATGTGAATGAGCTTGTACTTCGGCATCGTCAGGCAGGTGGAGCTGCCATGAATTACGGCTATACCAGCTCGGATCCACCGTCCTGAGCGAATCGCCGTGGTGAGGGCATACCAACACACCGGGAAGCTGGTGAACGCGGTGCCAGTACGCTGCTCCAACCCGAACGACGTCCTCATTGAGGCAGGCCGGACAGAACCGTACCCTCGAAGCTCCTTCGATCCGACTGGCATTGATTCCTAGTTTCAGCATTAGCCACTTGCCGTCCCCGGCCATTGAGGTGCGGGCATGCTGCATCTGCTCATCGGTGAGAAAAGGCGCGTAATAGGGCAGAACGGTATGGCGCGTGATGATTTTGGATACCGAGAGATCTGTGCCTGGGGGAAGCAACTCGGCCAAATCATCCAACCGACAGGGAAACGCTACATTTTGCGTGAACGAGACCGCAGCTCTGTTGCCGGTGAACGCAGCTTTGCGGCTATGCCCGCCACAAAGCCGGGCATAGCGAGAGAGAACGCTGTGTAGCGTCTCGTCGGGTAGTGCTGCAGGGAAGAAATGGAATTTCAGTTCCATTACGCGACCCTCGAATCATGATCGACGGTAGGTCGGCGAGAACTCGAAGATATCCTTGGTGACCCAGCCAGCTGACTTCAACTCTGCAAGGGTGTCAGGATGCTCACTGAACGCCTTTGCTTGCGACGCCTCAACGGCGACTGCTACAGGCGTACCGGCTTTCTTAACAGCGGCTTCTGGTACTGCAGTGTTTGCGCGTGCAGGAGGGGTGACACCTCGAAGCAAAGCAAGACGGTCAGCTCGCCCAAGCCCACTGAACGCCATCATTTCCATCAGCTGCTCCTCTATGGGAAGCAGGTCGTCGAACTTGCGCATGCGATTAAGATCACGACTACGCAGAGCTGATAGCGCTGGCCTGAGTATTTGCATCTTGGAATTGCTTACTTTGACGATCGTCTCGGCAGTCACACGCTCGGAGCCGCTCTGAATGGCATAGCGCTGGCTCAGCACCAATAACTTAACCAGGAAGTCGGTCACTCCCTGGGTGTGCTCGTACAGCGCTTCAAAAATCTCCGGTGTCAGTTCAGCCGTCTGCTTGCACCACTGATAGCTCCAAAGGTTCTCGACCAGAAAACGCCACTCGTCATCCTCCTTCTCGAAGCGCTTGAACTCTATCATCCCCCCACCGCAACTGCGCCTGGCGACACGCATTACGTCCGAGAACAGGCTGATCATCGAATTCGTCCCTATGAACACGACCGGGATACCGATGTTGTTCACCAAGTGAAGGAAGAAATTCAGCATGCTTTCCTTACCCCCGGTCTTGGCCAGGTGAAGGTTCTGCAGCTCATCAATGAGCAAGGCGCCGATAAAAAACGTGCTGGCTACCTGTTCCATCTGCTGAAGCGCATCGTTGATGTTTCGATGCCGATGGCGCTTGTGGTAGTCCTTGTCGCCCAGTGCTTGGCCGACCGCGTGGAAGAACTGCTGACAAAAACCAGCCAACGAGCCATCTCGTGGACAATCAAGCTTGAGCCAGGTGATCTGGGTGTGGACGAATTGCTGGCCCTCATAATGCTCATGCCGGATCGTCTGAGGGTACAGGCTTAAAATGGCATGCAGTGCAGTGGACTTCCCAATACCACTCAGGCCCACAACGCTGAAGGTGTCAGCTGTTGATTTGAAAGCATCGTGATAGCGCTGAGCCCCTGACAAGGAATGAAGGTGCCTGACAGTTGAGGCACTAGTTGGATTACGGCCAACATATCCGCGGCGGATCAGCAGAGATAACAGGGACTCTAGTTCCAAATGCAGCAGAAACGGCTGCACGACCGTCCTCAAGCGATCAATACAGTGAATCCGCGTTGCCCCGTCGAGCTCAAGCTCTTCAGGAGTTACCGGCTGGGGAAAATTAGATATCAGCTCGGCAGCCGCCGTTTCGTCAAGAATAGGAGGCAGCGCTTCGATCAGCGGGTTTCCAGCGTATTCAGTGATGACTTGCTTCGTATAGCTCGCAAGAGCTTTGGCACCTCTCATTTAGTCTGCCCCGGTCGAACTCTGTTGAGCAAGTCGATAACCTGCGCGGTACGCGGTCCAGCGTACGAATCTCGGGCAATGGCGGGACCCTGCGCATCAGGTTGAACGGGTTCTGCGCGTACGCCGTCTGGAACAGTAGCGTTCTCACGCTCAAGCAGTCGCTCTTCAACACGATTCTCGCGTATGTTCGATACCGCTTCAGCCTTGGTGCTAGCAGCTGGTTCAAGCTTCCGCTCGGCCAATGCATTACTGATAATTTGCCCCACGGTGTCGGCCAAGCCCACTCGGCTTTCGAGTTCAGCGCGCTTATGAGCCGGAGGCATCTGCCGATAGGCCTCCAGAAGATCGTAGATCTCGTCCGAACGATAATTTGCATACTTGGCATCCGACCGTCTGAGGTCGCAGCGCAGGAATTCCTTGTTCTCGCCCTTGATCCAGATGTGCGCTGCGGAGTTCGGATCAAACCAGCAATCAATAGACCAAACGCCATTGCGACGCGCTTTTGCGAACCAGTTTTCCTGGACAGCCATCTCGCAGGAGTAATGCATACCGCGGAACAAAACTCCCCCCTTCTGGACGGTGGCTCGCTCTCGAGGCAGCAAGTTGAGATAAATCAGCTCGTCAGGACGCTTGTTAGCCTGGATAAGGTCATTTTCCAAAGCCCACCTCCAGATCTCCATCGGGGTGGGTTGAACGCCATCGTTCATCATCGCTTGGGTGAGCCGATCAGGCTGCCGGTGATGACGGTTGTAGTGAAGAATGCACTCGATCATGATCTGGGTGAACTCCTTCAGAGTCAGCGTCGCATCGAGCCGATAATCACGCTCGCCGCGCTCCTTCTCTCGGGCCGCAACCCCGCCGGGGAGCCACCTAATACCGGTCAAGTCATTCAGGATGCCGAAGCGGCTCTCGACCATGGGCTTCCAATCCGGTCGATACGGAGGAGCCGTCCCCATATCGATACCCAGGCCAGCCGCGAGACCCTCAGCTGCTAACCCCAACATTTCACCTCTATCGGAGTAGATCTGATGTGGCAGGTGATGACAATCCCAATCCTCAGGACTGATATCCACGCCGTTCTGCGCGCAAAATTCCACCTTGGAGGTGAATGCGTTGAACAGTGCCTGTCGAGCCCCGTTCCAGCTAGGCCCCTCAAGGCCGACATACAGGCCAACAATCATCCCCGAGAAACTGTCAACCACGATGTACACCACGGGCCGCCCGATGAGCATCCGTCGGGAGTAGCTGTTGACCAAGTAAATGTCAGCAATGGTCGCGTCTACTTCGAATTGATGACCTGGCCCTCTAAGCCAATCGCGGACGGTACCGGACAACGGGCGGCAGTCCTTCAGCCACCTCCTCATGCCCATACGGCCACGATCGGTGTCGATCTCATCAAAGAATTGCTTGCCCCAGTAATCGAACTGGTTGAATGTGGGAATCTCAGATTCAGGAAGCAAGCGAACTCGATTCTCGGCGTATTTTGAAAGCTCTTTTTCCGAGTAGAAGTTGCTCAGCATTTTGTCGTAAGCGCTGCGGATCGTTGATGTCTTGTTCTGCGCATAAAGTGCGTAAGACAGCCGAATGCATCGTTTGTCGATTTCGCTTAGTAATTTGGCACGTGAGACTAGCACCCCTTGATACTTAGGCTTTCGTCCTGGCGGGTTATCAACGGAATAATTGCGACTCCCAACACCTACAGCAGAATAGTTTTTTAGAAGCGCATTTCTTACCTGGCCATAGAACCAGTATCTATACAACAGGCGATAGATCGTCTTTCGCTGCACGCCTACCTCAGCAGCACGATTTCCGACCAGCCGGCCCATCTCGCCTTGAGAGAATATCTGTCCTGGATACGCCGGATCCAAAAGTGGCGCAATCAAAGCCCATTTTTCGTCCCTATCGCGCCTAGCACTCTCGTCTAGATCATCTTCCAAAACCAAAAGAAATTCTGGCACCGCAGTAACTACAGGCTTTGTATGGCCCGATGCCAATGACGCCCTGAGCTCCTCCAGGCCAATGGAATAGGGCTTCCTGGGAGGTTCAGTCAGATCGATTATGACCAGTGCATCGTTTTTTTCATCAAGGTGAAGTGCTCTCGCCGTAGTATAGAGCACGGAGAGTTCTGTGAGCGGCTCGAAGACATCATTGACTGAAATATTCATGACGACCTCTCGCTAAGTTTTATCATTTCGGTGGCGGGAACAACTTTGAAATCTGGTAAGGGCGACTTAAGATGTAACGGCGCACCGCTTAAGTCGAGTCTTATAATCTTCCGCCAGATCAAATTAAAGAAAATGTCGCGAGCTTCGCTATACGGTATAGATAATCGGTTGCCAATTTTTCTCAAGCTTTCTGAGGTTGACCAAGGGCAAATCCTTACCGATTCAAGAATCTCGATAAATTCCGAATGCAGCGAGACATCCATCAGGGCACGAGGCAATTTTGCGTATTTCCGAAGGAATCCAAGATTCTGGATTAAGTCGGGCGTAAATAGCTCCTCCGTTACGATGCTCCAATCAACGCCTTGGCTGATCCAGAATCGTCTCTCGACATCCAACTTCTCCAAAGTTCGAGCACAGTCTCTACCTTTAAGGTCTTCCTGATATTTGATCGTCCGAGCAACCGACTTGAGATCCCCGTTTGGCTGCTGAACGGTCAGCAGAAAGTCAGTGGTCATTACCATAGGAACAGAAGTGGGTCTGTACCTTGGGTACCGAACACCGATTGCTCTGGCTATAGCCTGGGTGCTTTCCAACGGCAGCAGGGGATATTGCTCGCGGATGTCGACTACGTCCTCTGAAAACTCAGAGAGTAAAAAGTACGCTCGTTCAAGATCGGATAGGAGGTGATGAATCCGGTCAATCTTAACGCCTGGGATTTTCCAGGAACGACCCCTTGAAGGAACATCTTGAACACGCAGCCAAGGCACGTACTCAGCTCCGGCACCTGCTCCAAAACCATTGGCAATGTGCCGTTCAATATCCTGACTTGAAGCAAACCTACGACCTCGCACCCTCCCTCCTCAGTCCGTCCGGACCGTTCCCTCAGACGGCAAAAGTATAGTTCTAGGAAAACGCAGGGCTGCCAAGCAGCCATGTCGAAGGGCTTTCCAGACTACTCCTACTAAAATCTAACGTGGCGGTCGCTGACAAACGGCTTAGCCCATAAACGGAAAACCCCTGTAGATACAGGGGTTTAGGCATTGTGTCAGACTTTAATAGCTTGTGTCAGACTTTATTATATTGTGTCAATCTTTATTCCGTGCAGCCACACGCTCTCTGGCGCGCTCGCCGGTCACTCCACCGTGACGGACTTGGCGAGGTTACGTGGCTGGTCGACATCGGTACCGCGCAGCACGGCAACGTAGTACGACAGCAGTTGCAGCGGCAGGGTATAGAGGATCGGCGCAAGAACATCGTGGATATGCGGCATGTTCACCACGAAGATCCCTTCAGCATTGTCGAACCCGGCTTCACGGTCGGCAAAGACGATCAGCTCACCACCACGGGCGCGCACTTCCTGCAGGTTGGACTTGAGCTTTTCGAGCAACTCGTTGTTCGGCGCCACCGTGACCACCGGCATGTCGGCGTCCACCAGCGCCAGCGGGCCGTGCTTGAGCTCACCGGCCGGGTAGGCCTCGGCATGGATATAGGAGATTTCCTTGAGCTTGAGCGCGCCCTCCATCGCCACCGGATACTGAGCGCCGCGGCCGAGGAACAGGGTGTGATGTTTCTCGGCGAAGTGCTCGGAAATCTTCTCCACCGTAGCGTCCATCGCCAGCGCCTCACCCAGGCGGGTCGGCAGCCGGCGCAGCTCGTCAACCAGTTCGGCCTCCAGCGCAGGGGAAAGCGTGCCCCGGACCTGGCCCAGCGACAGCGTCAGCAACAACAGGCCAACCAGCTGGGTGGTGAAGGCCTTGGTCGAAGCAACGCCGATTTCCGGGCCGGCCTGGGTGAGCAGGGTCAGGTCCGACTCGCGCACCAGCGAACTGATGCCGACGTTGCAGATCGCCAGGCTGGCGAGATAGCGACCTTCCTGCTCGGTGCGCGCCTTGGCGTTACGCAGCGCTGCCAGCGAATCTGCCGTCTCGCCGGACTGGGAGATGGTGACGAACAGGGTGTCCGGCTGCACCACCACCTTGCGGTAGCGGAATTCGCTGGCAACCTCGACCTGACAGGGTATGCCGGCCAGTTCCCCCAGCCAGTAACGCGCGACCATGCCGGCGTGATAGCTGGTGCCACAGGCGACTATCTGCACATTGCGCACTTTGGCGAACAGCTCGGCGGCTTGCGGTCCGAACGCCTGCACCAGCACCTGATGATCGCCTAGCCGGCCTTCCAGAGTGCGCTGCACCACCTTCGGCTGCTCGTGAATCTCCTTGAGCATGAAGTGGCGGTACTCGCCCTTGTCCGCCGCCTCGGCACCTTCGTGGTACTGCACGGCCTCGCGCTGCACCGGCTGGCCGTCGACATCCCAGATCTGCACCGCATCGCGGCGGATTTCGGCGATGTCGCCCTCTTCCAGATACATGAAACGGTCGGTGACCTGACGCAGCGCCAGCTGGTCCGACGCGAGGAAGTTTTCGCCCAGGCCCAGACCGATCACCAGCGGGCTGCCGCTGCGCGCGGCGAGCAGGCGATCCGGCTGCCGCGCACTGATCACCGCCAGTCCATAGGCGCCATGCAGTTCCTTGACTGCCTCCTTCAGCGCAGCGGTGAGGTCGCCGAGCGAATCGAGCTTGTGGTGCAGCAGGTGCACGATGACTTCGGTGTCGGTATCCGAGACGAATACGTAACCCATCTCCTTGAGCTGAGCCCGCAGCGCCTCGTGGTTCTCGATGATGCCGTTGTGCACCACGGCCAGATCATCACCGGAGAAATGCGGATGGGCATTGCGCTCGCAGGGCGCGCCATGGGTTGCCCAGCGGGTATGCGCAATGCCCAGGCGGCCGGCCAGCTGCGTGTGTTGCTGAGCCTGCTCCAGTTCGGCGACCTTGCCATTACGGCGCAGACGCTCGAGTGTGCCGTTCTCGTCCAGCACGGCAACGCCGGCACTGTCATAGCCACGGTATTCCAGGCGCTTGAGGCCCTCGAGAAGGATCGCGGTGATGTTGCGTTCGGCGACGGCGCCAACGATGCCACACATGCTCAGGTCTCCAGATTGGTTTCGACGGCCACGCAGATCAGTTTGACGCCGCGGGCCAGGATGCTGCTGCGCGCCTCGTCGCTGAGGCGCTCATCGGTGATCAGGGTGTGCACGCTGCTCCAGGGCAGCTCAAGATTGGGGATGCGCCGACCGATCTTGTCGGCCTCGGCGAGCACGATGACTTCCCGCGCGACGTCGGCCATCACTCGGGACAACCCTAGCAGTTCGTTGAAGGTGGTGGTGCCCCGCTCCAGATCGATGCCATCGGCACCGATGAACAGTTGGTCGAAGTCATAGGACCGCAGCACCTGCTCGGCGACCTGGCCCTGAAAGGACTCCGAATGTGGATCCCAGGTGCCGCCGGTCATCAGCAGCACCGGTTCATGCTCCAGCTCACGCAGGGCATTGGCCACGTTCAGCGAGTTAGTCATCACCACCAGCCCGTGCTTGTGGCCGAGCTGAGGAATCATCGCCGCCGTGGTGGTGCCGCTGTCGATGATGATCCGCGCGTGCTCGCGGATGCAGCCAACCGCAGCACGGGCGATCGCCTGCTTCCAGGGCGAAACGGGCTGCACGCTGTCGCCGATCAGCTCCTGAGGCAGCGGAACCGCACCGCCGTAGCGGCGCAGTAACAGGCCATTTTTCTCCAGCGCAGCGAGGTCCTTGCGGATGGTGACTTCCGAGGTTTCGAAGCGCCGCGACAGCTCGTCCACACTGACCTCGCCGAGCTCGTTTAGCAAGGCGAGGATCGCGTGGCGACGTTGTGGAGTGTTGCGCTTCGACATAGATATGTTTCGATTCGAAAGATAACGGCGCGAATCAAAACATAAGTGCTTACGGGCTGCAAGCCGCTGGCGATCCGGCGTCACCCACCAACAGCGGGAAGCAGGCCGGCATCCCGCGCCGAACGCGGATCTACGACTGCTTCTTCGGTCGCTGCCAGCCTTCGATATTGCGCTGGCGACCGCGGCCGAGGCCCAGGGTATGGGCCGGCACGTCCTCGGTGATCGTCGAACCGGCGCCGGTCGTTGCGCCATCACCGAGATTCAGCGGTGCAACCAGCGAACTGTTGGAGCCGATGAAAACGTCCTCGCCTATCACCGTCCTGAATTTGTTGGCGCCATCGTAGTTGCAGGTGATGGTACCGGCACCGATGTTGGTCCGCGCGCCGATCTCGGCGTCACCGAGGTAGCTGAGATGCCCGGCCTTGGCACCATCGCCGAGGGTCGCGTTCTTCAGCTCAACGAAGTTGCCGACATGCGCCTTGGCGCCGAGTACGCTGCCTGGACGCAGCCGCGCGAACGGGCCGCAATCGGCACTCTCGCCGACTACCGCGCCCTCAAGATGGGAGTTGGCCTTGACGATCGCACCGCGACGCAACGTGCTGTCCTTGATCACGCAGTTCGGTCCGATCTGCACGTCGTCTTCGATGACCACCGTGCCTTCGAGCACCACATTCACGTCGATCAGCACGTCTCGCCCGACCTCCACCTCGCCACGCAGATCGAAACGTGCCGGGTCGCGCAGCGTCACGCCCCGGGCCATCAAACGACGAGCGGCACGCTGCTGGTAATGGCGTTCCAGCTCGGCCAGCTGGATACGGTCGTTGGCGCCTTGCACTTCCATGGCGTCCAGCGGCTGCTCGGTGGCCACGCGCAGGCCGTCGGCCACAGCCATGGCGATGACGTCTGTCAGGTAGTACTCGCCCTGGGCATTGCTGTTGGACAGGCGACCCAGCCATTCGCCGATACGGCTGCCCGGTACGGCGAGAATCCCGGTATTGCCCTCGCGGATCGCCTTCTGCTCGTCGCTGGCATCCTTGTGCTCGACGATAGCCTGCACTTCGCCGCGCGCGTCGCGGACGATGCGTCCATAGCCGGTTGGGTCGTCAAGCTTCACCGTCAGCAGCGCGAGCTGCTCCGGCCCGACCTTCTGCAACAGGCGCTGCAGGGTGTCGGCTTCGATCAGTGGTACGTCACCGTAAAGGATCAGCACGCGCTCGGCCGACAGATTCGGCAACGCCTGGGCTACAGCATGGCCGGTTCCCAGCTGCTCGGCCTGAACGACGAAGGCGAGATCATCGCCGGCCAGTCGCTGGCGCACCTGCTCGGCACCGTGGCCAATAACCACCTGGATGCTTTTCGGCTGCAATGCGCGCGCGGTGTCGATCACGTGCCCGAGCATGGATTTTCCGGCGACCGGATGCAGAACCTTTGGCAGCGCCGAACGCATGCGCGTGCCCTGGCCAGCGGCGAGAATGACGATATCGAGAGACATGAAGCGATTCCTGAGCGGTATCGGCCCGTCAGCTCACCCGTACGTCAGAGTGCAGCTGGTATCAGCGCCGACAAATGGCAGAAAAAGAAAAAGGGTAGCCAAGGCTACCCTTTTACTCGTGCGCGATGAAGTCGCTTGCCGATCAGTGTCGGCCGTACTTCTTGCGCATTGCCTCGATGGTTCGCAGCTGGGCTGCGGCCTCGGCCAGGCGAGCGGCGGCGGAGCCGTAATCGAACTCCGCGCCCTTCTCGTGCAGGGCCTTCTCGGCAGCTTTGACGGCAGCCTGAGCGGCAGCTTCGTCGATGTCCTTGGCGCGCGTAGCGGTATCGGCGAGAACCTTCACCATGTTCGGCTGCACTTCGATGAAGCCGCCGGAGATGTAGAAGATCTCCTCGTCACCACCCTGCTTGATCACTCGAACCGGACCCGGCTTGAGATCAGTCAGCAGCGGCGCGTGACCCGGCAGAACGCCGATGTCACCCAGGTTGCCGTGGGCGACGACCATTTCCACCAGCCCCGAGAACAGCTCTTCTTCCGCACTGACGATGTCGCAATGCACTGTCATAGCCATGTTCATGCCTCGGTAATCAGCCTGACCAGCAGCTGCCGGTCAGGCTGGTTGGCGCCCGCGAACGGGCGCGCCAGTTACAGTTTCTTGGCTTTCTCGATGGCTTCGTCGATGCTGCCGACCATGTAGAACGCCTGTTCCGGCAGATGGTCGTAGTCGCCATTGAGGATGCCGGAGAAACCACGGATGGTTTCCTTCAGCGGAACGTACTTGCCTGGCGAGCCAGTGAAGACTTCGGCCACGAAGAACGGCTGAGACAGGAAGCGCTGGATCTTACGAGCGCGGGATACCAGCTGCTTGTCGGTCTCGGACAGTTCGTCCATACCGAGGATCGCAATGATGTCCTTCAGCTCTTTGTAGCGCTGCAGCACGTACTGAACGCCGCGAGCGGTGTCGTAATGCTCCTGGCCGATCACCAGCGGATCCAGCTGACGCGAAGTCGAGTCGAGCGGGTCGACCGCCGGGTAGATACCCAGGGAGGCGATGTCACGCGACAGTACGACGGTGGCGTCGAGGTGGGCGAAGGTGGTCGCCGGGCTCGGGTCGGTCAGGTCGTCCGCAGGTACGTATACGGCCTGTACCGAGGTGATCGAGCCGTTCTTGGTGGAGGTGATACGCTCCTGCAGAACGCCCATCTCTTCGGCCAGAGTCGGCTGATAACCTACCGCGGAAGGCATACGACCCAGCAGCGCGGATACTTCGGTACCGGCCAGGGTGTAGCGGTAGATGTTGTCGACGAAAAGCAGAACGTCACGACCTTCGTCACGGAACTTCTCGGCCATGGTCAGGCCGGTCAGTGCAACGCGCAGACGGTTTCCCGGCGGCTCGTTCATCTGGCCGTAAACCAGGGCAACCTTGTCCAGAACGTTGGAGTCCTTCATCTCGTGATAGAAGTCGTTACCTTCACGAGTACGCTCACCCACACCGGCGAACACGGAGTAACCGCTGTGCTCCATCGCGATGTTACGGATCAGCTCCATCATGTTTACGGTCTTGCCTACACCGGCACCACCGAACAGACCGACCTTACCGCCCTTGGCGAACGGGCAGACCAGGTCGATAACCTTGATGCCGGTTTCCAGCAGCTCGTTGCCGCCAGCCTGCTCTGCGTAGGACGGAGCAGCGCGGTGGATGGTCCAGCGCTCTTCTTCGCCGATCGGGCCGGCTTCGTCGATGGGGTTACCCAGGACGTCCATGATGCGGCCCAGGGTCTGCTTGCCGACCGGTACGGAGATACCGGTGCCGGTGTTGACGACGTCCAGGCCACGCTTGAGGCCTTCGGTCGAACCCATGGCGATGGTACGGACAATGCCGTCGCCCAGCTGCTGCTGGACTTCCAGGGTGGTCTCGGCGCCTTGAACTTTCAGCGCATCATAGACGTTCGGTACCACATCGCGCGGAAATTCCACGTCGATAACGGCGCCGATGATTTGAACGATACGTCCGCTACTCATGTTTGGTTCCTCTGAATATTTGAACCGTTCTTAAACCGCGGCAGCGCCGCCGACGATTTCCGAAATTTCCTGAGTGATCGCAGCCTGACGGGCCTTGTTGTAGACCAGTTGCAGGTCGCCGATCAGCTCACCGGCGTTGTCGGTTGCGTTCTTCATGGCAATCATCCGCGCGGCCTGTTCGGCTGCGCCGTTCTCAACCACCGCCTGATAGGCCTGGGACTCGATGAACCGTACCAGCAGAGCATCCAGCAGCTGCTGGGCGTCCGGCTCGTAGAGGTAGTCCCACTGACCTTTCTTGACCGGCTCGGCGTTCTCGTCTGCGGCCAGCGGCAGCAGTTGGTCGACCGTGGGCTTCTGGGTCATGGTGTTGATGAACTTGTTGGATACCAGGTACAAGCGATCGATACGGCCATTGTGGAAGCCGTCCAGCATGACCTTGACGCTGCCGATCAGATCATTGATCGACGGCTCTTCGCCGAGGTTGCCGATCGCTGCGACGACGTTGCCGCCGAAGCTGCGGAAGAAGCTCGCGCCTTTGTTGCCGATCACGCAGAGGTCGACTTCGACCTTCTGATCGTGCCACTCCTTCATGTTCTTGATCAGGACCTTGAACAGGTTGATGTTCAGGCCACCGCAAAGACCACGATCGGTCGACACGACGATGTAGCCGACACGCTTGACCGGACGCTCTACCATGAACGGATGACGGTATTCCGGGTTGGCAAAGGCCAGATGGCCGATTACCTGCCGGATCCGCTCCGCATAAGGGCGGCTGGCAGCCATGCGCATCTGTGCCTTGCGCATCTTGCTGACCGCCACCTTTTCCATGGCGCTGGTGATCTTCTGCGTGCTTTTGATGCTCGCAATCTTGCTGCGAATCTCTTTTGCGCCTGCCATTTGACACCTATCGGGTTAGCAGGCGGGAGCCTCACGGCTCCCGCTGCGGCTTACCAGCTTTGAGTGGCCTTGAACTTCTCGATACCGGCCTTCAGGCCTGCGTCGATTTCGTCATTGAAGTCACCCTTCACGTTGATCTTCGCCATCAGATCGGCGAACTCGCGGTTGAAGAAGGCGATCAGGGCCTGCTCGAAGGCGCCAACCTTGGCCACTTCCACGTCCGTCAGGAAACCGCGCTCGGCGGCGTACAGGGACAGGGACATGTCGGCGATGGACATCGGCGCGTACTGCTTCTGCTTCATCAGCTCGGTAACGCGCTGACCATGCTCCAGCTGCTTGCGGGTCGCTTCGTCGAGATCGGAAGCGAACTGCGCGAATGCAGCCAGTTCACGGTACTGAGCCAGAGCGGTACGGATACCACCAGACAGCTTCTTGACGATCTTGGTCTGAGCAGCACCACCCACGCGGGATACCGAGATACCGGCGTTGACGGCCGGACGGATACCTGCGTTGAACATGGCCGATTCCAGGAAGATCTGACCGTCGGTGATGGAAATCACGTTGGTCGGAACGAACGCGGAAACGTCGCCCGCCTGGGTTTCGATGATCGGCAGAGCGGTCAGCGAGCCGGTCTTGCCAGTTACGGCACCGTTGGTGAACTTCTCGACATACTCTTCGGAAACGCGCGACGCACGCTCCAGCAGACGGCTGTGGAGATAGAACACGTCGCCCGGATAGGCTTCACGTCCCGGCGGACGACGCAGCAGCAGGGAGATCTGGCGGTACGCCACGGCCTGCTTGGACAGATCGTCATACACGATCAGCGCGTCTTCACCGCGGTCGCGGAAGTACTCGCCCATGGTGCAACCAGCGTAAGGCGCCAGGTACTGCAGGGCAGCGGATTCGGAGGCGGACGCAGCAACAACGATGGTGTTGTGCAGCGCGCCGTGCTCTTCCAGCTTGCGAACCACGTTGGCGATGGTCGACTGCTTCTGACCAATGGCAACGTAAACGCAGCGGATGCCGCTGTTCTTCTGGTTGATGATGGCGTCGATGGCCAGGGCGGTCTTGCCGATCTGACGGTCGCCGATGATCAGCTCACGCTGGCCACGGCCTACCGGGATCATGGCGTCGACCGACTTGTAACCGGTCTGCACCGGCTGGTCGACGGACTTACGCCAGATCACGCCCGGCGCAACCTTCTCGACCGCGTCAGTTGCCTGAGCGTTGATCGGGCCTTTGCCATCAATCGGGTTACCCAGTGCGTCGACAACGCGGCCCAGCAGTTCCGGACCAACCGGAACTTCAAGGATGCGGCCGGTGCACTTGGCGCTCATGCCTTCGGTCAGGCCCAGGTAGTTACCCAGAACCACGGCACCTACGGAGTCCTGCTCCAGGTTCAGTGCCATACCAAAGATGCCGCCAGGGAACTCGATCATTTCGCCGTACATGACGTCGGCCAGACCGTAGATACGTACGATACCGTCAGAAACGCTGACGACGGTGCCCTCATTACGGGCTTGAGCAGCGACATTCGATTTCTCGATGCGCTGCTTGATGATTTCACTAATCTCGGAAGGATTCAGTTGCTGCATGCCATGACCCTCAAATCAGGATTTCAACGATTCGGCCAACTGGCTCAGTTTGCCGCGGACCGAACCGTCGACAACCACATCACCGGCGCGAATCAACACGCCGCCGATCAGCGCAGGATTCACGGCCTGCTGGAGGTTGACGGTGCGATCTAGCCGCTTCGACAGGGCGGCAGCCAAAGTTTGGAGTTGCTCGTTGCTGAGCTCGAAGGCGGTTTCAACTTCTGCCTCGAGCGTTTTCTCGGCTTGCGCCTTGATGTCCTCGTACAGCTCCCACACGGTCGGCAGTACCGACAGGCGATCGTTCTCGCCAAGGGTCTGGACGTAGTTGCGGAAAGCTTCGTCGGCGTCGTCACCGAGTAGACGCACCAGCCCCTGGACCTTGCTTTCGCTGGTCAGGCGGGGGTCGTTCAGCAACGCTGCGACTTCTGGGACTTCAACAGCGATGGCGGCCAGGTTCAGCATTTTCGACCAGGACTCGGTCGTTCCTGCGGCGCTGGCAAACTCGAAAGCGGCTTTCGCGTAAGGCCGAGCAAGCGTCTGGGTATTGATCATCGCTTGCCTCGCTTAGAGTTGGGAGGCCAGTTTTTCGACCAGCTCGTTGTGCACCTTGGCGTCCACCTGGGACTCCAGGATCTTCTCTGCACCGGCGACGGCAAGAGCCGCTACCTGATTGCGCAGTTGGTCCCTGGCACGGTTCACTTCCTGTTCGATCTCGGCGCGGGCGCCGGCGACCAGTCGCTCGCCTTCGACACGTGCCTGCTGCTTGGCTTCCTCGATGATCGCATTGGCGTGCTTGTTCGCCTGCTCGATGATCTGGGCTGCCTGCTCCTTGGTCTCGCGGAGGGTGTTGGACACCTTGTCCTGAGCCAGTTTCAGGTCTTGCTGCGCACGGCCTGCCGCATCCAGTCCTTCAGCGATCTTCTTCTGGCGCGCTGCCATGGCTGCCGTGATTGGCGGCCAGACGAGCTTCATGCAGAACCAGACGAAGATAGCGAAGGCGAGCGTTTGACCGAACAGCGTCAAGTTAATGTTCACAGCGATTTACCTCGTGCTATCTCGTTCAACGCGGGAGTCATTCCACGGCGACGGGGCTCGCCCGGCGAACCCCATCTCAAACCGGAAAGTGATTAACCGGCGACAACGAAGATGAGGTACATCGCGATACCAACGCCGATCATCGGCACGGCGTCGAGCAGGCCGGCCATCAGGAAGGTTTTGGTTTGCAGCTGGGGAGCCAGCTCAGGCTGACGAGCAGTGGATTCCAGCAGCTTGCCGCCCAGCAGGGCGAAGCCAATACCGGTGCCCAGGGCACCCAGACCGATCATGATGGAGGCGGCGATGTAGACGAGTTCCATGTAAAGCTCCTGAAGCTAAGGGGGGTTAAGGTTTTTCGGTTAAAGCGTTAGCGGTTTTCAGTGATGTTCTTCATGGGCAGAGCTCAGGTACACCACCGTCAGTACCATGAAGATGAAGGCCTGAAGCGGGATCACCAGGATATGGAAGATCGCCCAAGGCACATTCAGGGTCCACTGCACGTAGAACGGCAGCAGAGCGATGAGGATGAACACCACCTCACCGGCATACATGTTGCCGAACAGACGCAGCGCGAGGCTGAGCGGCTTGGTCAGCAGGCCGAGAATCTCGAGGAACAGGTTGAACGGCACCAGCGACCAGTGGTTGAACGGAGTGAACGCCAGCTCCTTGCTGAAGCCACCGAAACCCTTAACCTTGACGCTGTAGAAGAGGATCAGGATGAACACGCCGAGCGACAGACCGAAGGTACCGTTCGGGTCAGCGGTGGGCACGATCTTGAATGCCGGAAGGCCCAGCAGGCTGGCCAGACCCGGGATGTAGTCGACCGGAATCCACTTAAGGCTGTTCATCAGGAAGACCCAGACGAAGATCGTCAGCGCCAGCGGAGCGATCAGAGCATTGCGGCCGTGGAAGGTGTCCTTCACCACGCCTTCGACGAACTCGACGCACATCTCGACGAAGTTCTGCAGCTTGCCCGGTACACCGGTCGTGGCGGACTTGGCGGCGCTGCGGAACAGCAGGATGAAGATGGCGCCCATCAGCAGCGACCAGCCGAGGGTATCCAGGTGGAATGCCATGAAGCCCATGTCACGAGCTTCCAGACCCGTCTGAGCGATGGTCCAGGTGGCCTGATCGAGAACGGAGCCATCAGCACGCTCGTAACCTGCCGGCAGCTTGCCGTAGGTGAGGTTTTGCAGGTGGTGCTGGATATATTCAGCGGGGGTACTCGCCATAAACGCCTCAATGCTCAATGCTTCGGATTGTTTTTCATCAGCAGGAGCGCGCTTGCTCCGACACCCAGAACCAGCAGATAGCCGGCAAACAAGGCGATCGGTTCCAGCGGTTTCACTCCCACGAACACCAACGCAAAAAGCGCTGCTGCCAGAATCTGTTTACCCATCTCGCCAGACCAGAACGACTGGATGATCGCCTGAGTCGAACGTGCGCCAAAGTAACGAAAGGCCTTGTACGCGAAATACACGTTCGCTGACAGCGCAATCAAACCACCGCACAGCGCGGAGTAGCCGGCGACCATACCAAAAACCAGGCCACATGAGACAGCGGTCACTACTACGACCATTGCCTGCATCAGCAGTACGCGAAATGCCGGAAGGCGATGGAAGGGTGTTCTGTTGCGTATGTTCACCTGAATTCCATCGCTGTAGCAGGCCGCGTAAATAATTGTCCGCAGTCAAAAAAGCGCGGCGAGTATAGGAGCAGGCCAGCCAGGGTTCAACTCTCCGGTAGTATTTTCCGACCGGCACTACAAACATTTTGTATCAGCGGATGTGGGCCAATACACCCTGCAGTTCATCCAGCGAACTGTAGCGGATCACCAGCTGCCCTTTGCCCCTCTGTCCGTGCTTGATCTGCACCGGAGAGCCCAGGCGTTCCGCGAGGCGCTGCTCCAGACGGCTGATGTCCGGGTCGACCTTGACTTCGGCTTTCGGTGTTTCCTTGCTGCTCAACCACTGTCGCACCAGGGCTTCGGTCTGGCGCACGGTCAGGCCACGTGCGACAACGTGCCGCGCGCCTTCGACCTGCTGTTCCGCCGGCAGACCTAGCAATGCTCGCGCGTGGCCCATCTCCAGGTCACCGTGTGACAGCAGCGTCTTGATCTCTTCCGGCAGCGCAATCAGGCGCAGCAAATTGCTTATCGAGACACGCGACTTGCCTACCGCGTCGGCAACTTGCTGCTGGGTCAGCTGGAACTCCTGTTGCAAGCGCTGCAGCGCGACGGCTTCCTCGATCGGATTCAGGTCTTCGCGCTGGATGTTCTCGATCAGCGCCATGGCAATGGCCGCCTCGTCCGGCACTTCGCGAACCAGCGCCGGCACCTTCTCCAACCCGGCCTGCTGGCTGGCGCGCCAGCGACGTTCACCGGCGATGATCTCGAAACGGCCACCGCTGACGGGACGCACCACGATCGGCTGCATCACGCCGTGGTTCTTGATCGACTGGGCCAGCTCCTCCAGGGCCTGCGGGTCCATATCGCGGCGCGGCTGGTACTTGCCGCGCTGGATCAGGTCCAGCGGCAGGTGCTGGAGTTCACGGGTATCGACCTTCGCAGCCTCTTCCTGCATTGCCGAAACGCTGGCGCCGCCGAGCAGGGCGTCGAGTCCACGGCCTAGGCCTCTTTTCTTGGTCGCCATGAGTAGTCCTTATGCGGGGGTGCCACGCGCCGACTGGCGCTGGCGTCGCGACAGTTCACCGGCCAGGGCCAGATAGGCCAGAGCGCCCTTGGATTGCTTGTCGTAGACCAGCGCCGGCATGCCGTGGCTGGGGGCCTCGGCGAGCCGGACGTTGCGCGGGATAACGGTGTCGTAGAGTTTGTCGCCGAAATGCGCCTTGAGCTGTTCGGATACATCGTTGGTCAGACTGCTGCGCGGGTCGTACATGGTGCGCAGCAGGCCTTCGATCTTCAGGCTGGGGTTGAGCGCCTGGCCGATACGCTGGATCGAATTGACCAGATCGGTAAGCCCTTCGAGCGCGTAATACTCGCACTGCATGGGAATGATGACGCCGTCCGACGCAGACAGCGCGTTGATGGTCAGCATCGACAGCGACGGCGGGCAATCGATGAGGATGTAGTCGTAGTTCTCCCGCACCGGTGCCAGTGCTTCACGCAGGCGTTTTTCCTTGGCCGGCAGATTCAGCAGGGCCACTTCCGCCGCGGTCAGGTCGCGATTGGCCGGCAGCAACTGATAGCCGCCATGCTCGGAGAACTGCATGGCATCCACAAGGCTGCATTCGCCGATCAGTACGTCGTAGATCGAGTACTCCAGCCCGAGCTTGTCCACACCGCTACCAGTGGTGGCGTTGCCCTGGGGGTCGAGATCGATCAGCAGCACGCGACGGCGCGTGGCAACCAGCGAAGCCGCAAGGTTGATGCAGGTGGTGGTCTTGGCGACACCGCCCTTCTGGTTGGCAATGGCGAAAACTTTAGCCATGGTCAGTGTCTGTCCGGGTCATGAAGTGCGGCGCAGTATCAGCAGATGGCGCTGGCCTTGGCAACCGGGAACCTTGAGTACGTGACAGGCATCGAGGCGGAAGTCGGCGGGCAGCCGTTGCAGTTCGTCGTCCGGCTGCACGCCCTTCATCGCCAACCAGCGCGTCTGGGTATTGCCCAGATGCCGCGTCCAGCTGGCGAAGTCCTCAAGGGAACTGAAGGCGCGCGAGGTGATGCCGCCGAAGGCTTCCGCCGGCTGGAACTGCTCGACGCGGCTGTGCACGACTTCGAGGTTGGCCAGTTTCAGCTCCAGCTTCACCTGCGTCAGGAATCGCGTTTTTTTCCCATTGGAGTCCAGCAGCGTGAAGCTGCGATCAGGAAACATGATCGCCAGCGGCACGCCAGGCATGCCACCACCGCTGCCGACGTCCAGCCAGGTCTGTCCGGACTCGGCAACGAAGGACACCACGCTCAGGCTGTCGAGCAGGTGTCGCGAAACCATTTCGTCGGGATCGCGCACGGCGGTGAGGTTGTAGGCCTTGTTCCACTTGATCAGCAGTGCCAGGTAGGCCAGCAACTGCTGCTGTTGCCCTTCACTCAGCTCGACACCGAGCGCCTGGGCGCCGCGCACGAGTTCGGCGGCATGGGATTCGCTGACCAGGCTCATCAGGCGCTCTGCTCCAGCTGCTGGCCGGCAGTGCGCTTCTTCAGATGAATCATCAGCAGCGACACCGCAGCGGGAGTGACTCCCGGAATACGCGATGCCTGTCCGAGTGTCTCCGGCCTTGCCTGATCGAGCTTTTGCTGAATTTCCTTCGACAAGCCCGGAATCGTCGTGTAGTCGAGATCAGCCGGCAGGGCGATGTTCTCGCTGGCACGCAGTCGCTCGATCTCGTCCTGCTGACGTTCGATGTAGCCGGCGTACTTGGTCTTGATCTCGACCTGCTCGGCGACCTGCGGATCCGGCGCACCGTCACCGGTCAGTTCGATCAGGCTCTGGTAATCGATCTCCGGACGAGCCAGTAGATTGAGCAGGTTGTACTCGCGGGCCAGAGGGCTGCCGAAGCGCTCGACGATCGCATCGCCCTGTGGGGTGCCGGGACGGACCCAGCAGCTCTTCAGGCGCTGCTCCTCGAGCTCGATACCTTCGCGCTTGGCGCAGAACGCCGCCCAACGGGCATCGTCCACCAGCCCCAGTTCGCGACCCTTCTCGGTCAGACGAAGATCGGCGTTGTCCTCGCGCAGGATCAGCCGGTATTCGGCACGCGAGGTGAACATCCGATAGGGCTCCTGAGTGCCAAGGGTGATCAGGTCATCGACCAGCACACCGAGGTAGGCCTCGTCACGCCGTGGGCACCAGCTGTCCTTGCCCTGCGCGCGTAGCGCGGCGTTGGCTCCGGCGAGCAGCCCCTGGGCACCGGCCTCTTCGTAACCGGTGGTGCCGTTGATCTGGCCAGCGAAGAACAACCCGCCGATCACCTTGGTCTCCAGGCTGTACTTGAGATCGCGTGGGTCGAAGTAGTCGTATTCGATGGCATAGCCCGGCCGCACGATGTGGGCGTTCTCCATGCCACGGATGCTCTGCACGATCTGCAGCTGCACATCGAACGGCAACGAGGTGGAGATGCCATTGGGATACAGCTCATGGGTGGTCAGGCCTTCCGGCTCGAGAAAGACCTGATGGCTGTCCTTGTCGGCGAAACGATGGATCTTGTCTTCGATCGACGGGCAGTAGCGCGGCCCCACGCCTTCGATCACGCCGGAATACATCGGCGAACGATCGAGGTTGGCAGCAATGATTTCGTGCGTGCGGGCGTTGGTGTGAGTGATCCAGCAGCTGACCTGACGCGGATGCTGCTCACGACTGCCCATGAACGACATCACCGGCAGCGGTGTGTCGCCAGGCTGCTCGGTCATCAGGGAAAAATCCACCGAACGACCATCGATACGAGGCGGGGTGCCGGTTTTCAGTCGACCGACGCGCAGTGGCAACTCGCGCAGGCGCTGAGCCAGGGCGATCGAAGGCGGATCGCCTGCGCGCCCACCTGAATAATTCTGCAAGCCGATGTGGATAAGTCCACCGAGGAAGGTTCCTGTCGTCAACACCACCGAGCTGGCCAGAAACCGCAGGCCCATCTGGGTAACCACACCACGAACCTGATCCTGCTCGACGATGAGGTCGTCAGCGGCCTGCTGGAATATCCACAGGTTGGACTGATTCTCCAGCGCTTCACGCACTGCAGCCTTGTAAAGAACTCGATCCGCTTGCGCACGGGTGGCGCGCACCGCTGGTCCCTTGCGGCTGTTGAGTACACGGAACTGGATGCCGCCCTTGTCCGTAGCCATTGCCATGGCCCCACCCAGGGCGTCGATTTCCTTGACCAGATGACTCTTGCCGATGCCGCCGATAGCCGGGTTGCAGCTCATCTGGCCGAGGGTTTCCACATTGTGGCTGAGCAGCAGGGTCTTCACGCCCATGCGTGCCGCTGCCAGCGCAGCTTCGGTGCCAGCATGGCCGCCACCGATAACGATCACGTCAAAACGGGAAGGGAAGTCCACCATGCACCTCGTGCCTGTTCAGATGGGAAATTCGGGAAGCCGCGAAGTATAGGGATTTAGCCGGAGCTAAAGAAGGGCTCTGAGCAAAAAATGACCAACCATCGGGCGGAGACAAGTCGGTGGATAAACATAGAAATAGAGAAGAAATATATAAGAAGCTTATTTATGTGTTTATGAATGGTGAAGCGATTTTCTGTGGATAACCGCTTGTATCCCTTGTCATGTCTACTCTGTAGCGAAGGATAAAGCTGTGCTTCGGTTGGGCGTTAACGGTGTGGATACCGTCTGCATCCTGTGGATTAAAGTGAAGCTTATGCACAGGGCGGTTTTTCACCAGCTTCTGTCATGAGTTTTCTACTGCCCTCAGGCGGCTTTTTCCACAGGACTCATGACAGGAGAAATGGGCAGCCGAATGCCTGCGTCACGAGTTCTTCTGCGTGGCGCTATGCGTTGTGATGGAGGGGGCGGGCGCGGTTAGCGCCCTGTGCATGTCATTTGCCGATGCAGAAGCTCGAGAAGATTCGCCCGAGCAGGTCGTCCGAGCTGAACGCACCCGTGATCTCGCCAAGCGCCTGTTGTGCCTGGCGCAGATCCTCGGCCAGCAACTCGCCGGCGCCGGCCAGCGTCAGCTGGGCATGGCCATGCTGCAGGTACTGATCGGCCAGACGCAATGCGTCCAGATGGCGGCGGCGGGCGCTGAAACTGCTTTCAGAGGTTTGTTCGTATCCCATGCACTGCTTGAGGTGTTCGCGCAGCAACTCGATACCTTCGCCGGATCGTGCACAAAGGCTCAGTGTCGCTTGTCCGTTCTCGTCAAAGCGAATCGAGATCGGCTCACCGCTGAGGTCGGCTTTGTTGCGAATCAGCGTCACCCGGTTCGGCGCGGGACTGGACTCGAGAAACTCCGGCCACAGGGCCAGTGGGTCCTGCGCCTCAGGCGCACTGGCATCGACCATCAATAGCACCCTGTCCGCTTCGCCGATGGCGCTGAGCGCGCGCTGCACACCGATGCGCTCCACCTGGTCTTCGGTGTCGCGCAGGCCTGCGGTATCGACCACATGCAGCGGCATGCCGTCGATCAGGATGTGTTCGCGCAGGACATCCCGGGTGGTACCGGCGATATCGGTGACGATGGCGGCCTCACGGCCCGCCAGTGCGTTGAGCAGACTGGACTTGCCGGCGTTGGGGCGCCCTGCGATCACCACGGTCATTCCGTCGCGCAGCAGGGCGCCCTGTCCGGCTTCGCGCAGCACTGTGGATAACTCGGTCTTCACGGCATTCAGTTGTGCCAGAACATGCCCATCGGCAAGGAAGTCGATTTCCTCTTCGGGAAAATCGATCGCCGCTTCGACATAGATACGTAGCTGAATCAACTTTTCGGTCAGCTGATGCACGCGGCGAGAGAATTCGCCCTGTAGAGAACGCACCGCATTGCGCGCGGCCTGCGCCGAACTGGCTTCGATAAGATCGGCGATCGCCTCGGCCTGGGCCAGATCGAGTTTGTCGTTGAGGAATGCGCGTTCGCTGAATTCTCCTGGTCGAGCCAGGCGCACGCCGAGCTCGATACAGCGCAGCAGCAGCATATCCAGAACGACCGGGCCACCATGCCCCTGAAGTTCGAGTACGTCTTCACCGGTGAATGAATGCGGACCTGGAAAAAACAGCAACAGGCCTTCGTCGATCACCTCGCCGTCGTCTGCGTGAAACGCACCGTAATGTGCATACCGCGGCGTCGGCTCACGACCGGTCAGGGTAATGGCGATGGCCTTGGCCCGCGGCCCTGACACCCGAACGATGCCGACTCCTCCGCGTCCCGGGGCGGTAGCGACGGCGGCAATGGTGTCGCGAACTGGATTCATGCGGCCTCCTTTCTGGATGGCAGATAGCACAACGCCCCAATCAAGGGGCGTTGTGCATTGGCGGTTGAGGCGTCAGACGGGCTTCGCCGCGGCCTCGATCTTGCGGGTAATGTACCACTGCTGAGCGATGGACAGGACGTTGTTGACCACCCAGTACAGCACCAGACCGGCAGGGAACCAGAGGAAGAAGAAGGTGAAGATCACCGGCAGCAGCTTCATCACTCGCGCCTGCATCGGATCCGGCGGTGTCGGGTTGAGCTGCTGCTGGATGAACATGGTTATGCCCATGATGATCGGCAGGATGAAGAACGGATCCTTGATCGACAGGTCGGTGATCCAGAACATCCACGGCGCCTGGCGCATCTCGACGCTTTCCAGCAGCACCCAGTACAGGGCCAGGAATACCGGCATCTGCACCAGGATCGGCAGGCAGCCGCCCAGCGGATTGATCTTTTCCTTCTTGTACAGCTCCATCATCGCCTGGGACATCTTCTGGCGGTCGTCGCCATGCTGTTCCTTCAGCGCCTGCATTTTCGGCGACACCGCACGCATGCGCGCCATCGACCGGTAGCTGGCCGCGGAGAGCGGGAAGAAGGCGAGCTTGATGACGATGGTCAGAACGATGATCGACCAGCCCCAGTTGCCCAGCAGCGCGTGGATGTTTTCCAGCAGCCAGAAGATCGGCTGAGCGATGAACCAGAGGATGCCGTAGTCGACGGTCAGACGCAGACCGGGGGACAGTTCTTCCAGCTTGTCTTGGCTCTTCGGGCCGGCATACAGCGTGGCGCCTGTCTCGCCCTGTGCGCCGGCAGGTACGGTAACGGCGGGGCCGGTAAAGCCGATGATGTAGTTGCCCTGGCTGTCCTTGCGCGTCTGTACCTGGTTGGTATCGCCCGGCTGAGGAATCCAGGCGGTGACGAAATAATGCTGCAGCCAGGCGATCCAGCCACCCTGCACGCTTTCACGCAGATTGCTTTCATCCATGTCACCCATGGAGACCTTGCGATACGGCTCGTCCTTGGTCCACAGCGCAGCGCCAAGATAGGTAGCGGTGCCGGTGGCGGTGCTCGAGGACGGGTCACCGCTGTTGTCGCGCTTGAGCTGGCCGAACAGGTAACCGGTCCAGGGTTGAGCGCTCTGGTTGTCGATCAGGTAGTTCACCTTGAGCGCATAGTTGCCGCGCTCGAGGGTGAAACGCTTGATGTAGTTGACACCATCGGCGCTGTATTTCAGATCGACGACCACCTGGTCCTGACCTTCGGCCAGCTGGTATTCGCTTTTCTCGCTGCTGTATTGAGGACGACCGCTCGCCTTGTCCGGGCCGTCGCCGATCAGGCCGCTCTGTGCCTCGTAGACACGCTCGCCGCTGCGCTCGAACAGCTGGAACGGCACATCGGGACGATCCTGCCGACGCGGGTACTGCGGCAGATGCAGTTCGACGATGTCGCCGCCGCGCGGATCGATGGCCACATCCAGCACGTCGCTGCGCACACGAATCAGCTGGCTGCTCGGCGCGTTAGCCGGCAGAGCGCTGGCTTGCTGCTGGCCGGCAACCGCGGGCACGTCGCCAGCGGTGCCTTCACTGTTGGCGGCCGGGCTATCCGGAAGAGCCGGTGCGCCCGGCTGGCTTTGCGCGGTTTCGGTCGGTAGGGCTGCCTGACCGTAGTCCTGATTCCATTGAAGAACCATCAGGTAGGCAACGACTGCTAATGCGACGAGCAGTATCGAGCGTTTGATATCCATGGTTACTCGGCCATCGGAGATGAATTGGAGGTGTTATGGGAAGGCACGGGATCGTAGCCGCCGGGGTTCCACGGATGGCAGCGCCCTAACCTGCGCAGGCTCAGCCAGCCACCATGCAACAGGCCATGAGTTTCGATGGCCTCGAGTGCATAGCAGGAGCAGCTTGGATAGAAACGGCAGTGACTGGCCATCATCGGACTGATGGCGTACTGGTAGACTCTGATCGAAGCGATGGCCAATTTACGCATGGGTGCTGTTGGCGGCTCCAGGTTCGACGGCGGTCTTGGATGGACTGCGTGACAGTCGCTTCCAGAGCTTGGCGAATTGCTTCGCCAGTTCGGGATTGTCCAGATCAGCCAATCCCTTGCGGGCGACGATCACGATGTCCCAGCCCACCAGATCCGACTGGTGATGGCGAAAGGTCTCACGTATCTGCCGCTTGATGCGGTTACGTTCGACCGAAAGCTTGACGCTTTTCTTGCCGATCACTAGCCCAAGGCGGGGGTGTTGCAGATCGTTCTCACGTGCCAGCAGCAGGACGTTCCTGCCAGGCACCTTACCGGAAGGGGAGTCGAAGACTGCCTTGAATTGGCGGGGAGTCAGCAGTCGCTTTTCCCGGCCGAAGCCCCGACTCACTACCTGTTCCGATATCAGACGGTCAGACGCTTGCGGCCTTTGGCGCGACGACGCGACAGAACCTGACGACCGTTCTTGGTGGCCATACGGGCACGGAAGCCGTGAGTACGAGCGCGCTTGATGGTGCTGGGCTGGAAAGTGCGTTTCATGGTGCGTTTACCTGGTGATTCATTGCGGGCCGGAATGGCCCCCTTTTAAGAGACCGGCGATTGTAGAGAAGCTATCGAGCCAGGTCAATTTCCAACCAGCCCTGCATGGATGAAAAATATAAGAGGAAAAGAAATATAAGCTCTTAAGATGTAATGCTTATATATGTGCAGCACCTTTTCTGTGGATAGATGGCTACAGACCTTAGGAGACGGGCACTCCCGCGAATGCAAACCTGGTGCGAAAGCGGTGCTCACCCCGTGCAGAGGCTCTGCGCAAGCTGTGGATTAAAACGCAAGATATCCACAGGTGGTGTTAATCAGTGCTTTTGAACAGGCTTGACCACTGCCCTCAGGGGGGGGTTATCAACAGACTTGGTGACAATGCTTTTCCATGCGTTGAGTGGTTGACCAGACCTAGGGTATCCCGTCCTGCGCTTCAGGTTTGTTGTGGATAACCTGAGGGCGCGCCGTTACAATGGCCGCCGTCTTACCTCGACTGAGTCGATAGGAGCTTCCGTGTCGGTGGAACTTTGGCAGCAGTGTGTTGAGCTTTTGCGCGATGAACTGCCTGCTCAGCAATTCAACACATGGATTCGTCCACTACAGGTGGAAGGCGATGGTGATGAGCTGCGCGTCTATGCGCCCAATCGCTTCGTGCTCGACTGGGTCAACGAAAAGTACCTTTCCCGATTGTTGGAACTGCTGTCGGAGCGTTCAAGCGGAATCGCTCCGGCGCTTACTCTCCTTATAGGCAGTAAACGGACGTCATCCGCCGCTCTTCCTTCGGCTGCTGCTGCACGTGCTCAGCCACAGCCAATGGCAGTAAGCGCGCCTGCGCCGGCCATGCAGGCGCCACGCTTCGAGCCGTTGTCGGCTGACAACAGTGAACCCGAGCAGCCGCGTGTCGAGCGTACCGTGCAGGTCGAGGGTGGGCTCAAGCACACCAGCTACCTGAACCGGACCTTTACCTTCGAAAATTTCGTCGAGGGCAAATCCAACCAGTTGGCGCGAGCCGCTGCCTGGCAGGTTGCCGACAATCCCAAGCATGGCTACAACCCGCTTTTTCTGTACGGCGGTGTTGGCCTGGGTAAGACCCACCTGATGCATGCAGTGGGTAATCACCTGCTGAAGAAGAACCCCAACGCCAAAGTGGTTTACCTGCACTCCGAGCGTTTCGTGGCCGATATGGTCAAGGCACTGCAGCTCAATGCCATCAACGAGTTCAAGCGCTTTTATCGCTCGGTCGATGCGCTGCTGATCGACGATATCCAGTTCTTCGCCAAAAAAGAGCGTTCGCAAGAAGAGTTCTTTCACACCTTCAACGCGCTGCTCGAAGGTGGCCAGCAGGTCATCCTCACCAGTGACCGCTATCCCAAGGAAATCGACGGCCTTGAGGAACGTCTGAAATCGCGTTTTGGCTGGGGGCTGACCGTTGCCGTTGAGCCGCCCGAGCTTGAGACTCGTGTAGCGATCCTGATGAAGAAGGCGGACCAGGCGAAGGTGGACCTGCCCCACGACGCGGCTTTCTTCATTGCCCAGCGGATCCGTTCGAACGTCCGTGAACTCGAAGGAGCGCTGAAGCGGGTCATCGCCCATGCTCACTTCATGGGGCGCGATATCACGATCGAACTGATTCGCGAATCGCTGAAGGACTTGCTGGCGTTGCAGGATAAACTGGTCAGCGTCGACAATATCCAGCGCACCGTGGCCGAATACTACAAGATCAAGATCTCTGACTTGCTGTCGAAGCGGCGATCGCGATCGGTCGCCCGACCGCGGCAGGTGGCCATGGCCCTGTCCAAGGAGCTGACCAACCACAGCCTCCCTGAGATCGGCGACGCGTTCGGTGGGCGGGATCACACCACGGTTCTGCATGCTTGCCGTAAGATCGCCGAACTACGGGAAACTGACGCGGATATACGTGAAGATTACAAGAATTTGCTGCGAACTTTGACAACCTGAGTGCGACCTAATCTATAGGCAAGGGACCAGACCATGCATTTCTCCATTCAGCGCGAAGCCCTGTTGAAACCCCTGCAGCTGGTTGCTGGCGTCGTTGAGCGCCGTCAGACCTTGCCGGTGCTGTCCAACGTACTGCTTGTGGTGCAAGGACAGCAATTGTCGCTGACCGGTACCGATCTCGAAGTCGAACTGGTCGGCCGTGTTGCCCTTGAAGAGGCCGCCGAGCCAGGCGAGATCACCGTTCCGGCGCGCAAACTCATGGACATTTGCAAGAGCCTGCCGAGCGATGCGCTGATCAATATCCGTCTCGATGATCAGAAGGTTGTTATCAAGTCCGGGCGCAGCCGCTTTACCCTTTCAACTTTGCCGGCCAATGACTTCCCTACGGTCGAAGAAGGCCCAGGTTCGCTTTCCTTCACCGTCGAACAGGGCAAGCTGCGCAAGCTGATCGAGCGCAGCAGCTTTGCCATGGCGCAGCAGGACGTTCGCTACTACCTCAACGGTATGCTCATCGAAGTTTCAAGCGGAATGCTGCGCGCGGTAGCGACGGACGGCCACCGCCTGGCGATGTGCTCGATGCAGGCGGGGATCGAGCAACCCGATCGGCATCAGGTCATCGTGCCGCGTAAGGGTATCCTCGAGCTCGCGCGGCTGCTCAACGATCAGGACGCCGAGGTCAGCATCGTTCTGGGCCAGCACCATATTCGCGCCACCACTGGCGAGTTCACCTTCACCTCCAAGCTGGTGGACGGCAAGTTCCCGGACTATGAGCGCGTACTGCCGCGTGGTGGCGACAAGCTTGTGGTAGGAGATCGTCAGTTGCTGCGTGAAGCGTTCAGTCGCACGGCGATTCTCTCCAACGAAAAGTACCGCGGCATTCGTCTGCAGCTGGAAAGTGGGCTATTGAAGATTCAGGCGAACAACCCCGAACAGGAAGAAGCTGAGGAAGAGGTTGCGGTCGACTACAACGGCAGTTCGTTGGAGATCGGTTTCAACGTCAGCTATCTGCTCGATGTGCTGGGCGTGATGACCACCGAACAGGTGCGTCTGATTCTGTCTGACGCGAACAGCAGTGCTCTGGTTCAGGAATTCGATAACGACGATTCCGCATATGTCGTGATGCCGATGCGTCTGTAAACCAGCTTCATGTCCCTCAGTCGTCTTTCCGTCACCGGGGTCCGCAATCTGCACCCGGTGACGTTATCTCCCTCCTCTCGAATCAACATCCTGTTCGGCGATAACGGTAGCGGAAAAACCAGCCTGCTCGAAGCCATTCACCTGCTCGGGCTGGCGCGCTCGTTTCGTAGCATTCGGCTGAACCCCGTCATCACCTATGAACAATCGGCGTGCACCGTTTTTGGTCAAGTTGAACTGCCAGATCAGCACAGTCGTGCGTTGGGAGTTTCCCGGGATCGTAGCGGTGACGTCCGGATCCGTATCGACGGACAGGGGGTCAGGTCAGCCGCGGAGCTTGCCGATACGCTGCCTTTGCAACTGATCAATCCGGATAGTTTTCGTCTTCTCGAAGGCGCACCGAAATTACGTAGGCAGTTTCTTGATTGGGGCGTGTTCCACGTGGAACATCGGTTCATGCCAGCCTGGCTGCGCATGCAGCAGGCGCTCCGGCAACGGAACTCGTGGCTGCGGCATGGTACACTGGACGGCGCTTCGGATGCGGCGTGGAGCCGGGAACTGACGCTGGCCAGTGATGAAATTGACGGATATCGACGAGCCTATATTCAGGCACTTAAGCCCGTATTTGAATCGACCCTCGCGGCCTTGCTCGACATGGACGGCCTGAAGCTTAGTTATTACAGGGGATGGGATAAAGACCGCTCCTTGGCTGATGTGCTGGCGTCTTCGCTGGAACGGGATAGGTCATTAGGGCATACCCAATCCGGGCCGCAGCGTGCGGATCTGCGATTGAAGGTTGGCAATCACAACGCGGCTGAAGTGCTATCGCGCGGCCAGCAGAAATTGGTGGTGTGTGCATTGCGTATTGCTCAGGGCCATCTGGTTAGCGAAACCAAGCGCGGTCAGTGCATCTATCTTGTCGACGATCTGCCGTCCGAATTGGACGCCCAACATAGGTTGGCGCTGTGCAAGTTGCTTGAGCAACTTAACTGTCAGGTGTTTATCACCTGCGTAGATTCATCCATTTTGCAAGAAGGCTGGCATGAACAGACGCCAGTCTCAATGTTTCACGTGGAACATGGGCAAATTACCCAGATCCACGGCCCCTCGGGAGTGAAGGCATGAGCGAAAACCACACGTACGATTCGTCGAGCATCAAGGTACTCAAAGGCCTTGATGCAGTGCGCAAGCGCCCTGGCATGTACATCGGCGATACCGACGACGGCACCGGTTTGCATCACATGGTCTTCGAGGTCGTCGATAACTCGATCGACGAAGCGCTGGCCGGGCATTGCAGCGATATCTCCATCACCATCCATACCGATGAATCCATCACCGTTCGCGACAACGGTCGCGGCATTCCGGTGGATATCCATGAGGAAGGTGTTTCGGCGGCAGAGGTCATCATGACCGTGCTGCACGCCGGCGGTAAGTTCGATGACAACTCCTACAAGGTATCCGGTGGACTCCACGGCGTAGGTGTTTCGGTGGTCAATGCGCTGTCCGAGGAGTTGATGCTGACCATCCGCCGCGAGGGCAAGGTCTGGGAACAGCTCTACCGTCATGGCGTGCCCCAGGCACCTTTGGCTCCGGTAGGTGAAACTGATACCTCGGGTACACAGATTCACTTCAAGCCGTCGTCCGAAACCTTCCAGAACATCCATTTCAGCTGGGATATTCTGGCCAAGCGTCTGCGCGAACTGTCATTCCTGAACTCGGGGGTCGGTATCGTCCTGCGGGACGAGCGTACCGCCAAGGAAGAGCTGTTCAAGTACGAGGGCGGTCTGAGCGCGTTCGTTGCTTACCTGAACACAAACAAAACCCCCGTCAACGAGGTATTCCATTTCAACGTTCAGCGTGACGACGGCGTTGGTGTCGAGGTGGCGCTGCAGTGGAACGACAGCTTTAACGAAAACATTCTCTGCTTTACCAACAATATTCCTCAGCGTGACGGCGGTACTCACCTGGCCGGCTTCCGCTCCGCGCTGACGCGAAACCTGAACTCCTACATCGAGCAGGAAGGTCTGGCCAAGAAGCACAAGATCGCCACTACCGGCGACGATGCCCGCGAAGGCCTGACTGCGATCATTTCGGTGAAGGTTCCGGATCCTAAGTTCAGCTCGCAGACCAAGGACAAACTGGTTTCCTCGGAAGTGAAAACGGCCGTGGAACAGGAGATGGGCAAGTACTTCGGTGATTTCCTCCTCGAGCATCCGGGCGAGGCCAAGGCCGTGGTCGGCAAGATGATCGATGCCGCCCGTGCTCGCGAGGCTGCGCGCAAGGCCCGGGAAATGACCCGTCGTAAAGGCGCTCTGGATATCGCCGGCCTGCCGGGCAAACTTGCTGACTGCCAGGAAAAGGATCCCGCGCTTTCCGAACTCTACATAGTGGAGGGTGATTCCGCGGGTGGCTCGGCGAAGCAAGGTCGTAACCGCAAGACTCAAGCAATTTTGCCGCTCAAGGGCAAGATCCTTAACGTCGAGAAGGCGCGTTTCGACAAGATGATCTCATCCCAGGAAGTGGGCACCCTGATTACTGCTCTGGGCTGTGGTATCGGGCGTGAAGAGTACAACATCGACAAGCTGCGCTATCACAACATCATCATCATGACCGACGCCGACGTCGACGGTTCGCACATCCGGACGCTGCTGTTGACCTTCTTCTTCCGTCAGCTGCCTGAGCTGATCGAGCGCGGCTATGTATATATCGCCCAGCCGCCGCTCTACAAGGTCAAGCGTGGCAAGCAGGAGCAGTACATCAAGGACGACGAGGCGATGGAGGAATACCTCACCCAGTCGGCCCTGGAAGACGCCAGCCTGCACGTCAATGAGCATGCCCCAGGCCTTTCTGGTGGAGCGCTCGAGAAGCTGGTCAACGATTACCGTACTGTGATGAAAACTCTGCAGCGCCTATCGCGTCTGTATCCACTGGAGTTGACTGAGCACTTCATCTACCTGCCGCGTGTTTCAGTAGAGCAGTTGGCCGATCACGCCGCGATGCAGGCCTGGCTGGAGCAGTACAGCGCGCAACTCAAGGTCGGTGAACGCTCCGGTTTGATCTACAACGTCAGCTTGCGTGAAGACAAAGAGCGCCACCTGTGGCTGCCGGAAGTTGAGATCAGCTCCCACGGCCTGGCCAGCTACATCACCTTCAACCGTGATTTCTTCGCCAGCAACGATTACCGGACCGTAACCGCTCTCGGTGAGAAGCTGAACAGCCTGCTCGAAGAGGGAGCCTATGTTCAGCGCGGCGAGCGCAAAAAGCAGGTATCCACCTTCAAGCAAGCGCTGGAGTGGTTGATGACCGAAGGCACGCGCCGCCACAGCGTTCAGCGATACAAGGGACTGGGCGAGATGAACCCGGATCAACTGTGGGAAACCACCATGGATCCAAACGTACGGCGCATGTTGAAAGTGACGATCGAAGATGCCATTGGTGCAGATCAGATCTTCAATACCCTGATGGGCGATGCCGTTGAACCGCGTCGCGACTTCATCGAAACCAACGCTCTGGCAGTGTCTAATCTGGACTTCTGATCCGCCTGTCGACGGGCAGATAAATTGTCATGTTTGTGCAAGTTATTGTCATGACAATTTCTGTCACTACCCCGGCCTAGCGCCGGGGTTTTTCTTTGTCGATCAGGCTCTTAGGCATAGCCACACAGTACCGCATAGATTTGCAGTGTAGTGAAGCTACAAGGAAGGGGCAAAAAAGCTCGTTTTCGCGTGGACGAATTCTGGGAGATTCGGCGGGACGGCTGGAGCGCTGCAATTTATGCCAATCAAAAAGGCATCGCCCATCAGCAATGATTACTGATGGGAAGTGCGATGCGACACGCTTGCGGCTTCTTTAAAACGAACCGCATGCTGATGTGCCTGCCACCCTGCCA